>NZ_JAWLFK010000005.1:29012-68030 GCF_041685615.1 Thioalkalivibrio sp.
TTGTTCAGTCCTTCCCAGGTGTAGATCGTCCCGGAGTCGGCCATCCCCCTGTCCCCCTGTAGCTGGTGACCCGTGCCCCTTGCGGCACTAGTCCTTGGTCACGCGATTGACTTCCTCGAGGCTGGTCAGCCCCCCCATTACCTTCACCAGGCCGGCGCGTCGCAGGTCCTCGATCCCTTCCTTTTGCGCCTGTTCCGCGAGCTGCATGGAGTTGTAGCCCTCCAGGATGCCGCGCTGCATCTCCTCGCTGATCGGCATCACCTGGTAGATCCCCAGGCGGCCCTTGTAGCCGTTGGTGCACTGGTCGCAGCCCACCGCGCGGTAGGCGTTCACCCCGGCCTGGATGTCGGCGTCGGTGAAGCCTTCCTTGCGCAGCACTTCTTCCGGGAGCTTTTCCGGTTCCTTGCAGTTCGGGCACAGCCGCCGCGCCAGGCGCTGGGCGATGATCAGCAGGATCGACGAGGCGATGTTGTATGGCGGCACGCCCATGTTCGCCAGGCGCGTCAGCGTCTGCGGCGCGTCGTTGGTATGCAGGGTCGACAGCACCAGGTGGCCGGTCTGGGCCGCCTTGATGGCGATCTCGGCGGTCTCCAGGTCACGGATTTCCCCGACCATGATCACGTCTGGATCCTGGCGCAGGAACGCGCGCAGGGCGCTGGCGAAGGTCAGGCCAACCTTGGGGTTGATGTTGACCTGGTTGACCCCCTCCATGTTGATTTCGGACGGGTCCTCGGCGGTCGAGATGTTGCGGTCGGCGGTGTTCAGGATGCCGAGCCCGGTGTAGAGGGAGACGGTCTTGCCGGAACCGGTCGGACCGGTGACCAGGATCATCCCGTAGGGTCGGCTGAGCGCCCGCAGGTAGGCCTCTTTCTGGTGCTCCTCGTAGCCCAGCTGGTCGATCCCCATGGAGGCGCTGCTGGGGTCGAGGATACGCATCACGATCTTCTCGCCGTACAGCGTCGGCAGGGACGAGACACGGAAGTCGATCGCGCGGGTGCGCGACAGCTTCAGCTTGATGCGCCCGTCCTGCGGTACACGGCGCTCGGCGATGTCCATGCGCGACATCACCTTGACGCGCGCAGTGATGCGCGGCGCCAGCGAATTCGGCGGGTGGGCAACCTCGTGCAGCACGCCGTCGATGCGGAAGCGCACGCGAAAGTCCTTCTCGAAGGGTTCGAGGTGGATGTCCGATGCCTTGCGATTGATCGCGTCCATCAGCAGCTTGTTGACGAAGCGCACCACCGGGGCGTCGTCCGCGCCCTCGGCGGTATCCGTGGCGTCCTTCTCGTCGTCGCCCCCCGACTCGATGGCCAGGCTGTCCAGCCCGTCATCGCCAAGGTCGTCCATCAGCGAGGAGGCGGCGCTCAGGGCGCTGTCGATCAGCCGGTCGAGCTTGTGCGGCTCGACCAGGACGGCCTCCACCGGCATCCCGGTGGCAAACTTGAATTCGTCGGTGGCGCCGAGATTGGTCGGATCGGAGACGGCGATGTAGAGCCGGTTGCCCCGCGCCATCAGCGGCAGGGCGTGGTGTTTCTGGATCAGCTTCTCGTTGAGATGGTCCTTGGGCAGCAGCTCGGGCTCGAAGCTGCCGAGATCGAAGACCGGCAGCCCGAATTCCTCGGCAGCTGCCTCCACCAGGCGTGCCTCGGTGACCTGACCTTTGGTCGCCAGCAGCGTCATCAGGGGGGTCTGCTGCGCCTGCGCTTCCTCGACCAACTGGGACGCAATGTCCTCCGCGATCAGCCCGGCCTCGACCAGGCGCTTCGCCAGCCCGGGTAGCCGCGGTGCCGTAGTGGTGTTCGCCATGGGCCTCTGCGTGTACAAACCTGTGATGGGCCACACTGTACGTGCGTCCGCGGCGGAAGGGAAACGCGGTGGCGGACACCGGGCGCACCCTGCTTGGCCCCCGATCATAGGAAGCAACCCTGCGAAAGACAAGGCTGTGGTGGTTCCGGCAACTGCGGTGTGGCGGAGTGCTTGACGCTGTGCTTCGCGCTGGTTCAGAATACGCGGCTTGATTGAGGAGGGATACCCAAGCGGTCAACGGGGGCAGACTGTAAATCTGCTGGCTCAGCCTTCGGAGGTTCGAATCCTCCTCCCTCCACCATCAAGTTTTCAAACCAGCGGCCAGTAGCGGGCGGTGGTTCGGCAAGTCAGGGTTCTGCGGGTGTAGTTCAATGGTAGAACCTCAGCCTTCCAAGCTGATGATGTGGGTTCGATTCCCATCACCCGCTCCAGTTCTGGTCTGGTCGATACCAGGCCGGGCGAGGCCCTGACAGTAGTTTGGCTCATGTAGCTCAGTCGGTAGAGCACTTCCTTGGTAAGGAAGAGGTCACCGGTTCGAATCCGGTCATGAGCTCCATATTAACGTCAGCGTACAACCTGCGTCGCTGTTGAGTTTTGGCGTCACGATCCGGGGAAGCGAGAAATGTCCAAGGAAAAGTTCGAGCGTAAGAAGCCGCATGTAAATGTGGGGACGATTGGTCATGTGGACCATGGTAAAACGACGCTGACGGCGGCGATGACGGCGGTGCTGGGCAAGAAGTACGGCAGCGAGGCCCGCGCGTTTGACCAGATCGACAATGCGCCGGAAGAGAAGGCGCGCGGGATCACGATTGCGACCGCGCACGTCGAGTACGAGTCCGACACGCGTCACTATGCGCACGTCGACTGCCCTGGTCACGCGGACTATGTGAAGAACATGATCACGGGTGCGGCGCAGATGGATGGGGCGATCCTGGTGGTGTCGGCAGCCGACGGCCCGATGCCGCAGACCCGCGAGCACATCCTGCTGGCGCGTCAGGTGGGTGTCCCGTACATCGTGGTGTTCCTGAACAAGGCCGACATGGTCGATGATCCGGAGCTGCTCGAGCTGGTCGAGATGGAAGTTCGTGACCTGCTGTCCTCCTACGATTTCCCGGGGGACGACACTCCGGTGGTCACCGGATCCGCGCTGAAGGCGCTGGAAGGTGACGAGAGTGAAGTGGGCGCCCCGGCGATCTACAAGCTGGTCGAGGCGATGGACAGCTGGATTCCGGAGCCGGAGCGCGCGGTGGACGGTGCGTTCCTGATGCCGGTGGAAGATGTGTTCTCGATCTCCGGTCGCGGCACCGTGGTGACCGGTCGTGTCGAGCGTGGCGTGGTGAAGGTTGGCGAGGAAATCGAGATCGTCGGCATTCGCGACACGCAGAAGACCACGGTCACCGGTGTCGAGATGTTCCGGAAGCTGCTGGACCAGGGCGAGGCGGGCGACAACGTCGGCATCCTGCTGCGCGGCACCAAGCGGGACGACGTGCAGCGTGGTCAGGTGCTGTGCAAGCCGGGCTCGATCACCCCGCACACCCACTTCGAGGCCGAGGTGTACATCCTGGGCAAGGAAGAGGGCGGTCGTCACACGCCGTTCTTCAACGGGTATCGTCCGCAGTTCTACTTCCGCACGACCGACGTGACGGGTTCGGTGGAGCTGCCGGAGGGCACCGAGATGGTGATGCCGGGCGACAACGTCAAGATGACGGTGTCCCTGATCAATCCGATCGCGATGGAAGACGGTCTGCGCTTTGCGATCCGCGAAGGCGGCCGCACCGTGGGCGCCGGCGTCGTCTCCAAGATCATCGAGTGATACAGTAGACAAGTTGACAGATCGATCGCGAGAGGCGGCGCCGGGTGCGTCGTCTCTCGCGTTTGTTTCTTGTCGATTCGATTTCTAGGCCAGTAGCTCAATTGGCAGAGCAGCGGTCTCCAAAACCGCAGGTTGGGGGTTCGAGTCCCTCCTGGCCTGCCATCTTCCGGATGGCGGCAGCACCGGGTGATACATATTCATGAGTGAACAATCGGAACAGACCGGCGTGCTTGACACCGTCAAGCTCGCGGTGGCCGTGGCCCTGCTGGTGGCCGGCGTCATGGGCTTCTATTGGTTCCAGGACGAATCCACTCTGATTCGTGTCCTCGGGTTGCTCGCCGTCGTTGGGGTTGCCATCGGGATCGCGATGACGACCGCCAAGGGCAGCCAGCTCGCCGGCTTCATGGGCAACGCGCGCACCGAGGTGCGCAAGATGGTGTGGCCCACCCGCGTAGAGACGACCCAGACCACGCTGATCGTCATTGCCGTCGTGATCCTGGTGGGGATCATGCTCTGGCTCCTGGACATGTTCCTGGGCTGGGGCATCAGTCGGTTCATCGGATAAGCATCAGGATTCTCGACCATGGCATTACGCTGGTACGTCGTACAGGCATTCTCGGGTTTCGAGGCGCAGGTGAAGCGGTCCCTGGAGGAGCGCATCGAGCGCTTCGGCATGCAGGACCACTTTGGCGAGATCCTTGTGCCCACCGAGGAGGTCGTCGAGATGAAGGACGGCCAGAAGCGCAAGAGCGAACGCAAGTTCTTCCCCGGCTACGTGCTGGTGCAGATGGACCTGAACGACGAGGCCTGGCACCTGGTCAAGGCCGTTCCGCGTGTGCTCGGCTTCATCGGCGGGACCGCCGATCGTCCCGCCCCGATCAGTGACAAGGAGGCCGATGCGATCCTGCAGCGCATGCAGGAAGGGGCCGAGAAGCCGCGCCCGAAGGTGCTGTTCGAGGTGGGCGAGATGGTTCGCGTGATCGACGGGCCGTTCAACGACTTCAACGGCGTGGTCGAAGAGGTCAACTACGACAAGAGCCGCCTGCTGGTGGCGGTCCAGATTTTCGGTCGCTCGACGCCGGTGGAACTCGAGTTCCATCAAGTCGAGAAAACCTGAGACGCGTAAGCGTCGTTACCTGCTGATCGGGGAGCCGCGAGGCGTTCGCACCCGAGGGAGTTCTCATGGCAAAGAAAATCGAAGCGTATATCAAGCTTCAGGTTCCGGCCGGGAAGGCCAACCCGAGCCCGCCCGTGGGCCCGGCGCTCGGCCAGCGCGGCGTGAACATCATGGAGTTCTGCAAGGCGTTCAACGCCCAGACCCAGGAAATGGAGCCCGGCCTGCCGATCCCGGTGGTTATCACCGTGTACGCGGACCGCAGCTTCACGTTCATCACCAAGACGCCGCCGGCCGCCATCCTGCTGAAGAAGGCGGCGGGCATCCAGTCCGGTTCCGGTCAGCCGAATACCAACAAGGTCGGGACTGTCACGCGTGCTCAGCTCGAAGAGATCGCGAAGACCAAAGAACCGGACTTGACCGCGGGCGATCTCGACGCGGCCGTCCGCACCATTGCCGGTAGTGCCCGCAGCATGGGCCTTGAAGTGGAGGGTCTCTGACATGGCGAAACTTTCCAAGCGTATGCAGGCCATCCGCGAGAAGGTCGAGCCGGGTCGCCTGTACCCGGTGGCCGAGGCCTTCGATCTCCTGCGTGACCTGCCCAAGGCGAAGTTCCGCGAGTCGGTCGACGTCGCCGTGAACCTCGGCGTCGATCCGCGCAAGTCCGACCAGGTCGTACGGGGTTCCACCGTGCTGCCGCACGGCAACGGCAAGACCGTCCGCGTCGCCGTGTTCACCCAGGGTGCCAACGCCGACGCCGCGAAGGAAGCGGGTGCCGATGTCGTCGGCATGGATGACCTCGCGGAACAGGTGAAGGCCGGCCAGATGGACTTCGACGTGGTCATCGCCTCCCCGGATGCGATGCGCGTGGTCGGCCAGCTGGGCCAGATCCTCGGCCCGCGTGGCCTGATGCCGAATCCCAAGGTTGGCACGGTGACGCCGGATGTGGCCACGGCGGTGACCAACGCCAAGGGCGGCCAGGTGCGCTACCGGACCGACAAGGGCGGGATCGTGCACTGCACAATCGGCGCGGCCGACTTCGAGACGAATTCGCTCACCGACAACCTGAATGCCCTGCTGGCCGATCTGGTCAAGATGAAGCCGGCGACCTCCAAGGGTCAGTACGTCAAGGCCGTGGTGGTCTCGACCACCATGGGCCCGGGCGTGAAGGTGGATCAGGGCTCGCTGAGCCTGTAAGCAAGAACAACGGTTTTTGGTCGGCTGTCGCGCAAGCGGCACGCCATCCAAGACCGCAGGCGCCGGGCTTCCGTCCCGGCTTAATACGCCAGCCTGCGCAGATGGTGTCACCCGATTCAGGAAGTACCTGCGACGGGAGCACCGCAGTACCGGGTTCGCCCGGTTTCACGATCACCTCCGGGTGGTCTTACTAGAGGAGAGTCAACGTGGCTTTGAATCTCGATGACAAGAAGGTGATTGTCTCGGAACTGGCTACGGTTGCTGCCTCGGCACATTCCGCGGTCGCCGCGGAATATCGGGGTCTCTCGGTAGCGCAGATGACCGACCTGCGTCGGCAGGCACGGTCCTCCGGTGTCTATCTGCGAGTGGTGAAGAACAACCTTGCCAAGCGTGCGATCGAGGGCACGGATTTCGCGTGCATGCAGCCCGAACTGCATGGCCCGCTGATCCTGGCCTTCAGTGAGGAGGAGCCCAGCTCCGCGGCACGTCTGGTGAAGGACTTCGCCAAGGATAACGATCAGCTGAAAGTCCGGCTGGTGTCCTTTGGTGGGCAGCTCATGGGCGCGAACGATCTCGATCGCCTCGCGAGCCTGCCGACACGTGAAGAGGCGCTTGCGCAGCTTCTCGCCACCATGAAGGCACCGCTCGACAAGTTCGCCCGTACGGTGAACGAGGTCCCCGGCAAGCTGGTGCGTACCGTTGCAGCAATCCGTGACCAGAAACAGGCAGCCTGAACCTTTGCAAGCCTTTTTCTGCAGCAAGTACTGAATGAATTCGGGCTCGACCCGTTAGGAGAGTAAGAAATGGCCGTTTCGAAAGAAGATATCCTGGAAGCCATCGGCAACATGACGGTCCTGGAGATTGTGGACCTGATTAGCGAGATGGAAGAGAAGTTCGGCGTGTCCGCCGCGGCCGCCGTTGCCGCCGCCCCGGCCGCTGGCGGTGGTGGCGAAGCCGCCGCCGAAGAAGCCAAGGACGAGTTCGACGTTGTGATGTCCAGCTTCGGCGAGAACAAGGTCGGTGTCATCAAGGTTGTTCGCGGCCTGACCGGTCTCGGTCTGAAGGAAGCCAAGGAAATGGTCGAAGGCGTCCCGGCGACCGTGAAGGAAGGCGCGCCGAAGGACGAGGCCGAGAAGATGAAGACGGAGCTGGAAGAAGCGGGCGCCACCGTCGAACTGAAGTAAGAAGGCGCTTGCGCCTGTTGTTTTCGTGTACATCACGAAGCCCTGAGGCTGGCGGCCGTTTGGTCGTCAGCCTCAGCCCGTGGTGGCGCGGGTTTTGTTCCGCGTTGTTCAGCTAGCCTCCGAGGTAAGCCATGGCCCTCAGTTATACCGAAAAGAAACGTATCCGCAAGGACTTCGGGAAGCGTCCCCAGATCCTCGACGTCCCGTACCTGCTTGAAACCCAGTTGACCTCCTATCGGGATTTCCTGCAGGCGGACCACGCGCCGGACGGGCGCGATTCCCTTGGCCTGCATGCAGCGTTTCAGTCGGTATTCCCTATCGTCAGTTATTCCGGTCATGTCCAGCTCGAGTACGTGAGCTACCGTCTGGGCGAACCGATGTTTGACGTGAAGGAATGCCAGATCCGTGGCGTGACCTACGCGGCACCGCTGCGCGTGCTGCTGCGCCTGGTGATCCACGACAAGGAAGCCCCGGCGGGTTCCGTCGTGGTCAAGGAGGTCAAGGAGCAGGAGGTCTACATGGGCGAGATGCCGCTCATGACCGACAACGGAACCTTCGTGATCAACGGCACCGAACGCGTGATCGTGTCGCAGCTGCACCGCTCGCCGGGCGTGTTCTTCGACAGCGACAAGGGCAAGACCCAGGGCAGCGCGCAGAAGCTGCTCTACAACGCACGCATCATTCCGTACCGTGGTTCCTGGCTGGACTTCGAGTTCGATGCCAAGGACGGGGTCTACGTGCGCATCGACCGTCGCCGCAAGCTGCCGGCGTCGATCCTGCTGCGTGCACTGGGCATGGATACCGAAGAGATCCTGGCCACCTTCTTCGACTTCAACCAACTCACGCTCGACGAAGACGGCGGCGAGCTGGACCTGATCCCCGAACGCATGCGCGGCGAGACCGCCGTGGTCGACATCACCGATGGTGACAAGGTCATTGTCGAGGCCGGCCGCCGCATCACGCCGCGACACATCCGGGAGATCGAGAAGGCCGGCATCAACACCCTGCGGGTGCCGGACGAATACCTGGTGGGCCGCGTGCTGGCCAAGGGCGTGGTGGACGAGTCCACCGGCGAGCTGATCGCCACGGCCAACGATGCCCTGACCCAGGAGCTCCTGGACAAGCTGCGCGCCGAGGGTGTGAAGACCCTCCAGACGATCTACACCAACGACTACGACCACGGGCCGTACATGTCGGACACCCTGCGTCTGGATCCGACCAAGACGCAGCTCGAGGCCCAGGTCGAGATTTACCGGGTCATGCGTCCCGGCGAGCCGCCGACCAAGGATGCCGCGGAGAACCTGTTCTCGAACCTGTTCTTCTCCGAGGATCGCTACGACCTCTCGGCCGTCGGCCGCATGAAGTTCAACCGCCGCGTCGGTCGCGATACCGACGAGGGCGATGGCGTGCTGTCGCCGGAGGATATCCTGGATGTCCTGAAGGTGCTGATCGACCTGCGTAACGGCAACGGCCGCACCGACGACATCGACCATCTGGGCAACCGCCGTATCCGTAGCGTGGGCGAGATGGCGGAGAACCAGTTCCGGCTAGGCCTGGTGCGCGTGGAGCGCGCCGTGAAGGAGCGCCTGACCGTCGCCGAGAGCGAAGGCCTGATGCCGCAGGAGCTGATCAACGCGAAGCCGGTGGCCGCCGCGGTCAAGGAGTTCTTCGGGTCCAGCCAGCTGTCGCAGTTCATGGATCAGAACAACCCGCTGTCCGAGGTGACCCACAAGCGCCGGATCTCGGCCCTGGGGCCGGGTGGCCTGACCCGCGAACGCGCCGGTTTCGAGGTGCGCGACGTGCACCCGACGCACTACGGCCGCGTGTGTCCGATCGAGACCCCGGAAGGCCCGAACATCGGCCTGATCAACTCGCTGGCAGTGTACGCCCGCACCAATCGCTACGGCTTCCTGGAAACGCCGTACCGCAAGGTCGAGGACGGCAAGGTCACCGAGGAGATCGTCTACCTGTCCGCGATCGAGGAAAGCCAGTACGTGATCGCCCAGGCGAACGCGGCGATGGACGAGGAGGGTCGTCTGAGCGACGACCTCGTGTCCTGCCGTCACCAGGAAGAGTTCACGATCTCGACCCCGGACAAGATCCAGTACATGGATATCTCGCCGAAACAGATCGTGTCGGTTGCGGCCGCGCTGTTGCCGTTCCTGGAGCATGACGATGCGAACCGCGCGCTGATGGGCGCGAACATGCAGCGTCAGGCCGTGCCGTGCCTGCGGGCCGACAAGCCGCTGGTGGGGACGGGTATCGAACGCGCCGTCGCCATCGACTCCGGCTCCGCGATCGTCGCCAAGCGCGGCGGGACCGTGGACTCTGTCGACGCGGGGCGTGTCGTGGTGCGCGTGAACGACGACGAGACCGTCGCCGGCGAGCCGGGTGTGGATATCTACAACCTGACCAAGTACTCGCGTTCCAACCAGAACACCTCCATCAACCAGCGTCCGCTGGTCGCGGTGGGCGACGAGATCGCCCGCGGTGACGCCATCGCGGACGGCTCGTCCACCGACATGGGCGAGCTGGCGCTGGGTCAGAACATGATGGTCGCGTTCATGCCGTGGAATGGCTACAACTTCGAGGACTCGATCCTGATCTCGGAGCGCGTGGTGCAGGAGGACCGCTACACCACGATCCACATCGAGGAGCTCAACTGTGTCGCCCGTGACACCAAGCTGGGCCAGGAAGAGATCACCGCGGACATCCCGAACGTCTCCGAGTCGCTGCTGAACAAGCTGGACGAGTCCGGCGTGGTCTATGTCGGTGCCGAGGTGAACCCGGGCGACATCCTGGTCGGCAAGGTCACGCCCAAGGGCGAGACTCAGCTGACCCCGGAAGAGAAGCTCCTGAGGGCGATCTTTGGCGAGAAGGCCTCGGACGTGAAGGACACCTCCCTGCGCGTGCCATCCGGCATCGAGGGGACGGTGATCGATGTGCGCGTGTTCACCCGCGACGGTGTCGAGAAGGATGCCCGCGCGAAATCGATCGAGGCCGACGATCTCGCCGCGGTGCAGAAGGACCTGAAGGACCAGCTGCGCATCTACGAGGACGATATCTACGCTCGCGTCGAGAAGCTGCTGGTGAACAAGACCGCTGCCGGGGGGCCGGATGGCCTGGGTGACGGATCCAAGGTCACGAAGAAGTACCTGCAGGGCCTGTCGCGCGACAAGTGGTTCGAGGTGCGTCTGCAGGACGACGCGGTCAACAGCCAGCTGGAGGACCTGGGTCGCCAGATCAAGGACCAGCACGAGGCGTTCGAGAAGAAGTTCGAGCACCAGAAGGCCAAGCTGGCCGCGGGCGATGACCTGCCGCCGGGCGTGCAGAAGATGGTCAAGGTCTACGTGGCCGTGAAGCGCCGCCTGCAGCCGGGCGACAAGATGGCCGGCCGCCACGGGAACAAGGGCGTGATCTCGATGATCGTGCCGGAGGAGGATATGCCGTTCCTCGAGGACGGCACCCCGGTCGATGTCGTCCTGAACCCGCTCGGCGTGCCCTCGCGCATGAACGTCGGGCAGGTGCTGGAGGTTCACCTCGGGTGGGCCGCGAAGGGTCTGGGCGACAAGATCAACCGCATGCTCGAGGTGCAGGCGGAGATCGCCAAGCTGCGCGAGTTCCTCGACAAGATCTACAACCACCGCGAGCGCAAGGTGGACCTCGACTCCATGTCGGATGCCGAGATCATCACCCTGTGCCGGAACCTGCGCGGCGGCGTGCCGATGGCGACGCCGGTGTTCGACGGCGCCGAGGAGGCCGAGATCAAGGAGATGCTGCGTCTGGCGGACCTGCCCGAGACGGGGCAGGCCCAGCTGTACGACGGGCGCACCGGGGACGGCTTCGACCGCCCGGTCACCGTGGGCTATATGCACATGTTGAAGCTGAACCACCTGGTCGACGACAAGATGCATGCGCGGTCCACCGGCCCGTACTCGCTGGTCACCCAGCAGCCGCTGGGCGGCAAGGCGCAGTTCGGCGGTCAGCGCTTCGGCGAAATGGAGGTCTGGGCACTGGAGGCCTACGGCGCGGCCTACACCCTGCAGGAAATGCTGACGGTGAAGGCGGACGACGTGCAGGGCCGTAACAAGATGTACAAGAACATCGTTGACGGTGAGCACCACATGGAGGCCAACGTCCCCGAGTCGTTCAACGTGCTCATGAAGGAGATCAAGGCGCTCGGTATCAATATCGAGCTCGAGCAGGACTGATCTTCTCCGATCCGAATGTGATCCGACGGGGCGTGCGCGCCCCTCGAAACCAAGTTTGTGAGGCAAGCGAATGAAAGACCTCCTGAATCTGTTCAAGCAGCAGACCCAGCCGGAAGAATTCGATGCGATCCGCATCGGTCTGGCGTCCCCGGACCAGATCCGTTCCTGGTCCTTTGGCGAGGTGAAGAAGCCGGAGACGATCAACTACCGGACCTTCAAGCCGGAGCGTGACGGCCTGTTCTGCGCCAAGATCTTCGGGCCGGTGAAGGACTACGAGTGCCTGTGCGGCAAGTACAAGCGCCTGAAGCACCGCGGCGTAGTGTGCGAGAAGTGCGGCGTCGAAGTGACCCAGACCAAGGTGCGCCGCGAGCGCATGGGACACATCGACCTGGCCTCTCCGGTCGCACACATCTGGTACCTGAAGAGCCTGCCGTCCCGCATCGGCCTGCTGCTCGACATGACGCTGAAGGATATCGAGAAGGTCCTGTACTTCGAGTCCTTCATCGTGACCGATCCCGGCTTCACGACGCTGGAGAAGCGCCAGCTCCTGACCGACGAGGAATACCTCGAGGCGATGGAAGAGCATGGTGACGACTTCACCGCGCTGATGGGCGCGGAGGCCGTGCTGAGCCTGCTCAAGGAGATGGATCTGCAGGCCGAGGCCGCCAAGCTGCGGCAGGAACTCGCCGAGACCGGGTCCGAGACGAAGATCAAGCGGTTCGGCAAGCGCTTGAAGCTGGTCGAGTCCTTCCTCGATTCCGGGAACAAGCCGGAGTGGATGATCATGAAGGTCCTGCCGGTGCTGCCGCCGGACCTGCGTCCGCTGGTGCCGCTGGACGGCGGCCGTTTCGCGACCTCCGACCTGAACGACCTGTACCGCCGGGTGATCAACCGCAACAACCGCCTGCGTCGCCTGCTGGAGCTGAACGCCCCGGACATTATCGTGCGCAACGAAAAGCGCATGCTGCAGGAGTCCGTGGACGCGTTGCTGGACAACGGCCGCCGCGGCCGTGCGATCACCGGCACCAACAAGCGCCCGCTGAAGTCCCTGGCCGACATGATCAAGGGCAAGCAGGGGCGCTTCCGCCAGAATCTGCTGGGCAAGCGCGTCGACTACTCCGGTCGCTCCGTGATCGTGGTGGGCCCGACCCTGCGCTTGCACCAGTGTGGCCTGCCCAAGCGCATGGCGCTGGAGCTGTTCAAGCCGTTCATCTTCGGCAAGCTGCAGCGCCGCGGCCTGGCCACCACCATCAAGGCCGCAAAGAAGGCGGTCGAAAAGGAAGGTCCCGAGGTCTGGGACATCCTGGAGGAGGTGATCCGCGAGCACCCGGTCATGCTGAACCGCGCCCCGACGCTGCACCGTCTGGGCATCCAGGCCTTTGAGCCGGTGCTCATCGAGGGCAAGGCTATCCAGCTGCATCCGCTGGTCTGCGCGGCGTTTAACGCCGACTTCGACGGCGACCAGATGGCCGTACACGTGCCGCTGTCACTGGAGGCCCAGCTGGAGGCGCGCACGTTGATGCTGTCCTCCAACAACGTGCTGTCCCCGGCAAACGGCGAGCCGATCATCGTGCCGTCGCAGGATATCGTCCTGGGCCTGTACTACCTCTCGCGCGAGAAGGTGAACGCCAAGGGCGAGGGCATGACCTTCTCCGACGTGGACGAGGTCCACCGCGCCTACGAACACAAGCAGGTCGACCTGCACGCGCGCATCACCGTGCGTATCGGCGACACCATGGCCGAGGTCGGCGAGGGCGAGGCCCTGCCGACCATGCGCGTGGAGACGACGGTGGGGCGGGCGATCCTGTCCCGAATCATGCCCAAGGGCCTGCCGTTCGAACTGATCGACCGTGAACTAAACAAGAAGGCCATCTCCGGGTTGATCAACCAGTGCTATCGCCGCCTGGGTCTAAAGGACACGGTGGTGTTCGCGGACCAGCTGATGTACGCGGGCTTCTACTACTCCACCCGCGCCGGCGTGTCGTTCTGCGCCGACGACATGGTGATTCCCGACGAGAAGCACCCGATCCTGCAGGGCGCCGAGGACCAGGTGAAGGAGATCGAGGACCAGTACGCCTCCGGTCTCGTCACCAAGGGCGAGCGCTACAACAAGGTCGTGGACATCTGGTCGCACTGCAATGACCAGGTCGCCAAGGCGATGATGGAGCGCCTCGGCAAGGAGCAGGTCACGAACAAGGACGGCGAGACGGTCGAGCAGAACTCGTTCAACTCGATCTTCATGATGGCCGACTCCGGCGCGCGTGGCTCTGCCGCCCAGATCCGTCAGCTGGCCGGCATGCGCGGCCTGATGGCGAAGCCGGACGGGTCCATCATCGAGACGCCGATCACCGCGAACTTCCGCGAGGGTCTGAACGTTCTGCAGTACTTCATCTCGACCCACGGCGCCCGCAAGGGCCTGGCCGATACCGCGCTGAAGACCGCGAACTCGGGCTACCTGACCCGCCGTCTGGTGGATGTTTCCCAGGACGTGGTGGTCACCGAGCCGGACTGCGGTACCGAACAGGGTCTGCTGATGAAGCCGATCATCGAGGGCGGTGACGTCGTCGAGCCGCTGCGTGATCGCGTGCTCGGACGCACCACTGCGGTGGACGTCTTCCGTCCGGGTACCGACGAGATCCTGATCCCCGCTGGTACCCTGCTGGACGAGGCCATGGTTGAAAGCCTGGACGCCGCGTCGGTGGACGAGGTGCTGGTGCGTTCCGCGATCACCTGCGAGACCCGTCAGGGCATCTGCGCCAAGTGCTACGGGCGCGACCTCGCCCGTGGCCACGAGGTCAATGCCGGGGAGGCCGTGGGCGTCATCGCCGCGCAGTCGATCGGCGAGCCGGGCACCCAGCTGACCATGCGCACCTTCCACATCGGCGGGGCCGCGAGCCGTGCCGTGACGGTCAGCGCGATCCAGGTGAAGAACTCGGGTTCCGCCCGCCTGCATAACCTGAAAACGGTCACCAACAAGGCCGGCAACCTGGTCGCGGTCTCGCGTTCCGGGGAGCTGGGTGTGATCGATGACCAGGGGCGCGAGCGCGAGCGCTACAAGATCCCCTACGGAGCGACCATCACCGTCCATGACGGTGATACCGTCGAGGCCGGGCAGGAGGTCGCGACCTGGGATCCGCATACCCATCCGATCGTCACCGAGGTGGCCGGTAACATCCGTCTGGCGGACTTCGTCGAGAATGTCACCGTCACCAAGGAGACCGACGAGTTCACCGGGTTGTCCTCGAACGTGGTGCTGGATCCCAAGAGCCGTTCCACGGCCGGCAAGGACTTGCGCCCGACCGTCAAGCTTCTGGACGACGACGGCAACGAGGTGTACATCCCGGGTACCGACATGCCCGCGCAGTACATGCTGCCGGCGAACGCGATCTTCAACCTGGAGGACAACGCCCGGGTCGAGGTCGGCGACGTCATCGCCCGCCTCCCGCAGGAGTCTTCGAAGACCCGCGACATTACCGGTGGTCTGCCGCGTGTGGCGGACCTCTTCGAAGCGCGGCGCCCGAAGGAGCCGGCGGTCCTGGCCGAGATTTCCGGTACCGTGTCGTTCGGCAAGGAAACCAAGGGCAAGCAGCGCCTGGTCATCACCCCGGACAAGGGCGACGCGGTCGAAATGCTCATCCCGAAGCTGCGGACCGTGAACGTGTTCGAGGGGGAACGCGTCGAACGTGGCGAGGTCGTGGTCGACGGCGAGCTGGATCCGCACGACATCCTGCGTCTGCGGGGGGTCACCACCCTGGCGGAATACCAGGTCCAGGAGATCCAGGACGTGTATCGCCTGCAGGGTGTGAAGATCAACGACAAGCACATCGAGGTGATCGTTCGCCAGATGATGCGCAAGGTGAACATCGTGGACCCGGGCGACACCCGATTCCTCGGCGGGGACCAGGTGGACCGCACGCGTGTCCTGGAGGAAAACGAGCAGCTGGGCGCCGATCAGCAGCCGGCCACCTACGAACGCGTGCTCCTGGGCATCACCAAGGCCTCGCTGGTCACGGAGTCGTTCATCTCGGCCGCGTCCTTCCAGGAAACCACGCGGGTACTAACCGAGGCCTCCACCCGCGGGGCCCGCGACGACCTGCGCGGCCTGAAGGAGAACGTGATTGTCGGGCGCCTGATCCCTGCGGGGACGGGGCTTGCCTATCACAAGGAGCGCCGTCGCAAGCGTGCCCTGGAAATGCCCGAGTTCGAGGCGGTCGAGGAGGCACAGGCGGTTCCCGCCGAGTCCGAACCGGCCACCACCGATCCGGGTAACACCGAAGACGGGTCCGAGTGACCCGTCCCACCTTGACACTCATGGGGGCTGCGATTAGAATTCCGCTCCCTCGACAGGCCGGTCTCGGCGCCGGCCTGTCGTTATTTTTAGGCTAGGAGAAAGGGTTTCATGGCCACGATCAACCAGTTGGTACGCAAGCCCCGCAAGCGCCCCGTCGAAAAGAGCGATGTGCCGGCGCTGCAGGGTTCCCCGCAGAAGCGCGGGGTCTGCACCCGTGTCTACACGACCACCCCGAAGAAGCCGAACTCGGCGCTGCGCAAGGTTGCGCGCGTGCGGCTGACTAACGGCTACGAAGTTAGTAGCTACATCGGTGGGGAAGGCCACAATCTCCAGGAACACTCCGTGGTCCTGATCCGTGGCGGCCGTGTAAAGGACCTCCCGGGTGTTCGCTACCACACGGTGCGCGGCAGCCTGGACACCCAGGGCGTGCAGAAGCGCGCCCAGGGCCGGTCCAAGTACGGCACCAAGCGACCCAAGAAATCCTAACCGTGATCCAGTCCGGGAACTGAAACATGTCTAGAAGAGCAGCTGCCCCCAAGCGTCACATCCTCCCCGACCCGAAGTTCGGAAGCGAGCGCCTGGCCAAGTTCATTAATACGGTCATGCGCGACGGCAAGAAGTCCGTCGCCGAGCAGGTCGTGTACGGCGCCCTGGACCAGATCGAGTCCAAGCAGGGCGACGGGATGGGCGCGCTGGAGCGAGCCCTCGACAACATCCGTCCGCGTGTCGAGGTCAAGTCTCGCCGTGTGGGCGGTGCGACCTACCAGGTTCCGGTGGAAGTGCGCTCCGTGCGCCAGGACGCGCTGGCCATGCGTTGGGTGGTCGAGGCTGCCCGCAAGCGCGGCGAGCGCACCATGGCCCTGAAGCTGGCCGGCGAACTGATGGACGCCGCCGACAGCAAGGGTTCGGCCGTCAAAAAGCGCGAAGACACTCACCGCATGGCGGAAGCGAACAAGGCGTTCGCTCATTTCCGCTGGTAAATCTGTTTAGAGAGGCTCACCGTGGCACGCAAGACTCCACTTAAGCGCTACCGGAACATCGGGATCAGCGCGCACATCGACGCCGGCAAGACGACGACGACCGAGCGCATCCTGTTTTACACCGGCCTGTCGCACAAGATCGGCGAGGTGCATGACGGTGCGGCCGTGATGGACTGGATGGAGCAGGAGCAGGAACGCGGGATCACGATCACCTCCGCGGCGACTACCAGCTTTTGGTCCGGAATGGCCAAGCAGTTCGACGAGCACCGGGTGAATATCATCGATACCCCCGGGCACGTGGACTTTACCATCGAGGTGGAGCGGTCCATGCGCGTGCTGGATGGCGCGGTCATGGTGTACTGCGCGGTGGGCGGCGTGCAGCCGCAGTCCGAGACCGTGTGGCGCCAGGCGACCAAGTACGCGGTGCCGCGGATGGCGTTTGTCAACAAGATGGACCGGGCCGGCGCGGATTTCCTGCGCGTTTACGAGCAGATGAAGCAGCGCCTGCAGGCGAATCCGGTTCCGATCCAGCTGCCGATCGGAGCCGAGGACCGGTTCCAGGGCGTGATCGATCTGGTCAAAATGCAGGCGATCTACTGGGACGAGGACAACTTCGGTATCTCCTTCGAATACAAGGATATCCCGGACGAACTCAAGGCCGAGGCTGACAAGTGGCGCGAGAACATGCTCGAGGCCGCGGCCGAAGCCAATGAAGAGCTGATGGACAAGTACCTGAACGAGGGCACGCTCAGCGAGGACGAGGTCAAGTCCGCGCTGCGCCATCGCACCATCGAGCTCGAAATCGTGCCGATGCTGGCTGGCTCTGCGTTCAAGAACAAGGGCGTCCAGGCAATGCTGGATGCCGTTGTCGAGTACCTGCCCTCGCCGGAAGAGGTCAAGGCCATCAAGGGCGTGAAGGCCGGGACAGAAGAGCCGGTCGAAAAGCATGCCTCGGATGACGAGCCGTTCGCCGCGCTGGCGTTCAAGATTATGACCGACCCCTACGTGGGTTCCCTGACCTTCGTGCGCGTCTATTCCGGCGTGCTGTCGGCGGGTGACTCGGTGCTCAACACCCAGAACAACCGCCGCGAGCGCATCGGGCGAATCCTGCAGATGCACTCCAACTCCCGCGAGGAGATCAAGGAACTGCGCGCCGGCGACATCGGCGCCGTAGTAGGCCTGAAGGATCTGTATACCGGGAGCACACTGTGTGACCCGAACCATCCGGTCGAGCTGGAGCGCATGGAATTCCCCGACCCGGTGATCTCGATCGCGGTCGAGCCGAAGACCAAGACGGACCAGGAAAAGATGGGGGTCGCACTGAACAAGCTGGCGCAGGAAGACCCGTCCTTCCGGGTGCATACCGACGAAGAGTCCGGCCAGACAATTATCTCCGGGATGGGCGAGCTGCACCTCGAGGTGCTGGTCGACCGCATGAAGCGTGAGTTCAAGGTCGAGGCCAACGTGGGGCAGCCGCAGGTTGCCTACCGGGAGACCATTCGCAAGACGGTCGAGCAGGAAGGCAAGTTCGTCCGGCAGTCGGGCGGCCGCGGTCAGTACGGTCACGTCTGGATTCGCATCGAGCCGCTGGAACCCGGCGAAGGCTACAAGTTCGAGAACGCCATCGTCGGCGGCGTGGTCCCGAAGGACTACATCCCTGCCGTCTCCAAGGGGATCGAGGAGCAGATGGGCAACGGGGTGCTGGCCGGGTATCCGGTCGAGGACGTCAAGGTCACCCTGTTCGACGGGTCCTACCATGACGTTGACTCGAACGAAATGGCGTTCAAGGTTGCCGGGTCGATGGCCTTCAAGGAGGGTGCGCTGAAGGCCGGCGCCGTCCTGCTCGAGCCGATGATGAAGGTCGAGGTGGAAACGCCCGAAGAGTACATGGGCGACGTGATGGGCGACCTCAATCGCCGTCGCGGCCTGGTCAAGGGCATGGAGGACGTGGCCGGCCAGAAGCTGCTGCGTGCCGAGGTGCCGCTGTCCGAGATGTTCGGCTACTCGACCCAGCTGCGCTCGATGAGCCAGGGTCGCGCGACCTACTCGATGGAATTCGAGAAGTACGCCGAGGCCCCCGCACAGATCGCCGAGGCGGTTGCCGCCAAGGCGTCCTGATCCCGAATTCGCGTTATTTGAAAGAACTGCAAGAGGTTTGAGCTGTGTCCAAGGAAAAGTTCGAGCGTAAGAAGCCGCATGTAAATGTGGGGACGATTGGTCATGTGGACCATGGTAAAACGACGCTGACGGCGGCGATGACGGCGGTGCTGGGCAAGAAGTACGGCAGCGAGGCCCGCGCGTTTGACCAGATCGACAATGCGCCGGAAGAGAAGGCGCGCGGGATCACGATTGCGACCGCGCACGTCGAGTACGAGTCCGACACGCGTCACTATGCGCACGTCGACTGCCCTGGTCACGCGGACTATGTGAAGAACATGATCACGGGTGCGGCGCAGATGGATGGGGCGATCCTGGTGGTGTCGGCAGCCGACGGCCCGATGCCGCAGACCCGCGAGCACATCCTGCTGGCGCGTCAGGTGGGTGTCCCGTACATCGTGGTGTTCCTGAACAAGGCCGACATGGTCGATGATCCGGAGCTGCTCGAGCTGGTCGAGATGGAAGTTCGTGACCTGCTGTCCTCCTACGATTTCCCGGGGGACGACACTCCGGTGGTCACCGGATCCGCGCTGAAGGCGCTGGAAGGTGACGAGAGTGAAGTGGGCGCCCCGGCGATCTACAAGCTGGTCGAGGCGATGGACAGCTGGATTCCGGAGCCGGAGCGCGCGGTGGACGGTGCGTTCCTGATGCCGGTGGAAGATGTGTTCTCGATCTCCGGTCGCGGCACCGTGGTGACCGGTCGTGTCGAGCGTGGCGTGGTGAAGGTTGGCGAGGAAATCGAGATCGTCGGCATTCGCGACACGCAGAAGACCACGGTCACCGGTGTCGAGATGTTCCGGAAGCTGCTGGACCAGGGCGAGGCGGGCGACAACGTCGGCATCCTGCTGCGCGGCACCAAGCGGGACGACGTGCAGCGTGGTCAGGTGCTGTGCAAGCCGGGCTCGATCACCCCGCACACCCACTTCGAGGCCGAGGTGTACATCCTGGGCAAGGAAGAGGGCGGTCGTCACACGCCGTTCTTCAACGGGTATCGTCCGCAGTTCTACTTCCGCACGACCGACGTGACGGGTTCGGTGGAGCTGCCGGAGGGCACCGAGATGGTGATGCCGGGCGACAACGTCAAGATGACGGTGTCCCTGATCAATCCGATCGCGATGGAAGACGGTCTGCGCTTTGCGATCCGCGAAGGCGGCCGCACCGTGGGCGCCGGCGTCGTCTCCAAGATTATTGAGTGAACCAGATGGCTAACCAGCGCATTCGAATTCGTCTGAAGGCCTTTGATCATCGGCTGATCGACCGCTCTGCGGCCGAGATCGTCGAGACCGCGAAGCGGACCGGTGCCCGGGTCAAGGGCCCGATCCCGCTGCCGACCAAGCGCGAATCGTACACGGTCCTGATCTCCCCGCACGTCAACAAGGACGCGCGCGACCAGTACGAGCTGCGCACGCACAAGCGACTGATGGATATCCTCGATCCGACCGACAAGACCGTGGATGCCCTGATGAAGCTGGATCTGGCTGCGGGCGTCAATGTTCAGATCAGGCTTAACTAACGTTAAATTTTCTGCCATACTATTGGGCTTTCCGTGGCCCGGCGGAATTTTCGCCGGGCCACGGCTTTAGGGCGCTTGTTCGCGCCGTCTGATACGGAAGGGGTTTTGTAATGGCTCTTGGACTCATCGGTCGCAAGCTCGGCATGTCGCGCGTCTTTACGGACGACGGCGTTTCCGTGCCGGTCACGGTGCTGCAGGTGGACAACAATCGCGTGGTCCAGATCAAGCGCACGGAAGGCGACGGCTACAACGCGGTCCAGGTGACGGCGGGCTCGCGCAAGCCGTCCCGGGTAAGCAAGCCGGAGGCCGGGCACTTCGCCGCGGCGTCTGTCGAGCCGGGCCGGGGTCTCTGGGAGTTCCGTGTCGACGCGTCCGACCTCGAAGGGCTCGCCGCCGGTGATGCCATCACCGTGGATCGCTTCGAGGAGGGCCAGATCGTCGACGTGACCGCGCAGAGCAAGGGCAAGGGCTTCCAGGGTGCCGTGAAGCGTCACAACTTCCGCACCCAGGACGCGACCCATGGCAACTCGCTGGCGCACCGCGCCCCGGGCTCCATCGGCCAGAACCAGAGTCCCGGTCGCGTGTTCAAGGGCAAGAAGATGGCCGGCCACATGGGCGCCGAGCGCAAGACCATCCAGAACCTCCGGGTGGTGCGCGTCGACGCCGATCGCAGTCTGGTCCTGGTTCAGGGTGCCGTGCCGGGCGCGCCGAGTTCCGACGTGATGATCCGTCCGGCCGTAAAGGCGAAGGGTTAAGACAATGCAAGTAACGACTGCCGATACCGGGGCCAGCGTCGAGCTGTCCGCCGTCTGCTTCGAGCGGGATTTCAACGAATCCCTGGTGCATCAGAGCGTGGTCGCTCAGCTCGCTGGCGCCCGTAGTGGCACCCGCGCCCAGAAGACGCGTGCCCAGGTCAGCGGTGGCGGCATCAAGCCGTTCCGCCAGAAGGGCACTGGCCGGGCGCGCGCCGGGACGATTCGTAGCCCGCTCTGGACGGGGGGTGGCAAGGTGTTTGCTGCCCGCACCCAGAACTTCTCGCAGAAGCTGAACAAGAAGATGTATCGCGCCGCGATGGCGTCGATCCTCTCCGAACTGCTGCGCCAGGACCGGCTGAAGGTCGTAGCCGGGTTCACCGTCGAGTCCGGCAAGACGCGGGACGGCGTGGCGAAACTGAAGGAGCTGGGGCTTGAGAGGGGTCTCGTGGTGCTGGCCGAGGAAGACGCGATGACCGGGCGCGCGCTGGGCAATGTCCCGCACGTCGAGGTGATCGACGTCAACGGCGTCAATCCCGCCAACCTGGTCGGGGCCGAGGCGGTCGTGATCACGGAAGGCGCCATCCGCAAGCTCGAGGAGTGGCTGGCATGAATTCGCGTCTGATGCAGATTATTCAGGGCCCGGTGGTTTCGGAAAAGTCGACCAACGCCGGAGAAGTGGGCCAGTACGTGTTCCGCGTGCTGCCGGACGCCGACAAGGCCGAAATCAAGGCCGCGATCGAGAAGCTGTTCGAGGTTCGGGTGCAGCAGGTGCGCACGCTGAACCAGCAGGGCAAGAACAAGCGCTTCGGGCGGCAGTTCGGTCGTCGCAACCACTGGAAGAAGGCCTATGTCGCCCTCGCCGAGGGCGAGAGCATCGACATGGGTGAAGGAGAACAGGTCTAGTCATGGCGATTATCAAGACCAATCCGACCTCGGCCGGGCGCCGCCACGCCGTTCAGATTCGTGGGGACGGCCTGCACAAGGGTGCACCGCACGCCGCGCTGGTGGAAAAGCAGACGCGATCCGGCGGGCGGAACAATGCCGGTCGTATCACGACCCGGCACGTGGGTGGTGGTCACAAGCAGCGCTATCGCCTCGTCGATTTCAAGCGCAACAAGGACAACGTTCCGGGCAAGGTCGAACGGCTGGAATACGATCCAAACCGGAGTGCCCATCTCGCGCTGGTACTGTACGCGGACGGGGAACGTCGGTACATTATTGCGCCTCGCGGCCTGAAGCAGGGCGACGCGGTGCACAGTGGCTCGCAGGCTCCGATCCGGATCGGCAACGCGATGCCGCTGCGGTCCATCCCGGTCGGTACGGTCATCCACTGCATCGAGATGAAGCCGGGCAAGGGCGCGCAAATGGCACGGTCGGCCGGTGCCTCGGCCCAGGTCGTGGCCCGCGAGGGTACCCACGCGACGATCCGTCTGCGCTCGGGCGAGATGCGCCGCATTCCGTCCGAATGCCGCGCTACGGTCGGCGAGGTGGGTCACACCGAGCACAGCCTGAAGAAGTTCGGGAAGGCCGGTGCCAAGCGCTGGATGGGCGTTCGCCCGACCGTGCGTGGTACCGCGATGAACCCGGTCGACCACCCGCATGGTGGTGGTGAAGGTCGCAACTTCGGGCGTCACCCGGTGACCCCGTGGGGCCGTCCGACCAAGGGTTACAAGACCCGCAACAACAAACGTACCGACGGCATGATCGTGCGTCGGCGCAAGAAGTAACGGAGTGCCAGCATGCCGCGTTCACTGAAAAAAGGCCCGTTCGTCGATCACCACCTCCGCAAGAAGGTGGAAGAGGCGCGCGAAAAGAACGATCGCCGGCCGATCAAGACTTGGTCGCGCCGCTCGATGATCATCCCGCAGATGGTGGGGCTCACCCTCGCGGTACATAACGGGCGTCAGCATGTTCCGGTGCTGGTCAACGAAAACATGGTCGGCCACAAGCTGGGCGAGTTTGCGTTGACGCGGACCTTCAAGGGTCACATCGCCAACAAGAAGTCGCGCTGAGGACGAACGATGGAGACGATTGCAAAACTGCGCTATGCGCGCATCTCGCCGCAGAAGACGCGGCTGGTTGCCGACCACGTTCGTGGCATGCGCGTCGAAGAAGCTCTGAATGAGCTGACCTTCAGCCCGAAGAAGCCGGCCGCCATCGTGAAGAAGGTGCTGGAATCCGCCATCGCGAATGCGGAGAACAACGACGGCGCTGACATCGACGAGCTGCGCATCTCGCGCATCCAGGTCGACGAAGGGCCGGTGCTGAAGCGCATGCAGGCGCGGGCCAAGGGCCGCGGGAACCGCATCATGAAGCGCACCAGTCACATCCTGATTGGCGTTAGCGAGAAGGGAGCGAATTAACCATGGGTCAGAAAGTACATCCAACCGGCATTCGGCTGGGCATTTCTCGCCCGTGGTCCGCGACCTGGTACGCGGATGGCCGCGAGTTTGGCGAGACGCTGAACAACGACATCAAGCTGCGCGACTTTCTGCAGAAGAAGCTCGCCCACGCGTCAGTCAGCCGGATCACCATTGAGCGCCCCGCCAAGGCCGCGCACATCACGATTCACACGGCGCGCCCGGGGATTGTGATCGGCAAGAAGGGCGAGGATATCGAGAAGCTGCGCCGTGAAGTGGCAGCGGAGACGGGCCTGGACCAGGGCAACGTCAAGATCAATATCGAAGAAGTGCGTAAGCCCGAGATCGAGGCCCAGCTGGTAGCGGAAGGCATCGCCCAGCAACTCGAGCGCCGCATCATGTTCCGGCGCGCCATGAAGCGCGCCGTGGGCAATGCGATGCGTTTGGGCGCCCAGGGGATCAAGGTGCACGTCTCCGGACGGCTGAATGGCGCGGAGATCGCGCGTTCCGAGTGGTACCGGGAAGGGCGTGTCCCGCTGCATACCCTGCGTGCGGACATCGACTACGGCTTCGCCGAGGCCCGTACGACGTACGGGATCATCGGTGTGAAGGTGTGGATCTTCAAGGGCGAAGTCTTCGGTCTGGAACCGGTCGAAGGGACGCGCGCTGCGGCCAACGCGAGCTAGGACATAGACCATGTTGCAGCCAAAGAGAACCAAATTCCGCAAGCAGTTCAAGGGCCGGAACCGGGGCATGGCCTCGACCGGCGCCAAGGTCAGCTTCGGCGAATACGGCCTTCAGGCCGTGGAACGCGGTCGCATCACCGCGCGCCAGATCGAGGCCGCGCGCCGTGCGATGGTGCGTCACATCAAGCGTGGCGGGAAGATCTGGATCCGGGTGTTCCCGGATGTTCCGGTGACCAAAAAGCCGCTTGAGGTGCGCATGGGCAAGGGCAAGGGCGGCGTGGAGTACTGGGTGTGCAAGATCCAGCCCGGCCGCGTGCTTTACGAGATGGAAGGTGTCCACGAAGACGTGGCCCGGGAGGCCATGCGTCTGGCCGCCGCCAAGCTCCCGGTCAAGACGGTGTTTACCCGTCGGCAGGTGATGTGATGAAAGCAGAAGAACTCAGAAAGAAGTCGGACGACGACCTGGGCCAGGAGCTCGAAGCGCTCTACAAGGAACAGTTCGGGCTCCGCATGCAGAAGGCGGTCGGGCAACTCGCACGCCCGGATCGCGTCGGCAAGGTGCGGCGCGAGATCGCGCAGATCAAGACGCTGATGAATGAACGCAGAAGGGCAGGCTAAGAAGATGACCGAAGAAGGTTCCAAGACTCAGCGTTCCGTCGTCGGGCGGGTGATCAGCGACAAGATGGACAAGACCCGTACAGTCCTGGTCGAGCGTCGCGTGCGTCATCCGCTGTACGGCAAGTTCATCCGTCGCAGCACGAAACTGCACGTCCATGACGAGGACAATGTCTCGCGCATGGGCGATCGGGTTCGTATCCGTGAATGCCGGCCGGTTTCCAAGCAGAAGCGGTTTGCCCTGATCGAAGTGGTCGGGCAGGACGCGCTCTGACCCGGCTGCCAGGAGATAAGTCATGATTCAAATGCAGACCGTGCTCGAGGCCGCCGACAACAGCGGCGCCCGACGCATCCAGTGCATCAAGGTGCTGGGCGGCTCGCACCGCCGGTATGCCCGCGTGGGCGATGTCATCAAGGTGAGCGTCAAGGACGCGATCCCGCGTGGCAAGGTCAAGAAGGGCGACGTGTACGACGCTGTTGTGGTGCGTACCGCTTCCGGCGTGCGGCGCCCGGATGGTTCGCTTATCCGCTTCGACCGCAATGCCGCGGTCCTGCTGAACAACCAGCACCAGCCGATCGGCACCCGTATTTTCGGGCCGGTGACGCGTGAACTGCGAGGGGAGAAGTATATGAAGATTATCTCCCTCGCCCCGGAAGTGCTGTGAGGACGTAATGAACAAGATTCGCAAGGGCGACGATGTCGTCGTGATTGCTGGCAAGGACAAGGGCCGACGCGGGACCATTATCAAGGTTCTCGAAGGCAAGGTCCTGGTTCAGAATATCAACATGGTGAAGAAGCATCAGAAGCCGAACCCGCAGCAGGGTGTCGGCGGCGGGATTGTCGAGAAGGAAATGCCGATCGATATCTCCAACGTGATGCTCTTTAACCCTGCAACCGACAAGGGTGATCGCGTGTCGTTCAAGACCCTGGAGGACGGCCGCAAGGTGCGGGTCTTCCGCTCGAACGGCGAGGTCGTGGACGCATAACGCGGGACGGACGGTTTATGGAACGCTTGAGAGAAGAGTACGAATCCAACGTGAAGCAGGCCCTGCGCGAGCAGTTTGCCTATGCAAACGTGATGGAGATCCCGCGGGTCACCAAGGTTACCCTGAACATGGGGCTGGGCGATGCCGTGGCGGACAAGAAGGTCATCGAGCACGCGGTGAGCGACATGGCGGCGATTGCCGGCCAGAAACCGGTCGTCACCAAGGCGCGCAAGTCGATCGCGGGATTCAAGATCCGCGACGATTATCCGATCGGTTGCAAGGTGACCCTGCGTCGCCGGCAGATGTACGAGTTCCTGGATCGCCTGATCAACGTAGCGCTTCCCCGCGTGCGCGATTTCCGCGGGTTTTCCGCGAAGGCGTTCGACGGGCGGGGCAACTACAGCTTGGGCATCAAGGAACAGATCATCTTCCCGGAGATTGATTACGACCGTGTCGACAAGCTACGCGGCATGGACATCACGATTACCACCAGCGCAAAGACGGACGCGGAAGCCAAGGCCCTTCTGGAGGCCTTCCGGTTCCCATTCCGGCAGTAAACGAGGTAGGCGCACATGGCGAAGACATCGATGGTCGAGCGCGAGAAGAAACGCGAACGACTGGTTAAGAAATACGCGGCCAAGCGGGCCGAACTCAAGGCGGTCCTGGTCGACGACACCAAGTCCTCCGAGGAACGCCTGGCGGCCATGCATGCCCTGCAGAAGCTGCCGCGTGATTCGTCGCGCGTGCGTCAAAAGAACCGCTGTGGCGTGACTGGCCGGCCCAAGGGCTACTACCGTCGGTTCGGCCTCGGGCGCAACAAGCTGCGGGAACACGCCATGAAGGGCGAGATTCCGGGCCTGCGCAAGGCGAGCTGGTAAGGAGATTTGAAGCAATGATGACCGATCCGATTTCCGACATGCTCACCCGTGTGCGTAATGCGCAGCGCGCGAACAAGGAGCAGGTCGCCATTCCCTACAGCAAGGCCAAGGAGCGTATCCTGAAGGTTTTTGCCGAAGAGGGTTTCGTGGGCGACATGCAGGTGGAGGGCGAGGCCGCGCAGAAGAAGCTCGTGGTCAAGCTGAAGTACTTCGAGGGACGGCCGGTCATCGAGACCGTCGAAAGGATTTCCCGCCCGGGCCTGCGGATCTATCGCGGCAAGGACGAGCTGCCGCGGATCAACGCGGGCCTTGGCGTGGCGGTGATCTCCACGCCCCAGGGTGTCATGAGTGACCGCGCAGCCCGGGCCGCTGGCCAGGGCGGCGAGGTTCTCTGCAAGATTTACTGAGGAATCAGCCATGTCGCGCATTGCAAATCTGCCGATCACGTTGCCCAGCGGTGTCTCCGTCGAGCAGTCGGACAGCGAGATCAGGATCAAGGGTCCGAAGGGCGAGCTCCAGCTCACCTGCCCGGAGGCGGTGATCGTCACCGTCGAAGAGGGTGTGGTGCGCGTCAAGGCCGCCGAGAACGCCAAGAATGTCGCGCTGGCCGGGACCATCCGGGCCTTGCTGGGCAATCATGTCCACGGCGTGAGCGAAGGCTTCGAGCGGGCGCTGGAACTGGTCGGCGTCGGGTATCGCGCGCAGATGCAGGGTGCGAAGCTGAACCTCACGCTCGGCTATTCGCACCCGATCGACTTCGAGATCCCCGAAGGCGTCACGGTCGAGACACCGACCCCGACCGAGGTCGTGGTCAAGGGAACCGATCGCCAGAAGGTCGGGCAGGTGGCTGCGAACATTCGCGCCATGCGCCCGCCAGAGCCCTACAAGGGCAAGGGCGTGAAGTACAAAGACGAGCGCATCGTGCGCAAAGAAGCCAAGAAGAAGTAGGTAGGCACCAGTGGACAAGAAAGAGGCCAGACTTAAGAGGGCGCGTCGCGCACGGTTCAAGATCCGTGAGTTGGGGGTGCATCGTCTCTGTATCCACCGGACGCCCCGCCACATGTACGCGCAGATCATCGCCCCTTCTGGCGACGCGGTACTCGCCGCGGCGTCGACGGTGGAGAAGGATCTGAAGAATGCCGGGGGTTCGACCGGCAACGCCGAGGCCGCCGCCCGCGTGGGGCAGGCGATTGCAGAGCGTGCGCGCAAAGCCGGCATTGAACAGGTCGCGTTTGACCGCGCGGGTTTCCGTTATCACGGGCGGGTGAAGGCTCTGGCCGACGCCGCCCGTGAGAACGGCCTGCAGTTCTAGTCAAACGGGATCGAGCGGAGAGAGATATGGCACGTAACGATGTAAGCGAAGCGCAGGACGGCCTTCAGGAAAAGCTGATTGGCGTCAATCGCGTGGCCAAGGTGGTCAAGGGTGGTCGGCAATTCCGGTTCGCCGCGCTGACCGTAGTGGGCGACGGCGAAGGCCGCGTCGGCTATGGCTACGCCAAGGCGCGCGAAGTGCCCGCGGCGATCCAGAAGGCCATGCAGCAGGCGCGCATGGAGATGCGCAACGTCGCGCTGCAGGACGGAACGCTGCACTACGCAGTGAACGGTCGCCACGGCGCCGCGAACGTCTACATGCAACCCGCCTCCGAGGGTACCGGCATCATCGCCGGCGGCGCGATGCGGGCCGTTCTGGAGGTGGCCGGCGTGCGCAACGTCTTGGCGAAGTGCGTGGGTTCGCGCAATCCGATTAACGTCGTGCAGGCGACCATCGACGGCCTCACCACGGTGAGTTCGCCGGAACGCGTCGCTGCCAAGCGCGGCAAGACCGTTGACGAAGTGACGAGCTAAGCCATGAGCAAGCTGAAACTGACCCTGGTACGCAGCACCGCGGGCCGCATCGCACAGCACAAGGCGTGCGTGCGTGGGCTGGGGCTGCGCAAGACCCACAGCATCGCGACGGTCGAGGCCACCCCGGAGAATCTGGGCATGGTCAAGAAGGTGTCGTACCTGCTGAAGGTAGAGGAAGTCTAACGATGCGTCTGAATGACATTGCAAGCCCCGCCGGCGCCCGGAAGCCGGGCAAGCGCGTGGGTCGCGGAATCGGCTCCGGCCTGGGCAAGACCGGCGGCCGTGGCCACAAAGGTCAGAAGTCCCGCTCCGGCGGTTTCACCAAGGTCGGCTTCGAGGGCGGTCAGATGCCCTTGCAGCGTCGCCTGCCGAAGGTGGGCTTCCGCTCGCGCAAGCAGCAATACGCCGCTGAGGTGCGCCTGAGCGAACTGGCAAAAGTGGACGGCGACGTCACTCTAGAGAGCCTCAAGGCCGCGGGCGTTGTGCGCAGCGATGCCCAGAGCGCGAAGATCTTTGCCTCCGGCGAAGTCGCGAAGGCCTGCGCCGTCAAGGGCGTGGGAGTCACCAAGGGTGCGCGGGCAGCGATCGAAGCCGCCGGCGGGAGCGTTGAGGCCTAAATAATGGCGCGTGGAGCGACAGCACGTTCCGGTGGCGGACTCACCGGCTTTACCGAGTTACGCCAACGCTTGCTGTTCGTGCTGGGCGCCCTGGTCGTCTACCGGATCGGTACCTTCATCCCGGTGCCCGGGATCAATCCCGTGGCGGTGTCGCAGTTCTTCGAGCAGCAAAGCGGCACGATCCTGGACATGTTCAACATGTTCTCCGGCGGTGCGCTGGAGCGCCTGTCGATCTTTGCCCTCGGGGTGATGCCGTATATTTCGGCCGCGATCATCATGCAACTGCTCGCGGCCACCGTTCCGGCCCTCCAGCAGCTCAAGAAGGAGGGCGAACAGGGCCGCCGGAAGATCACACAGTACACGCGGTACGGAACCGTGGCCCTGGCGCTGTTTCAGAGTATGGGGATCGGGATCGCGCTCAATGGCCAGACGATCCAGGGGATGCCGATGGCATTGAGCCCGGGTCCGATCTTTATCTTCACGGTGGTTGTGTCGCTTGTCACCGGGACCCTGTTCCTGATGTGGCTGGGTGAACAGATCACCGAACGCGGTATCGGGAACGGTATCTCGATCATCATCTTCGCGGGCATCGTGGCCGGTCTTCCGGGTGCTGTCGGTGGCACTCTGGAGCTGGCCCGCACCGGAGAGCTGGCCGCGGCATTCGTGGTGATTCTGATCATCCTGGCACTGGCCGTGACGGCCTTTGTGGTCTTCGTGGAACGGGGGCAGCGGCGGGTCACCATCAACTACGCGAAGCGCCAGGTCGGGCGCAAGATGGTGGGCGGGCAGTCCTCGCACCTGCCGCTGAAGCTGAACATGGCTGGGGTGATTCCGCCGATCTTCGCCTCGAGCATCATCCTGTTTCCTTCGACGCTTGGGCAGTGGTTCGGGCAGGCGGAAGGCATGGACTGGCTGCGCCAGATCTCGACCACCCTCGCGCCCGGGCAGCCGCTGTATGTGATGTTCTATGCGGCCGCGATTATTTTCTTCTGTTTTTTCTACACCGCACTGGTGTTCAACTCGCGGGACACTGCGGAGAACCTGAAAAAGCAGGGTGCCTTCATCCCGGGGATCCGGCCCGGGGTGCAGACCGAACGCTTTATCGACGGGGTCATGACCCGGTTGACCGCGGTGGGTGCGGTGTACATTACCGCGGTCTGCCTGTTGCCCGAGTTCCTGATCTTGTACTGGAACGTGCCATTCTACTTTGGCGGCACGTCGCTGCTGATCATCGTGATCGTGGTGATGGATTTCATGGCGCAGCTGCAGTCGCATCTGGTGTCGCACCAGTACGAAGGCTTGATGAAGAAAGCGAATCTGAAGGGTTTCGGCGGGACCGGGATCCGCTAGACCAGGAGAAAGACCATGAAGGTACGTGCATCTGTAAAGCCGATCTGCCGGAACTGCAAGGTGATTCGGCGTAACGGTGTCGTGCGGGTAATCTGTTCGGATGCTCGCCACAAGCAACGCCAGGGCTAACGCTTGGCGTAACGGATATTCATTGCTACTATAGCCGGCTTTGCCGGATTTAGATGGAGAGGTTGGATGGCTCGCGTCGCTGGAATCAATATTCCTGACCAGAAGCACACGGTAATCGCGCTGACCGCGATCTATGGCATTGGCCCGACCCGGGCCGGCCTGATCTGCGATGCCGCCGGTGTGCGTCGGGACATCAAGGTGCGGGATCTGACTGATGCCGAAGTGGACGCCCTGCGCGCCCAGATCGACAAGATTCCCGTGGAAGGGGATCTGCGCCGCGAAGTCAGCATGAACATCAAGCGGCTGATGGATCTGGGCTGCTACCGGGGTGTGCGTCATCGCCGCGGGCTTCCGCTGCGCGGTCAGCAGACGCAGACGAACGCACGCACCCGCAAGGGCCCGCGTCGCCCGATTCGCAAGTAATCAGACTGGGATCTCAGGTACATGGCACAAGCGCAGACTCGGACCAAGAAAAAGGTTCGCAAGAATATCGCCGAGGGCGTGGCTCACGTATATGCCACGTTCAACAACACGATCATCACGATCACCGATCGGCAGGGCAACACGATCAGCTGGGCGACCTCGGGTGGTTCCGGTTTCCGTGGTTCCCGCAAGTCGACCCCGTTTGCGGCGCAGATCGCGGCCGAACGTGCAGGGACGACCGCGGCCGAGCACGGCGTGAAGAATCTCGACGTGATGGTGCGGGGCCCGGGTCCGGGCCGCGAATCGGCGGTACGTGCGCTGAACAATGCCGGGTTCAAGATCACGAACATCAGTGACGTGACCCCGATTCCTCACAACGGCTGCCGGCCGCCCAAGAAACGCCGCGTTTAAGGCTGGAGTTCAAGAATGGCTCGTTACATTGGACCGAAATGCAAGCTTAGTCGTCGCGAAGGCGTGGACTTGGGCCTGAAAAGCGGCGCCCGCGCGCTGGAAACGAAGTGCAAGCTGGACAAGCCGCCGGGTCAGCACGGCGAGCGCCGTACCCGCCTGTCGGATTACGCGGTACAGCTGCGCGAAAAGCAGAAGCTTCGCCGGATCTATGGCGTCCTGGAGAAGCAGTTCCGCAACTATTACAAGAAGGCCGCCCAGCGCAAGGGCTCCACGGGCGAGAACCTGCTGAAGCTGCTGGAAGGCCGGCTCGATAACGTGGTCTATCGCATGGGCTTTGGCTCGACGCGCTCCGAGGCCCGCCAGTTGGTGGCCCACCGCTCGATTATGGTGAATGGTCAGGTGGTGAACATCGCCGCCTATCAGGTCCAGCCGTCGGATGTCGTCACGGTTCGCGAGAAGGCGCGCAAGCAGGTTCGGATCCAGGACGCGATGACCCTGGCCGAGCAGAGCGGCTTCCCGAGTTGGGTCGAGGTCGACACGAGCAAGTTCGAGGGCACGTTCAAGGCGATTCCCGATCGCACGGATCTGCCCGCGGACATCAACGAGTCGCTCGTCGTCGAGCTGTACTCGAAGTAATCGTTTTTCGGCCTGGCGCCAGGAGTCACAATGCAGTCGAACGAACTGGTCAAGAAACAACAGATCGAGGTCGAGGCCGAGAACCGGAATCAGGCCAAGGTCGCGCTCGAGCCGCTGGAACGCGGCTTCGGTCACACGCTGGGCAACGCCCTTCGCCGCGTATTGCTGTCGTCCATCCCGGGCGCCGCGATCGTCGAGGCGCGGATCGAAGGCGTGCTGCACGAGTACACCACCATCGAAGGTGTGCAGGAGGACGTCGTCGATATCCTGCTGAACCTGAAGGGTGTCGCGCTGCGCATGCATAGCCGTGACGAGTCGACGCTGACCCTGAAGAAAAAGGGGCCATGTGTCGTCACCGCCGGCGACATCCAGGTGGACCACGACGTGGAGGTGGTCAATCCGGAACACGTGATCGCCACGATCACCAAGAACGTTGAGCTTGACGTGACCCTGACCGCCCGTGCCGGCCGCGGCTACGAGCCGGTGACCGCCCGTCGCCAGGCCGAGGGCGGCGATGACACCGGGATTGGTCGGCTGCTTCTGGACGCCAGCTTCAGCCCGATTCGCCGGGTGTCCTACCGTGTCGAGAGCGCACGCCTGGCGCAGCGTACCGACATGGATCGCCTGGTGCTCGAACTGGAGACGAATGGTGCCATCGCCCCCGATGACGCGGTGCGCCAGGCGGCCACGATCCTGCAGGGACAACTCGCACCGTTTGTCGACCTGCAGGAAGAGGCCGGCGAGGTGGCGGGCGTTGCGGGCGGCGCGATCGATCCGGTCCTGCTGCGTCCGGTGGACGAGCTGGAGCTGACCGTCCGTTCCGCAAACTGTCTGAAGGCCGAGAACCTGTATTACATCGGCGACCTAGTGCAGCGCACCGAGGTCGAACTGCTTCGGGCCCCGAACCTGGGCAAGAAGTCGCTGACCGAGATCAAGGACACGCTGGCGACCCACGGGCTGTCGCTCGGCATGCGTCTCGAGAACTGGCCGCCGCCGGGTCTGCGCGACGACAACGAGTAACCACGGCGCTTCGCGCCCATCGTTTTTCTAGAGGAAGCCTCCCATGCGTCATCGTCATTCCGGCCGTCAGCTGGGCCGTAACAGCTCGCACCGCAAGGCCACGTTTCAGGCGCTGTCCGTGGCTCTGTTCCGGCACGAACTGATCAAGACCACGCTGCCCAAGGCGAAGGAGCTGCGCCGCGTCGCCGAGCCGCTCATCACCCTGGCCAAGGAAGACAGCGTGCATGGTCGCCGGACCGCTTTTGCCCGGCTGCGGGACAAGGAGATCGTGGGCAAGCTGTTCAGCGAATTGGGCCCGCGCTACCAGCAGCGCCCGGGCGGCTACCTGCGCATCCTGAAGTGTGGCAACCGTCCGGGCGACAATGCGCCGATGGCGTATGTTGAACTGGTGGACCGCCCGGAAGGCGAGTCCGGGGATGGCGAGGCCGCCTGAGGCGCGCACGGCAAGATGAGGATCTAGCGCCCCCCCCACGAAGGGCGCCCGAAAAGCCGGCCTCGAGCCGGCTTTTCTGCGTCTGGCGCCGGCCAGAAGTGGGGTGAGGGGCGAATCCGCGGGCCGGTCGGCGTACCCGGGGGGGCGTTGGCAGCCCGGCGCGAAGGGTCAGTAGCTTGCGGCCGCGGCGTTCGTGGCGGGGAGCATGGGCGCGAGGAACTGGCCCGTGTGGCTTCGGGGGACGGCTGCCACGGTCTCCGGGGTACCGGCAATCAGGAGTTCGCCACCGCCACTCCCGCCTTCGGGGCCGATGTCGATCAGCCAGTCGGCGGTCTTGATGACATCGAGGTTGTGCTCGATCACGACGATGGTGTTTCCGTGGTCGCGAAGGCGATGGAGGACCCGGAGGAGCTGCGCAATGTCCTCGAAATGCAGACCCGTGGTGGGTTCGTCCAGGATGTACAGCGTGCGTCCGGTGTCCCGCTTGGACAGCTCGCGTGAGAGCTTGATGCGCTGGGCCTCCCCCCCGGAGAGGGTGGTAGCGTTCTGCCCGAGCTGGATGTACGAGAGTCCCACCTCCATGAGCATTTCCAGCTTGCGGTGGATCACCGGTACGGGCTGGAAGAAGTCCAGTGCCTCCTCGACGGTCATCTCGAGGACTTCGTGGATGTTCTTGCCCTTGTAGCGGACCTCCAGGGTCTCGCGGTTGTAACGGTGGCCCTTGCAGACATCGCAGGGCACAAACACGTCGGGCAGGAAGTGCATCTCCACCTTGATGACACCGTCGCCCTGACAGGCCTCGCACCGGCCACCCCGGACATTGAACGAGAAACGCCCAGGCTTGTAGCCGCGTGAGCGGGCCTCGGCCGTTGCCGCGAACAGGTCGCGGATGGGTGTGAACAGGCCGGTGTAGGTGGCGGGGTTGGAGCGCGGGGTCCGACCGATCGGGCTCTGGTCGATGTCGACAACCTTGTCGATCAGCGCCAGGCCGTCGATACGGTCGTGATCCTCGATGTGGTGGCGCCCGCCGTGCAACGCGGTGGCGACTGCCGGGTAAAGCGTGTTGTTGACGAGCGTGGACTTGCCCGAGCCGGAGACGCCGGTCACGCAGGTGAACAGTCCGGTGGGAAAGGCGAAATCACCGCCCTTGAGGTTGTTGCCCCGGGCGCCGATGACGCGAATCTGGCGGTCCGGGTCGCCCTTGGTGCGCTGCTCCGGCACCGGGATGCAGCGCGTGCCGCGCAGGTAGGCGCCGGTGAGCGAGTCCGGGTGGCCGGCGACCGCGTCGGGGCTCCCGGCGGCCACTATGTGTCCGCCGTGGCGGCCGGCGCCGGGACCGATGTCAACCACGTAATCCGCCTGGCGGATGGCATCCTCGTCGTGTTCCACGACGATCACGGTGTTGCCCAGGTCGCGCAGGTGACTCAGGGTGTTCAGTAGCCGCGCGTTGTCGCGCTGGTGAAGGCCGATGGACGGTTCGTCGAGGATGTACATGACCCCGACCAGGGCCGACCCGATCTGCGACGCCAAGCGGATGCGCTGGGCCTCGCCGCCGGAGAGCGTGTCCGCAGAGCGGTCCAGCGTCAGGTAGTCGAGGCCGACATCGTTGAGGAAGCCCAGCCGTGAGGAGATCTCGCGCACGATTTTCTCCGCGATCTGGGCGAAGCGGCCCGGGAGGCGAAGGTCGGCGAAGAACGCCTGGGCGCTGGCCACGCTCATGTGAGTGATCTCTGGCAGGGTGCGGTCGTTGACGAACACGTGGCGCGCGGCGGAGTTCAGGCGGGTGCCGTGGCAGTCGGGGCACGGCTGTTCCGCCAGATAGCGGCCCAGCTCCTCGCGCACGGCCGACGAGTCGGTCTCGCGATAGCGGCGCTCAAGGTTGGGGATGACCCCCTCGAACATGCGCTCGTCTGTACGCAGGCGACCATTGGCGGCGGGGGTCGATAGCTTGACCTTCTCCTTTCCGGAGCCGTGCAGGACAACGGCGCGAACTTCTGGGGGCAACGCCTGCCAGGGGGTCTCCACGTCGAAGCCGTAGTGCCGGGCGAGACTAGTCAGCAGGCTGAAGTACCAGGCGTTTCGGCGGTCCCAGCCGCGCACGGCCCCGCCCGCCAGGCTCAGCTCCGGCTGCGACACCACGCGCTCGGGATCGAAGAACTGGTGCACGCCGAGCCCGTCGCAGGTGGGGCAGGCGCCCGCGGGGTTGTTGAACGAAAAGAGCCGCGGCTCGAGTTCGCGCAGAGCGTAGCCGCAGACCGGGCAGGCGAAGCGCGCGGAGAAGATCATCGGCTCGCGTTCGGGCTCGTCCATCCATGCGATCAGCGCCAGGCCGTCGGCCAGTTCGGTGGCGGTCTCGAAGGACTCGGCCAGGCGTTGGCGCAGATCCTCGCGCACGCGGAAGCGGTCGATCACGATTTCGATGTTGTGCTTGCGCTTCGGGTCCAGCGTCGGCAGGGCGTCCAGGTCATGGATCTCGCCATTGATGCGCGCTCGCAGGTAGCCCTGGGAACGCATCGCCTCCAGCATCTTGTGGTGTTCGCCCTTGCGCCCACGCACGACCGGCGCCAGCAGCATCACCTTGTCGCCTTCGGGCAGATCCAGCACCTGGTCCACCATCTGCGAGATCGTCTGTGCGGCCAGGGTCTCGCCGTGTTCCGGGCAGCGCGGCTCGCCGGCGCGCGCGAACAGCAGGCGCAGGTAGTCGTAGATCTCGGTAATGGTGCCGACAGTGGAGCGCGGGTTGTGCGAGGTGCTTTTCTGCTCGATCGAAATCGCCGGCGAGAGGCCCTCGATCTGATCCACGTCGGGCTTTTCCATCATCGACAGGAATTGCCGGGCGTAGGTGGACAGGCTCTCTACGTAGCGTCGCTGGCCCTCGGCGAACAGCGTGTCGAAGGCCAGCGAGGACTTGCCCGAGCCGGAGACGCCGGTAAACACGATCAGCCGCTCGCGCGGCAGGTCGAGGTCCACGTTCTTCAGGTTGTGCGTGCGGGCGCCGCGTATGCTGATGCTGTCCATGGGGCTGGATCGACTCCACTGGGTTCGTCGCGCGGCGCCGCCAGGATGCACCGCGGGGCCGCAAACCGTCCATGGTAACATCGGGTGTCGCCGCGCCACGGGGTTCCCCCTGCGCGGGTGGCGGCACGCCCTCTGCTACACTTCGCGCGCATGAAGACCCGCTCCCAACATTGTCGCGCCTGAGCCCATGAACCCTCGCGAACTGCGCGCCACCACGGGCCTGGCGGCAATCTACGGCGTGCGCATGGCGGGTCTGTTCATGGTCCTGCCGGTGTTCATGCTGCATGCCGACCGCATCCCCGGCGCCACCCCGCTGTTGATGGGCCTGGCACTGGGGGTCTATGGGCTCACCCAGGCCGTGCTGCAGATTCCCTTCGGTTTGCTGTCCGACCGTGTCGGTCGCAAGCCGCTGATCCTGGCCGGGCTCCTGCTGTTTGTCGCCGGCAGCCTGGTGGCGGCGCTTGCCGAGACCATCCACGGGATCATCCTGGGACGCGCCCTGCAGGGCGCGGGCGCGGTGGCGGCGGTGATCCTGGCGCTGACGGCGGACCTGGTCGGGGAGGCGCGGCGCATGCGGGCGCTGGCCGTCATCGGCCTGACCATTGGCCTGACCTTCACCGTCGCGATGGCGCTGGGGCCGGTGGTGGATCGTTCCGCGGGGCTGGAGGGGATCTTCGGCCTCTCCGCGCTGCTTGGGCTAGTCGCGATCGCGATCCTGTTTCTGTGGGTGCCGGCACCGGAACAGGCGAGGGTACATCCCGACATGGTGCCGGTGTGGTCGGCACTGCCGCGGGTGCTGCGCCAGCCCAGCTTGCTGCGGCTTAATCTCGGCATCTTCGTGCTGCACCTGGTGCTGGCCGCGAATTTCCTGGTCATTCCGGTCCTCCTGCTGGAGACCCTGGGATTGCCGGGGCCGAGCCACTGGAAGTTCTATGTGCCGGTCCTGCTGGCCGGCTTCGTGCTGATGCTGCCGGGGATCATCTTCGGCGAGCGCCACCGCCGCGTGCACAGCGTGCTCCGCGCGGCCATCGTCCTGCTGGTCGGGGTGCAGATCCTGCTGGCCCTGCTGGTGCTGGGCGGCGGGGGGCTGTGGTCGTTCGCCGCCCTGATGATCCTGTTCTTCGCCGCGTTCAACCTGCTCGAGGCCGGGTTGCCGTCGCTGGTGGCCCGCATGGCCCCGGTGGCGCACAAGGGTACCGCGATGGGCGGCTTTGCCACCGCGCAGTTCCTCGGGATCTTCGCCGGCGGCGTCCTTGGCGGCGTGCTACTGACCGTGGCCGGACCGGCCGGCGTGTTTCTTGCCGGGGTACCGTGGTTATTGCTCTGGTGGTGGGCCGCTCGCGGGATGCAACCGCGCTACCGCTCCAACCGGGTGCTGGCGGTGCCCGTCCACTGGGCCGGGCGCGAGGTCGAGCTGCGGCGGATCCTGGCGGACTGGCCGGGCGTTCACGAAGCGGAGTTGTCGCCGGATGCGGGCACTCTGTACCTGAAGGTGGACCCCGGTGGGCCGGATACCCCCGAGCTGACCGACTGGCTGGCACGCCCGGCCGCCCGCTAGGTGTGATCTCTCAATAGGTTGTCCACGGGGCGACTCCGAAGGATGCTGAGTTTGCCGACTTAGCCATTCCAAGGAGGACGCCCCGTGAACCTTCACCAAAATGCCTTGTTTGGACCGCGCGGTCGAGAGCGGATGGTCCGTTGTGTCGTGGATCGAGGCTGGAGCATTCGAGCCACGGCCCGCGCCTGTGACGTGGACCCGAAAGTCGTGCGCCGCTGGGTGCAACGGTTCCAGGAGGCGGGCCCTGCCGGCCTCCTGGATCGTTCTTCCCGGCCTCGGCGTCAGCCGCGTCGAACGCCGCGTAGGTGTCAGCGTCAAGTTGTGGCCCTGCGCCGGCAACGCTGGACCATGGATCGGATCGCCCGGTTCGTGGGTGTCTCGCGCGCCAGCGTCAGCCGCATCCTTCGGCGCGAGGGGCTGAACCGCCTGGCGGCGTTGGAGCCGGTCGAGCCGCCGCGGCGTTACGAGCACGAGCATCCCGGCGACCTGTTGCACCTCGACATCAAGAAGCTGGCCCGCTTCCGCCATCCCGGGCACCGGAGGACCGGGGTCCGGGCCAAGGACTCCATCGGTGTGGGCTATGAGTACGTGCATGTCGCGATCGACGATCGCTCGCGCATCGCCTTCAGCGAGATCCATCCCGCCGAGCGGGCCCGGGATGCGATCGCCCACCTGGAAGCGGCCGTGCGCTACTACGCGACCCTGGGCATCACCATCCGGCGGGTGCTGACCGACAACGGGCCCTGCTATCACGCCCGGGCGTTCAGCCACACCTGCCGACGGTTGGGCATCCGCCATCGACGGACGCGGCCCTATACCCCGAGAACCAACGGCAAGGCCGAGCGCTTCATCCAGACCGCCCTGCGCGAGTGGGCCTATGCCTTCACCTACGCCACTTCGGAGGAACGCAAACGCCACCTGCCTCGGTGGATCCACGACTACAACTGGCACCGCCCACACGGTAGCCTGAGCCAACAGCCACCCATCAGCGTCCTCGGTCTACCTGAGGACAACCTTGTGAGACTCCACAC
>NZ_JAWLFK010000006.1:0-2274 GCF_041685615.1 Thioalkalivibrio sp.
TTCACCTTCTGCAGCGGCACGTGGCCGGGGCCCTCGATCATCACCTGCACGTCATGCGCCCAGGCCTTCTGCGTCAGCTCGCCCAGGGTCTCCAGCTCGCCGAACTGCGCGGCGTCGTTGGCGTCGGCCAGACAGCCGGGGCGCAGGCCGTCACCCAGCGAGAACGAGACGTCGAAGGCCTTCATGATCTCGCAGATCTCGTCGAAACGGGTGTAGAGGAAGTTTTCCTCGTGGTGCGCCAGGCACCACTTGGCCATGATCGAGCCACCGCGCGAGACGATGCCGGTCACCCGGTCGGCGGTCAGCGGCACGTACTGCAACCGCACGCCGGCATGGATGGTGAAGTAGTCCACGCCCTGTTCGGCCTGCTCGATCAGGGTGTCGCGGAACAGCTCCCAGGTCAGGTCCTCGGGCTTGCCGTCGACCTTCTCCAGCGCCTGGTAGATCGGCACGGTGCCGATCGGCACCGGCGAGTTGCGCAGGATCCACTCGCGGGTCTCGTGGATGTTCTTGCCGGTGGACAGGTCCATCAGGGTATCGCCGCCCCAGCGCGCGGACCAGACCAGCTTCTCGACCTCCTCCTCGATCGAGGAGGTGACCGCCGAATTGCCGATGTTGGTGTTCACCTTCACCCGGAAATTGCGACCGATGATCATCGGCTCCAGCTCCGGGTGGTTGATGTTCGCGGGGATGATCGCGCGGCCACGGGCGATCTCGTCGCGGACGAACTCGGACGTGATCGCCTCGGGGATCGACGCCCCGAACGACTCGCCGGCGTGCTGGCGCAGCAGCTTCTTGTAGCGCGGGTCGTTGCGCAGCTCCTGCAGGCGGTTGTTCTCGCGGATGGCGACAAACTCCATCTCCGGAGTGATAACCCCCTGGCGGGCGTAGTGCATCTGCGAGACGTTCGCCCCGGACTTCGCCCGGCGCGGCGGGCGGATGTGTTCGAAGCGCAGGCTGGCGAGTTCCGGGTCGGCGGCGCGGGCGCGGCCGTATTCCGAGCTGGGGCCGTCCAGCCATTCGGTATCCGCGCGCTCGTCGATCCACGGGCCACGCAGATCCGCCAGGCCCCGGTGCAGGTCGATGGTCGCGTCGGGATCCGTGTACGGACCGGAGGTGTCGTAGACCGGGATCGGCGGGTTCTCCTCCGGGGTGCCGGAGGTCAGCGTGGGGCTTTGCGCCACCTGCCGGAACGGCACCCGGATGTCCGGGCGCGACCCCTGGACGAAGACCTTGTCGGAACTGGGGAACGGGCGCGTGACGTCGGCGGAGACCTGGGCGGTCTTGCGGGCGAAGGACTCGGGGATGGCGCTCATGCGATGACCTCTGCAACTCGGGCGTGGCGGCAGAGGGATCGGAACGGGCCGGACAGACTGCGAACGAAGCGCGCGGACTGGAACGAGCACCGAGCTTCCCTCCGCCAGTGTGAACTGGTTCAGGTTCAAGGGGACTCTCTCAGCCCGCGTCCATGGCGGGCACCCCCAGCTCTGACGAGACAGTGTAACGCACCACGAACGGGGGTGGGCTTACAAGACCGCGCGTGTTCCGGTGTTTTGCGTTAGATTATCGGTTTGTGACAACCTTCGTCCCGCCATGTCTCCCAAGAACTTCGTCTTTGAACTCTTTGGCCGTTCCCCGGTGCGCCCGTTGCAGGCGCACATGGAAAAGGTGCGTGCCTGCATTGCCGAGCTCCCCCCTTTTATGGAGGCCATGGCGCGCGATGACTGGGAAACCGCGCGCGAGCAGCAGACAAAGATTTCCAAGCTGGAGCGCGAGGCCGACCGCCTGAAGAAGGATCTTCGCCTGCACCTGCCCAAGGGCATGATGCTGGCAATGTCCCGCCGCGACGTGCTCGACACCCTGCTGATCCAGGACCGGATCGCCAACATGGCCAAGGACATCGCCGGGCTGATGCTGGGCCGCCAGATGCAGTTCCCCGACAACATGGGCGAGCCGCTGAAACGCTTCCTCGACCGCAGCGTGGATGCCGTCGACCAGGCCGGCCGGGCGATCAACGAACTCGACGAACTGGTGGAGGCCGGCTTCCGCGGCCACGAGGTGGAGGTCGTCAACGGCATCCTTACCGAGCTGGACCAGATCGAGCACGAGTCCGACGAGGCGCAGCGGGAGGTCCGCGAGATCCTGTTGACCCAGGAGGCGGAGTTGCCACCGGTGAACGTGATCTTCATGTACCGCGTGATTGACTCGATCGGCGAACTGGCGGACCTGGCCCAGCGCGTGGGCAGCCGCCTGCAACTGATGCTGGCCAAGTAA
>NZ_JAWLFK010000006.1:2374-52691 GCF_041685615.1 Thioalkalivibrio sp.
CTTGCGGACAACCCCGACCTGTTGGTGTTCGGCATGCTTGCGGCCCTCGCAGCCGCCGGCACATGGCTGATGATCGCGTCCTATTTCGGCTGGCCCGTCTCCACGACGCACTCCATTATCGGGGCAATCGTCGGCTTTGCCGTGGTCGGGCTCGGGTTCGAGGTGGTGCGCTGGGATCGCGTCGGGACCATTGCGTTGTCCTGGGTCGTCTCTCCGATGGTGGGCGGAATGATCGCGTTCGCCCTGTTCCGCAGCGTGCAGCTCCTGATCCTGGACACCGTTGATCCGCTGAAGAACGCCAAGCGCTGGGCACCGCTGTACATCTTCCTCACCGCCTTCGTCACCGCCCTGGTCACGATGTTCAAGGGCCTCAAGCACGTGGGTCTGGATCTGACCACGGCGCAGGCCTACGGTCTCGCGGTTCTCATCAGCGTCGTCGTGGTCGTCCTGGGGATGCTGGCCATTCGTCGCTTGCGCTTCGAATACACCGAGGACGAAGAAGGTTCGCATTTCGGCGACGTGGAAAAGGTGTTCAGCGTACTGATGGTCGTGACCGGCTGCGCGATGGCCTTCGCCCTGGGCTCCAACGACGTCGCCAATTCGGTCGGGCCGTTGGCAGCGGTCGTCGACGTGGTGCAGACCGGGGCCGTCAGCGCCGAGACCGTGGTCCCGGTGTGGGTGCTGTTGCTCGGTGGTGTCGGCATCGTGTTCGGGCTGTTCACCTACGGCCACAAGGTGATCGCGACCGTGGGCACCGGGATCACCCAGCTCACCCCAAGCCGTGGTTATGCCGCCACCGCCGCCGCGGCCACCACCGTGGTCCTGGCCTCCGGCACCGGTTTGCCGATCTCCACCACGCACACCCTGGTCGGCGCCATCCTCGGCGTGGGCCTGGCGCGTGGGATCGCCGCGATCAATCTGGGGCTGGTGCGGATGATCTTCCTGTCCTGGATCGTGACCCTGCCGGCCGGCGCCATCCTCGCTGTGGCCTTCTTCTACATCCTGCGCAGCATACTCGGGTAGAGCCGCTCTCCGGGCGCTCCGCCCCGCAACCGGCCCGCGCCCCCCTGCTGCCCGTCAGGACGAACAGCTCAGCTGAATTCCGCTTGCCCACGCCGGCGGCAGATCGGCATAGGCCTCGTTCTCCGGCTGCTCGTCGAACGGTCGCGACAGGATCCGCTGCAGACGCAGGACCTCGGAGGAATCGCCCGCCTCGGCCCGCTCGATCGCGGCCTGCGCCAGATGGTTGCGCAGGATGTATTTCGGATTGACCGCGTGCATCGCCGCCCGGCGCGAACCCACCACCCGATCCTCCTGCGCCAGCCGCGCCTGGTAGCGCGCCCACCAGGCCTGCCAGGCCGCCACGTCCTCCAGTTCCGATTCCAGTTGCGCGCGGATCTCCGCCTGCTCCAGGTCCGGCAACTGGCGGAAGAAGCGGGTGTAGTCCATGCCCTCGGCCGCCATCCGCGCGAGCAGCTCCTGGATCAACGCCTCGTCGCCCTCCTGCTTCGCCTGCAACCCGAGCTTCGCCCGCATGCGCGTCAGCCAGGCCTGCCGGTACTGCGGCTGGAAGCCCTGCAGCAGCGCCTTGGCGCGCTCGATCGCCGCCTCGCGGGTGGCGTCGGCGAAATAAATCACCAGGGTCTCGGCCAGCCGAATCAGGTTCCACTGCGCGATCTGCGGTTGCTGGTCGAAGGCGTAGCGCCCGCCCTGGTCGGTATGGTTGCAGATGTAACCGGGATCGAAGGCATCCAAGAACGCGAACGGGCCGTAGTCGATCGTCAGGCCGGCCAGGCTCATGTTGTCGGTGTTCATCACGCCGTGACAGAACCCGATCGCCTGCCAGTCGGCGACCATCTCCGCAGTGCGGGCGATCACCGCCTCCAGCATCGCGGCAACGGGATCAGCGGCGCCCTGGAGCTCCGGGTAGTCATGCGCCAGCGCGTAGTCGATCAGCTCCTGCAGGCGGGCGCTGTAACCGTTGTAGTGGAAGTATTCGAAATGGCCGAAGCGCAGGAAGCTGGGCGCGGCGCGCAGCACAATGGCCGCCGGCTCGACGCGCTCTCGGTACACCGGCAGGCTGGACCCGAACAGTGCCACCGCGCGGGTGGTCGGCACGCCCAGCGCAGCCATTGCCTCCGAGACCAAGTATTCGCGCACCGAGGACCGCATCACCGCGCGCCCGTCCGCACCGCGCGAGAAGCGTGTCGGGCCTGCGCCCTTGACCTGCAGCTCCCAGGTCTCGCCCCGGGGCGTTCGTACCTCGCCCAGCAGCTTGGCGCGCCCGTCGCCCAGCTGCGGCACGAAGGCCCCGAACTGGTGCCCCGCGTACACCGATGCGCGCGGCTCTGCCCCCGGAAGCTCACGTCCCCAGGTACAGGCGCCCAGCCACGGATCCCGGTTGAGCGCCGCGGGATCCAAGCCGAGGGAGTCGCACATCACCGGGCTGGTCGCAAGGCAGGCGGCATCCGGAAACGGGGCCGGCGCCGGGGTCTCGTGGAAGGCCTCCGGCAGTCGGGCAAAGCGATTGATCCACTTCAGTCCGGAGTCGCTTCGGGTGGCCTGGACGGGGTCGGGGACCGACATGGGGCATCTCGGCAGTTTGCGGTGTCAGGGGTTATCATGCGCGTCGTATCGACCCCGGTTCAGGAACCCACGGCGGTCGCGCGTTCATTTCCCGGCCGGATGCCCCGCGGCAGCCGGCATCCTGCATTCCGGAGGCAAGGCCCGTGTCCGAACAAGACAACCCCAAGCCACAGAATCTGAAGACCAGCGAACGCCTGGTCTGGCTCGGCTTCATGCTGTTTTTCGTGGTCGTGCTGGCGATCTACATCGCGCGCGGCGATGGGCTCGAACAGGATCTCGCGGAGGCCAACCGCGACCTGCTTCAGGCACAGATGCAGCTGCAGCAGTACACCGGGCACGAGGTGCCGCGCCCGGTGGAGCTGGGCCTGACCAACGCCCACATCCAGGATCTGCAGCGCCGCGGCATGGCGCGCCCGAACGAGCGCCTGGCCGATGACCTGATGCAGCAGACCGACCTGATACCGCACGAGGCACCGGAGGGCGAGCGCTTCGAATTCCGTCGCGACGGAATTCACGTACTCAACCACCAGTGGGTGCTGGCGAACTTCGAGGGTGACTCCGCCCACGGCCAGCTATTGCTGGCCTACGAGATCGTGCACGGCAACGTCCACTGGGAAGTGCTGGAGTCCACGCTGGACCGGATCTGACGCCGGGCCGGGCGGCAGACCCCGCACGGGCGACCGTTAGCGGTCGGCGCGGGCGAGGGCGGCCAGGCGTTCGCGCGCGGCCGCCGCCTGACGGCGCACCTGTTCCGGGGCCGTGCCCCCGGTGAGGTTGCGCGCGGCAGCCGAGCCCTCGGGCGTCAGCACCGCGAAGACGTCCTCGCCCACCGCCGGGCTGATCGCCTGCAGGTCCGCCAGTGGCAGGTCTGCCAGGTCAACGCCACGCTCCTGCGCGATGCGCACCGCCCGGCCGACGACCTCGTGGGCGTCGCGGAAGGCCACGCCCCGCCCGACCAGGTAGTCCGCCAGATCCGTCGCGGTGGCAAAGCCCTTGCGGGTTGCCGCCAGGGTGTTCTCCCGGTGGACCTCCAGGTTCGGCACCATGTCGCCAAAGGCGCGCAGCGAGCCCAGCAGGGTATCGACGGTGTCGAACAAAGGCTCCTTGTCTTCCTGATTGTCCTTGTTGTAGGCGAGCGGCTGGCTCTTCATCAGGGTCAGCAGCGACATCAGGTGGCCATAGACCCGGCCGGTCTTGCCCCGCACCAGCTCGGGTACATCCGGGTTCTTTTTCTGCGGCATGATCGAGGAGCCGGTGCAGTAGCGATCCGGCAGCTCGATGAAGGCGAACTGGGCGCTGGTCCAGAGCACCAGCTCCTCGGCCTGGCGCGACAGGTGCATCATCAGCGTCGCGGCGGCCGCAGTGAATTCGATGGCGAAGTCGCGATCGGAGACCGCGTCCAGAGAATTGCGGGTGACGCCGTCGAATCCGAGCAGTTCGGCCGTGTATTCGCGGTCCAGCGGATACGGCGTTCCCGCCAGGGCGGCCGAACCCAGCGGCAGGATATTCACCCGGCGGCGCGCATCGCGCAGGCGCTCGGCATCGCGCTCCAGCATCTCGTACCAGGCCAGCATGTGGTGGCCAAAGGTGACCGGCTGCGCGGTCTGCAGATGGGTAAACCCCGGCATCACGGTCTCCGCCTCGCGCTCGGCCAGAGCCACCAGGCCATCCTGGTACCCGCGGATCAGGCGCAGGACATCGTCGATGGCCGCACGCAGCCACAGGCGGATGTCCGTCGCGATCTGGTCGTTGCGCGAACGCCCGGTATGCAGCTTCTTGCCGACCTCGCCGATGCGCTCGATCAGCCGCGCCTCGATGTTCATGTGCACGTCCTCGCGGCCGACCTGCCAGTCGAACTCGCCGGCGGCGATCTCCTCGCGGATCGCATCCAGCCCCGCGAGGATCTCTCCGGCCTCGGCGTCCGTCAGCACGCCGACCTTTGCCAGCATGAGCGCATGGGCCTGCGAGCCCTGGATGTCCTCGCGGTACAGGCGGCGGTCGAAATCCACCGACGCGGTGAAGCGCTCGACGAAGGCATCGGTCGGCTCGGAAAAGCGTCCGCCCCACAGCTTGGCCTCGCCAGGGGCGGCGGGTGTGGCGGCTGGCTTGTCGTGCGGGGAATCCTGCGTCATGGTGCACCCTGGAGCGGCTTGGAAAGACACGGAAGTATACGGGCACAAAAGGGGGGTGAACATGGTGCGGCCACGCCCCCGCGATGACGCCCGGGAACCGGGGAGCAAGTGACGCATGGCCCAGGGGGGAACCGCCAGGGACACCAACGGGGAACTCTCGCCGCTGCCGGACTTCTGCAGCGCCGAGACACTGTTGCGCGTGCTGATGGTGGCCGTGCTGCTGGCGCTGGCCATTGCCCTGCTGCGCGGCGGGGGCCAGGACTGGCTGTCGGGCCTGGCACTGCATGCGCTGTTCATCTTCTGGGTGGCCCTGACCAGCCTCCTGATCCTGTGCGCCCTGAAGCGGCCGCTGCACCGGTTGCCACTGATCGCGCAGATCGTGCTGCCGCCCCTGGTACCCATTGCCAACACCGCCATTGTGTATCGCCTGGCGGAGGAACTGGTCCTGGCCGACCCCGCGCTGCGCTGGCCGGTGATCGGCGTGGCGATCATTCTCAGTCTGGTGGCGATGCACTACCTCTATCTGCAGGCAGCCTGGCAACGCGAGACCCGGGCCGTCGCGGCAGCCCGGGAGCAGGCCATGCGCGCCCGCCTGCGGCCGCATTTCCTCTACAACAGCATGAACACCATTGCCGGGCTTTGCCGCAGTGAACCGAAGCGCGCGGAACAGGTCACCCTGGATCTGGCGGACCTGTTCCGCGCCACCTTTGCCACCGGAGACCGCCACACGCTGCGCGAGGAACTGGACCTGGTCCGGGCCTTCCTCGGGATCGAACAGACCCGGTTCGGCGAGCGTCTGGCGCTGGACTGGGACTGCCCGGACCACCCGGGTCTGGATCTCCAGGTGCCGACGCTGATCCTGCAACCGCTCGCGGAGAACGCGATCCAGCACGGGATTGCACCCGCTCGCGGTGCCGGGCGCATCTGGGTGCGCTGCCGCATGGATTCGGGTCGCGTCACGGTGACCATCGGCAATACCGTGGATCCGCAGGCGCGCGGGGAGGGAACCGGCACCGCGACCGAGGCCGTCCGCCTGCGGTTGCAGCATGCCTTCGGCGGGCAGGTACACTTCGAGACCGACGAACGCCACGCAGAGTACGAGGTGCACATCCGGCTACCGCTGACGATCCGGGAGGGAGCCCCATGAAGTCCGGCCAACTGGAATTGCTGATTGCCGATGACGAACCGGTGGCCCGCCAGCGCCTGTCGACACTGGCGCGGGAACTGGGCCATCGGGTCGTGGCCGAGGCAGCCCACGCCGGCGAAGTATTGACCCGCCTGCAGGACCATTCGCCCGATGCCCTGCTGCTGGACATCGACATGCCCGGAGAGAGCGGGCTGGAACTCGCGGGGCGCCTGCACACAGAGAATCCCGCACTCACCGTAATCCTGGTGACCGCCCACGACCGCTTTTCCCTGGAGGCGTTCGAGGCCGGCGTGCGTGACTATGTGCTGAAGCCGGTCCGGCGCGAGCGCCTTGAACAGGCGCTGCAGCGAGCCGTGCACCAGAACCAGGGGGCAAGCAACGCCTTCCCCCGCGAGGTGCACATCACGGTGGGCCGGCGCGAGGAGCGCGTCCCCCTGGAGCGGGTGGACATCTTCATTGCCGAGGGCGGCTACGTGATGGCGCGCTCGGCGCGCCTGGCCGGCTTCGTGGACGCTCGGCTGCGCGACCTCGAAGACCTCTACGGCCCGGCCCTGTTGCGGGTGCACCGCGGCTGCCTGGCGGTGAAGGCCTCCATCAAGGGCATCGAAAGCCTTGGCCCCACCGACAACCGCCTGCTGTTCCACGACGATCTGGACCCCATGCCGATCAGCCGCCGCCAGCTCCCGCGCGTCCGCGAGTACCTGCGCAACGGCACCTGAATCGCGCGGGATTCGGGGCCTGGGGCGATCGCCGTTATACTAGGCGGTTTTGAACGCCCGGCCGCTCGCGCCGAGGCTCGCCCGGACGACGCATGAAGCCTGTACGCATTGCTACCCGAAAGAGCCCGCTTGCCATGTGGCAGGCGGAACATGTCGCCGCGCGCCTGCGCGCCCGCGAGCCGGAGCGCCCGGTCGAACTGGTCGGCATGACCACCCAGGGCGACCGCGTGCTGGACTCCCCGCTGGCACGCATCGGCGGCAAGGGGCTGTTCGTGAAGGAGCTGGAGATCGCCCTGCTCGAGGATCGCGCCGACATCGCGGTGCACTCGGTGAAGGACGTACCGATGGAGCTCCCTGAGCAGCTGGAACTGCCGGTGATCCTGGATCGCGAGGACCCCCTAGATGCGTTCGTGTCCAACCGCTATGCCCATGTGGACGAGCTTCCGCAAGGCGCTCGGGTCGGGTCCTCCAGCCTGCGCCGGCAGTGCCAGCTGCGCGCGCGTCGGCCGGATCTCGAGGTCCGCGACCTGCGCGGCAACGTGAACACCCGGCTCGGCAAGCTGGACGCCGGCGAATACGATGCGATCCTGCTGGCCGCGGCCGGCCTCAAGCGCCTCGGGTTTAACGATCGCATCCGTACCTGTCTGGAGCCGGACGTCAGCCTGCCGGCGGTCGGCCAGGGTGCCATCGCCATCGAATGCCGCGCCGGCGACCGCGCGATCGGGGACCTGATCGCACCGCTCAACGATGGGGATACCGCCGACCGTGTGCGCGCCGAACGAGCCTTCAACCGGCGCCTGGAAGGCGGCTGCCAGGTGCCGCTGGCCGCCCACGCGACCCTGGACGGCGACCGCCTGCAACTGGACGGACTGGTCGGCGCAGTGGACGGCAGCCAACTGCTCCGCCGTCAGGTCGAGGGCCCGCGCGGCGAGGCCGAGGCCCTGGGTATCCGGCTGGCAGACATGCTGCTGGAGCTCGGCGCGGGCGAGTTGCTCGCCGCCGCCCATCGCGAACACGGCCAGGACACCAAGAGGTAGACGCATGACCGCAAACGCAGACGAAAACGCCTCGGCCGAGACCCAGGGGCCTCTGGCCAGCCTGGGCATTCTGGTCACCCGCCCGGCCGCCCAGGCGGAGCCGTTCTGCAACGCCCTGGAAGCCGAGGCCGCTTTGGTAATCCGCTTCCCGGTACTGGAGATCCTGGCCCCCAGTGACCCCACCAATCTGCGCGAGGTCCTGGATCGCCTGGAGGACTTCGACATCGCCGTGTTCATCAGCCCGAACGCGGTGCAGCGCGTGCTCAATCTCGCCCTTGCGGAGCGCGACTGGCCTGCGTCCACCCGGATCGCCGCCATCGGCAACCGCACCGCACAGGAGCTGAAGGGCTTCGGCCGTCCGGCGGACATCCTGCCGCCGCGGCGCTTCGACAGCGAGGCGCTGCTGGCGCAGGAGGCCATGCAGGACGTGGCCGGCAAGCGCGTAGTGATCTTCCGCGGCGACGGCGGCCGCGAATTGCTGGGCGACACCCTGAAGGAACGCGGCGCCGAGGTGACCTTTGCCGAGGCCTACCGTCGCGGGCGCCCCGAGGGCGATACCGGTGAGCTGATGTATTCGTTCTCGCGCGGGCAGATCGACATCATCACCATCACCAGTGGCGAGGGCCTGCGCAACCTGTACGAGATGGTGGGCAAGCTGGGGCGCATGTGGCTGCGCAAGACCCCGCTGGTCGTCGGCAGCGAGCGCATCGCGGAGATCGCGCAGGAACTGGGCTTCAAGGCCGCCGTCGAGACGGCCGAGGACCCGACCGATGCGGCCATGCTGGCCGCCGTCCACCGCCTGGCGGATCAGCTACGCACCGGCGGGGGCTAGATTCACAGGAAGACGCGAAGCAACGAAGTAGGGCGATTTCACCACAGAGGGCACAGACAACACGGAGCAAAACACAGGGCATTGATCGGGTCCGACTGCGTCGCCAGAACAACACTCCGACGCCCGCACCAAGACGCGGCGGCATGGCCCCTTACCTTCGTCTCTCGTCTCGAACAGACAACCGTTCGTCCCTTATACAGGCCGCCTTCGAATTTCTCCATGGACTCTGTGCCCTCCGTGGTGCATCCGCCCTTGCCCTTCTTCGTCCCTTCGAATCTTCCTGTGAGATCACTCCGCCGGAGCGGCGGGTTCGAAGCTGTCGTAGTAGAGCTGCTCCGGCGGCAGGCCCGCGGCGCGGAAGGCCTCCCGGGCCGCATGGATCATGGCCGGCGGGCCGGCCATGTAGACGTCGAAGCCGGACAGGTCCGGGTATTCGGCCAGGACTGCATCGTGCGGCCAGCCACCGACGACGGGGAAACCGGCGGCGGTCTCCGCCGGCGTTTCTGATAGCACCGGCGTAAAGTCGAAATTCCCGGCGTGTGCGTCCGTCATCTTTTTCAGCCAGTCCGGGGCGTAGATGCCCTCGGCACTGCGCGCACCCCAGAACAGGTGGTGCGGGCGGTCCAGCCCCTCGGCGGCGAGGTGATCCAGCATCCCCTTCAGTGGACCGAAGCCGGTCCCGCCGCCGACGAACAGGCGGGGTCGCGGCGAGTCCTCGTCGACGAAAAAGCTGCCGAGCGGTCCCTCGATGCGCAACAGCGCCTTGGGCTTGAGCTCCTCGAACGCCATGGTGGAGAAGCGCCCTCCCGGCATGTGCCGCACGTGCAGGACCAGCTGGGCATCGTCGTGCGGGGCATTGGCGAGCGAATAGCTGCGGCGCTCGCCTCCCTTGAGCAGGATGTCCAGGTACTGCCCGGCAAGGAACTGCAGCCGCTCGGTCGCCGGGAGCTGCAGGCGTAGCTCCATCACGTCGTCCGCGAGGCGGTTCAACTCCGCCACCCGGCAGGGCAGCGTCTTGACCACGATGTCCCGGGCGGCGCCGATCTCGCGCACCTCGATCTCCAGATCATCGACCGGGACCGCCTGGCAGAACAGGGCCAGGCCGTCGGCCAGTTCGGCCTCGGTGATGCCCGGCGGCTTGCTCGGGCCATGGTCGACCTCGCCCTGCAACACCCGCCCCTTGCAGGAGCCGCAGGCGCCGTTGCGGCAGCCATAGGGAAAGGCGAAGCCCTGGCGCAGGGCCGCCTCGAGGACGGTCTCGTCGTCCTCCACCTCGAGCACATGGCCACTGGGCTGAATGGTGACATCGAACGCCATCGGGGGGACCCTCTGTCGCGGAAAGGCCGTCATTCTCGCTACAGCCGCCCCGAAAGCAAGCAACCGTAGTACGTTCGGGTGGTAGTTCCGAAATCCTGCCAACACGGGTTGGGGGTTTCCCTCGTCAGACGGCTTCGGCAGAATCAGAAACGACATCAATGACAAGGGAATGCCATGCGTCATCTGCTGATTGCCGCCGGGGCCGGGCTGCTGCTCGCGAGCGGCTGCGCCTCCAACGAAACCCGTTCCACCGATTCCGGCGAGCCCCCCGCACAAGAGGAAAGCCCCGCCGCCACCGCCGATGTCCCGGCGGACGCGCCGGTGATCCGGGTGGCCCATGCGGTGCCCTACAGCGCCGATGCGACCGTCGCCAGCAACATCCGCCAGGAGTGCAACCTGGATGAACAGTTCTCGGAGTTCATGGCCGACTATGGCGCCGACCAGGGGGTCCGCTTCGAACGCGACAGGGACGTGGACCCGGCCGACGGCGGACAGGTGCTGATGGTGGAACTGACCGATGCGGTCAGTGGCGGGAACGCCTGGATTGGCCATCGCAAAGTCACTGAGGCCGCCGGCACGTTGTACGTGGACGGCACCGAGCAGGCCAGCTTCACCTCGCGCCGGTTCTCGGGTGGCGGGGCCTTTGGCGGTTTCAAGGGCTCGTGCTCGGTGCTGGGCCGCACGGTGAAGGCCATGGCGCGCGACATCGCGACCTGGTCGGCCACGCCGGAGGACGGCGCCCACCTGGGCGACTAGTTGCAGGGGGCGGGATTCTGCGCGAGGGCAGTTCCAGGGTCATCCCCCGCCACGCGCTGCATCCAGTCGACCAGGCGCGTGGCGGTATCCCGCCAGTCCGGTGCGTGCAGAAGCAGATGCGGCCAGTCCGGGTCGGTCCAGACGTCGGCCTGGCTCCGCGGATGGGCCTCGGCCGCAGCGCAGACCGAGGTCTTGAGGATCGTCCTGTCCTGTTCGCCCCACAGGTAGACCACGGGCGCATCAACCTGCTCGATGTGATCGCTGGCGTACTGGGCCAGCCAGACCACCCCGGCGTAGGTATCCATGCGCACGCGACGGATGATGCGGGGATCCTGGTCGAAACGGGTCACCGCCGGCGGGGCGAGGCTGCCGGCATAGTCCGGGTCGATGGTCACCGTGAGTCCGCCGGCAAGGGTCTCACCGGCGCGCACGGCGGCATCCCACAGGCCCCGGGCGGGGATGCCGCCGCGCAGGCCCGGGGCCACGGCGATGACCCCGGCCACTGGCAGTTCGGGGTGCGTCGCAAGGGCGGCCAGGGCCGCGGATCCGCCCATGCTCTCGCCGAGCAGGAAAACCGGCCGGTCCGGATGCGCGGCGCGTGCCTCGCGCACCATGGCGGCCACGTCCTCGATCAGGGCCGCGGCTCCCGGCCAGCGGCCATGCGGTTCGCTGGTACCGTGTCCGCGCTGGTCCAGGGCATTCACCGCGTAGCCGCGCTCCGCCAGCCACGGGCCCAGCTCCTCGTAGGCACCGGCATGATCGCGAAAGCTGTGCAGGGCGATGACAACGGCCGTCGGGTCTTCGGCCGTCCAGCGGCGGATGCGCTCGGGGGCGATGGCAGCGGCGTCCGTCATCGGGGCCTGAGCCACACGCACGGCGTCACGCTCGGGGGTCGCGGCGCAGGCCGCGATAACCAGCACCACGACGAGAAGGCACGCCGTGCGGGCGGCCGCATTCCCCGGGTGCGTCACGCGTCATAGCCCCAGTTCATCCCAGATCGCGTCGACGCGGCGCTTGACCGCCTCGTCCATGGCGATCGGGCGGCCCCATTCGCGGTCGGTCTCGCCCGACCACTTGGATGTCGCGTCCATCCCCATCTTGGAGCCCAGGCCCGAGACCGGCGAGGCGAAGTCGAGATAGTCGATCGGGGTGTTCTCGACCAGGGTGGTGTCGCGCGCCGGGTCCATGCGGGTGGTGATCGCCCAGATGACGTCGTTCCATTCCCGGGTGTTCACGTCGTCGTCGACCACGATCACGAACTTGGTGTACATGAACTGGCGCAGGAAGGACCACACGCCCATCATCACGCGCTTGGCGTGGCCAGGATACTGCTTGCGCATGGAGACGACGGCGAGGCGGTAGGAGCAGCCCTCGGGCGGCAGGTAGAAGTCCACGATCTCCGGAAACTGCTTCTGCAGGATCGGGATGAAGACCTCGTTCAGGGCAACGCCGAGGACAGCCGGCTCATCCGGCGGACGGCCGGTATAGGTGGAGTGATAGATCGGCTCGTCACGATGGGTGATGCGGTCGATGGTGAAGACCGGGAACTCGTCCACCTCGTTGTAATAGCCCGTGTGGTCTCCGAACGGGCCTTCCGGCGCGGTGTCGCCCGGGTGGATGTGTCCCTCGAGCACGAATTCGGCGGAGGCCGGTACCTCGAGATCCGAACCGATGCAACGGGTGACCTCGGTACGGCTGCCCCGCAGTAACCCGGCGAAGGCGTATTCCGACAGGGTATCGGGGACCGGGGTCACGGCCCCGAGGATGGTGGCCGGATCGGCGCCCAGGGCCACGGCGATCGGAAACGGCTCGCCGGGATGGGCGCGGGTCCACTCCTGGAAGTCGAGTGCCCCACCCCGGTGCGACAGCCAGCGCATGATCACGCGGTTGCGGCCGATCACCTGCTGGCGATAGATGCCGAGGTTCTGGCGCGATTTTTCCGGTCCGCGGGTGACTACCAGCCCCCAGGTGATCAGCGGCCCGGCGTCCCCGGGCCAGCAGGTCTGGACCGGGAGGTGGGACAAATCGACATCGTGCCCCTCGATCACGTGGCGCTGGCAGGCGGCGCCCCGGGTCTTCTTCGGGGCCATGTCCAGGACCTTGCGAAAGACCGGCAACTGCTCCCAGGCGGCCTTCAGCCCCTTGGGCGGATCGGGCTGCTTGAGAAACGCCAGCAATCGGCCCACCTCGCGCAGGGCCTCCACCGAATCCTCGCCCATACCCATCGCCACCCGCTCGGGCGTCCCGAACAGGTTGGCGAGTACCGGGATATCCGATCCGGTGGGATTCTCGAACAGAAGGGCGGGGCCGCCGGCGCGCAGGACGCGATCGGCGATCTCGGTCATCTCGAGATTCGGGTCGACCTCGCGGGCGATACGGCGCAGTTCCCCGCGCTGTTCGAGGCCATCGATGAAATCACGCAGATCCTTGTACTTCACGGGCGCTCCCGGTGAAAGGCCGGCTGGGCTAGTCGGCGAACTCGGCCCAGACGGGGGCGTGGTCGGAGGGGCGCTGCCAGCCGCGGGGTTCACGATCGATGCCGGCGGCCTGGAGCCGGGCCTGCAGCGGGGCGCTGGCCAGGATGAGGTCGATCCGGAGACCGCGGTTTCGGCGGAAGGAAGCGGCTCGGTAGTCGAACCAGGAAAACTCGGCCTCGGGCTGGTCGAAGGCCCGGAAGGTGTCGGCCAGCCCCAGGTCGGCAAGAGCCGTCAGGGCCTCGCGCTCGGGCGTGGAACACAGGATGCGCTCGTGCCAGGCCTCGGGGTCGTGCACGTCGCGGTCGTCCGGTGCGATGTTGAAATCGCCGAGGACCACCGTATTGGGGTGTCGGACGATCTCGTCCGCCAGCCAGTTGCGCAGCCGCGCCAGCCAGTCAAGCTTGTAGACGTATTTCTCGGTCCCCACGTTCTCGCCATTCACCACGTACAGGTTTACCACGCGGATATCGCCGATCGTGGCGGCCAGAATTCGTCGCTGGGCATCCTCGAGACCAGGGGGATCGGTGACGATATCGGTCGCCTGGGTACGTGAAAGGATCGCGACTCCGTTGTAGGTCTTCTGGCCGGAGTGGACGACCTCGTAGCCCGCATCGCGGATGGCGGTTGCCGGAAAGTTCTCGTCGGTGAGCTTGGTTTCCTGCAGGGCGAGGATGTCGGTGCGCGAGCTTCCCAGCCAGTCGAGGACCTGCGGCAGGCGCACCTTCAGGGAGTTGACGTTCCAGCTGGCGATCTTCACGCGGCATCCTCCTCGAGGCCGCTGTGACGCAGAAGGGCGTCGATCTGCGGGTCCCGACCGCGGAAGGCGCGAAAGGACTCGGCGGCCGGACGCGACGCGCCCGCCTCGAGAATCTCGTGCAGGTATGCGGCGCCAACCTCGCGCGAAAACAGGCCCTCCTCTTCGAAGCGTCCAAAAGCGTCGGCGGAGAGGACCTCGGCCCACTTGTAACTGTAGTAGCCCGCCGCATAGCCGCCGGCGAAGATGTGGCCAAAGCCATGGGCGAAACGGTTGAAAGCCGGTGGATGGACCACCGCGACCTCCTCGCGGACGGACTCCAGGAGCTGCTGGATCTCCGCAGCGTCCGTGGGGGCCACGCCGGCATGGAGGCGCATGTCGAACAGGGAGAACTCGACCTGGCGGAGCAGCTGCAACGCGGCATGGAAGTGCCGGGTGCCCAGCAGGCGCTGGTAAAGGTCCTCGGGCATCGCCTCCCCGGTCTCGTGGTGCCGGGCAAAGAGATCCAGGGCGTCGCGTTCCCAACACCAGTTCTCCATGAACTGGCTGGGGAGTTCGACCGCATCCCATTCGACGCCGTTGATACCGGCGATATCGGGCTCGTCGACCCGCGTCAGCATGTGGTGAAGGCCATGGCCGAACTCGTGGAACAGGGTAATGACCTCGTCATGCGTAAAGAGCGCGGCCTTGCCGTCCACCGGCGGGGTGGAATTGCAGGTCATGTAGGCGACCGGCAGCTGAGCGTCTTCGCCGGAAACGAAGCGATTGCGACAGACATCCATCCAGGCACCGCCACGCTTGTTCTTGCGGGCGTATAGATCGAAGTAGAAGCCAGCGCGTTCGATCCCATTCGCATCATAGATGCGATAGAAGCGGACATCGTCGTGCCAGGTCTCGACGTTGTCATCGGGTTCGAAGCGCACCTGGAACAGGCGCTGGACGAGTCCGAACAGGCCGTTGACCGCCTGGTCGGCGGGGAAATAGGGCTTGAGCATCTCCTGGCTGAGGCCGAGGCGACGCTCTCGCATCTTCTCCGCCGCATAGGCCATATCCCAGGCCTCGAGAGAGTCCAGGCCCAGTTCCTCGCGGGCGAAGGTGCGCAGCTCCTTGAGGTCGCGTTCCGCCCGGGGCCGCGCGCGTTGCGCGAGGTCCTGCAGGAATCCCTCGACCTGTTCTGCGCTCGTGGCCATCTTGGTCGCAAGGGAACGCTCGGCATAATGCGCAAAACCTGTCAGGTGCGCCTTTTCCTCGCGCAACTTCAGGATCTCGACCATGATCTCGCTGTTGTCGTGGTTACCGGCCCCGGGGCCACGGTCGGAGGCTCGAGTGGTGAAGGCCTCGTACACGCGGTAACGCAGGTCTCGGTCCGTGGCGTGCGTCATCACCGCCAGATAACTCGGGATGTCCAGTGTCACCACATAGCCGGACTGGTCGTGGTCGCGGGCATTCTGCGCAAGCATGGCACGGTCCGATTCGGGGATACCGGCGAGTGCCTCGGAATCGTCGGTCTGCCACGTCCAGGCCTGGGTGGCATCCAGAAGATTCTCCTCGAATCGGGCGGTCAACTCGGACAGCCGGGCATTGATGGCGCGCAGGCGCTCGCGGTCGGCTTCGGGAAGGTCCACGCCGCTGAGATGGAAGTCGCGCAGCATGTCGTCCAGGACCTTGCGCCGCTGCGGCGAGAGTCGGGCGTACTCAGCGCTTTCCGCCAGGCGCTTGACGGCCCGGTAGAGGCCCTGATGCTGGGATACCCAGCTGCCGTAGTCCGACAGCAACGGGAGACTGGCGTTGTAGGCCTCGCGGATTGCCGGGCCGTTCATGACGGCGTTCAGGTGGCCGACCGGAGACCAGACCGCATCCAGGCGGGTGTCGAGCCGCTGCAAAGGGTGTACGAGGGACTCCCAGGTCGGAGTTTTTCCGACCGCCTCGACCAGACGGTCGATCTCGGTCCGGTTTTCGACCAGGACGGTCTCGACCGCCGGCAGCACGTGCTCCGGTTCGATCGATCGAAAGGCGGGCAGGCGGTCGGTGTGCAGCAATGGATTGGACACGGTCTCTCCAGGGGTCGGGTCAGCCAGCACAAGAGGTGCCGAGGAGGCACGGGCTCGTGTTGCCCTGCGGATTATGCCATTCGGACCGGATCGCCGGGAGGGTGTTCCCCCGGGATTGGGAGCCGCTCGTCAGTGCTCCGGAGGGGGGGGTGGTCGCACGGGGTCGAAGGCGGTGTAACCCGTCAGGCGCGCGAGCGGTCCATAGGCCCAGTGCCGCCGCAAAGCGGTGAAGGCCGAGACGGCCGCGTTGTAGCGCGAAAGGGCTTCGGTGATGGCCTGATCCAGGGCTGCAACGCGTCGCCGGGTGACATCGAGGCGATCCTGGCTAGAACCGGAATAATCAATGATTTCATGGAGATAACGATCCCAGGCAGACCGGATAGCGCGCTCCTCAGCCGCGAGTTTGGGGAGATCGCCACAGCGTCGTGAACGCTCCTGGTCCTGGACCCCGGTGTGTACCGTGCGCAGTGGCTCGAGCGGGTGGGCGGCCGTGGAATAGGCCTGCTGGAGCAACCCGTTACGCTGCGTGAGCAGCGTATCCAGGCGATCCCAGGCGGCGACCACCCGGCGTTCGTGGACCGCAAGGTGGGTATGCAGACGGAACCCCAGAAGAGTCAGGACCATCAACATCACGATCAGGGACAGAACCTGCATGGAGGCGGGCCAGTTCCGGAGAATCAACGGGTGAACGTCAGATGTCGACGTTCTCCGCGCTCAATGCTCGGGACTCGATAAAGTCCCGGCGAGGCTCCACCTGATCGCCCATCAGCGTCGTGAAGATCTCGTCGGCGCGGATCGCATCCTCGACGCGAACCTGGAGCAGGCGTCGGGTTTCCGGATTCATTGTGGTTTCCCACAACTGATCGGGGTTCATCTCGCCAAGACCCTTGTAGCGCTGGGTCGCGAGGCCACGACGGCCCTCGTGCAGCAGCCATTCCATGGCCTCCGAGAAGCCCTCGATCACATGGACCCGTTCGCCACGCTTCATGTAAGCGCCTTGTTCGAGCAGCGCGTTCAGGCGGGCGGAAAGGTCCAGTACGGCCTGGAAATCGCGCGAAGCGAGGGTGTCATCCGTGATGAACTGCGACAGGGCCGCGCCGTGCTCGATCCGGTCCAGGCTCAGCTGGGCATGGCCGTCCAGATCGGTGACCGGGCCCAGGCTGTAGCGTGTGGCGCCGGCCTTGTCGCTGGAAAGGCCCTCGAGGATCCGGCCGAACCATGCCTGCACGTCCGGGTTGGTCACGCTGCGCGGCTCGGGGATCGCATCCGCCTCGAGCATGGCCCACAGGATGCGCGGGTCGTACAAGCGCCCAAGGCGCTCCACGGCGCGGGCCGCCTTCTGGTAGCCCTTGACCAGGTCCTCGAACGCCTCGCCGGTAATCGGGGGCGCATCGGGACTCGGGTAGAGCGCTGCACCGTCGAGGGCGAGCGAGATCACGATTTCGCCCATCTCGGCTTCGTCGCGCACGTACTGCTCGCGCTTGCCGCGCTTGATCTTGTACAGCGGCGGCTGCGCGATGTAGACGTGCCCGCGTTCGATCAGCTCCGGCATCTGACGGAAGAAGAACGTCAGCAACAGGGTACGGATGTGGGAGCCATCCACGTCGGCATCGGTCATGATGATGATGCGGTGATACCGCAGCTTGTCCGGATCGTATTCTTCCTTGCCGATTCCGCAGCCGAGGGCGGTGATCAGTGTCCCGACCTCGGCCGAACCGAGCATGCGATCGAAGCGCGCGCGTTCGACGTTCAGGATCTTGCCCTTCAGCGGCAGGATGGCCTGGAAATGGCGGTCGCGGCCCTGCTTGGCCGACCCGCCCGCGGAGTCACCCTCCACCAGATAGAGCTCGGACTGGGCCGGGTCCTTCTCCTGGCAGTCGGCCAGCTTGCCCGGCAGGCCGGCAATGTCCAGCGCGCCCTTGCGACGGGTGACTTCGCGGGCCTTCCGCGCGGCCTCGCGGGCCCGTGCGGCATCCAGCACCTTTTCGGTGATGGCCTTGGCCTCCTGAGGGTTCTCCAGAAGGAAGTTGTTCAGAGCGTCGGAGAGCACGCTCTCGACGATCGGCTTCACCTCGGAGGAGACCAGCTTGTCCTTGGTCTGCGACGAGAATTTCGGATCCGGCACCTTCACCGACAGCACGGCCGTGAGGCCTTCGCGCATATCGTCTCCGGCGGTGGCCACCTTGGCCTTCTTGGTCAGGCCTTCATTCTCCAGGTACTGGTTGATCGTCCGCGTCAGGGCTGCACGGAAGCCCGCCATGTGAGAGCCACCGTCGCGCTGCGGGATATTGTTCGTGTAGCAGAAAATATTCTCCTGGTAGGAGTCGTTCCACTGCAGCGCGATCTCGACGGCGTAGTCCTCGCGCATCTGGTCGGCATAGACAACGGTCGTATGCAGGGCGGTCTTTTTCTGGTTGAGATGCTCCACGAAGGCCCGGATCCCGCCCTCGAACAGGAAGGTCTCTTCGCGGTTGTCCCGGTGGTCCCGGAGCGTGATGCGCACGCCCGAGTTGAGGAAGGAGAGCTCGCGCAGGCGCTTGGCGAGGATCTCGTAGTGAAAGTTGATGTCGGTAAAGATCTCGGGACTGGGTCGGAACCAGACGCGCGTACCGTGACGGTCGGTGGTCCCGATCTCTGCGAGCGGGGCATCGGGAACCCCGAGATGGTAGGTCTGTTGATGAAATTTACCGTCACGGTGGATCTCGAGGCGGAGTTCCTCGGAAAGGGCGTTCACGACCGAGACGCCAACCCCGTGAAGACCCCCGGAGACCTTGTACGAGTTGTTGTCGAACTTCCCGCCTGCATGCAGCACGGTAAGGATGACTTCGGCAGCCGACGTACCCTCTTCCTCGTGGATATCCACCGGGATCCCGCGACCGTTGTCGCTGACGGATACCGCATTGTCTTCGTGGATGGTGACCTCGATAGTGTCGCAGTGCCCGGCCAGGGCCTCGTCGATCGAATTGTCGACGACCTCGAAGACCATGTGGTGCAGCCCAGTGCCGTCATCGGTGTCGCCGATGTACATGCCGGGTCGCTTGCGAACGGCATCAAGTCCCTTGAGGACACGGATCTGGGTGGAATCGTAGACGGAGGGATCTTGGGCTTCGATATCGGACATGCGGGTGAGTCATCCGGCCAGTTACAGACGCACCAGTATACCGCAAAGCCGGGGGACCGGTGGAGCGGTGGAAGGCGAGAGGTCCGTCCTGGCCATCGACGAAAGGCCGCGGCGAACGGGTGTCAGGCGGCAGGCGCCGGTGTTACGTGGCCATGTTTCACGTGGAACAATTGTCCCGAATCCTCGCCCCCCAGACCAGGAATCCCGTCTTCCACGGCCGTGACGAGTATTTGCCAGTGGGAGCCGCGCAACCCCGCCATCAATCCCTCTACAGCCTCCCGATCCAGCTCCGAAACCACATCATCCAGCAGAAGGACCGGCGACCGCCCGGTCTCTGCTTCCAGCATCCGCGCCTGCCCCCCCACCAGGGCGGTGACCAGGCGCTTCTGCTCTCCCCTCGACGCCTCCGCCGCCGGGCGCCCACCCAGCCTCAGATCGATGTCCGCCCGTTGCGGACCGACTTGGGAAAACCCCCGTTCCTCGTCGCTCTCTCGACTCCGATCCAGCGCCTCCTCCAGCTGCCGTCCGCGATCCCAACCCATCCGGACCTTCAGCCCAAGGCCTTCCAGCCGTTCACCGAACCCAAACTGCGCGGCAGCCGCCGTCGTCGCACTCGCCCACGCCTCTACGTATCGTGCCCGAGCCTCGCTGATCTCCGCGCCAAACGCCACCCACGGTCGTTCGAACTCCCTCGCCCCGGCCCAGTCGCCGACCCTCAGCGCCGCATTACGCTGATCATGCGCCCGTTTCCAGCGTTGCCAGTTCAACCGGTACCCCGGAATGGCGTGGAAACACCCCCAGTCCAGAAGCCGCCTGCGCTCCTCCGGTCCTCCGGTCAGCAATTCGAACGACCCCGCGTGCAACGTCCGCACCGGCAGCCACTCCGCCACTGCGGCATGACCTTCCATCCAGCGCCCATCCAGCCGTGAGCGTCGCGTCCCGTCCCAGGCAAGTCCCAGTCGATGAATCCCACCCGCCGGCCTGTTCACCACACCCCCGACCCACAGCTGCTCGGCTCCGCTCTGCAGGACCCGCCGCAGGTGCTGGGTACGAAAGGACCGGCCCGCCGCTAGGATGTGCGCGGCTTCCAGGACCGAGGTCTTACCCGCCCCATTGGGCCCAATCAGCCGATTGATCCCGGGCCCCAGCGCCAGGGTCTGTTCCCCGAGGTTGCGCACCCCCTGCCACCAAAGCGACTTCAGCACCCCGCCCCCGGACCTAGGGAGACACCGATCCACGTACACCCTCGCGCTCGAATCGCTTGGGCGCGCGAACGCCGGACGCTGTCCAGCCGCTAGCCAAGCTCAAGACAGGGCCACCACAGATGGTGCGGAACCCTCGGGTACCAACGCGAACGTGCACATGGAAAGGTTTTTCGCTACAAGCGCATGGGCATGACGACGTAGCGCGCCCCGCCCGGAGGCTCCGCCTGTATCAGTATCGAGGAATTGCCGTCACGCAGGCCGATCCGGACTTGTTCCGTCTCGAGCACATTCAGCACATCAGCCAGATAGCCCAGGTTAAACCCGATCTCCATCGGTCCCCCGTCATACTCCGCCTCGACCGACTCCTGTGCCTCTTCGCGATCCGCGTTGTGTGTCATCACCTGGCACCCATTCTCGCCCAGCACCATCCGCACCCCGCGATACTTGTCACTCGCCACGATCGCCACTCGCCCCAGCGCCTGCTTCAGCGTCTCCCGGTCCACCTTCAGCGTCGCCGGAAGATCGGACGGGATCACGCGCTCGTAATCCGGGAAACGCCCCTCGATCACCTTGCTGCGCAGGACCGCACTACCGAGTTCGAACACGACCTGGTCTTCCCCGAATCCGATGCGCACCGACGCGTCGTCATCCGCGAGATTCCGTCGCAGCTCCGCCACCGCCTTGCGCGGTACGATCCGCTCGACCCGGCCCTCGATTGGCTGTTCCAGGTCCACCTCGGCGAGTGCCAGCCGGTGCCCGTCCGTGGCGACCGCCCGCAGACTGCTGCCGCTCGCGACGAGGAGCAATCCCTGCAGGTAGTAGCGCACGTCCTGCTGCGCCATCGAGAACATGGTGGCCTCCAGCAAACGACGCAGGCGGTTCTGCGGCACATCGAGCACCATCTCCGACCCGCGTGCTTCCCAGTCCGGGAAGTCCGCCCCCGGCAGGGTAGCCAGGCTGAAGCGCGATCCGCCGAAGCCGACCGTCATGCGTTCTCCTTCCACCCGGGCCCGGATCTCGCTGTCCGCGGGTGCCGCCTTCACAACATCAAGCAGCTTGCGGACCGACACGGTGACATCGCATTCCCCGGGGATCGTCCCTTCGGCACCGGCCTGCCAGGCGAGCTCCAGATCGGTGGTATCCATCCGGATGAATCCATTGTCGTCCGGGCGCAGACGGACGTTTCCGAGGATGGGCATCGTCAGCCGTTTCTCGGCTGCGCCCACAATCCGTTGCAGCGCTTCGGTCATCGTCTCGCGATTGAAAGACAGTTCCATGGCGATGTCCTGTATCTAGTCTGTTTAGATATTTATCTAGTGATAATAAGGGGCGGGCCCGCCTGTGCAGGAAATACTGAAAATCCTTTTTTTTCAGTATCTTCCACCCTTATCATCCTCTTCCCCAACCTCTGTGAATCCTGTTGCCAACCTGTGGACAGTTTTGGCGTCGCCTTTTTCCACGCTTCCATACCGTTGTTGCACCCAGCTTATCCACAGGTTTCCACGGCTGGCGGATCGCGGCCGTTCAACTGCTCAGCGTTCGCAACAGGTTGGAGTAGTCCTCGTCCAGGCTGGCATCCGCCTCGCGCAGTTCGGCCACCTTGCGGCAGGCATGGATCACCGTGGTGTGATCGCGCCCGCCGAACGCCTGGCCAATCTCCGGTAGGCTGTGCTGGGTCAACTCCTTTGCGAGCGCCATGGCGATCTGCCGCGGTCGCGCAATCGAGCGGCTGCGCCGCGTCGACAGCAGGTCCGTTACCTTGACCCGATAGTAATCGGCGACGGTCTTCTGGATGTTCTCCAGAGTAATCAGTTTGTTCTGGACCGCGAGCAGGTCCCGCAGGGCGTCCTTGGCAAAGTCGAGGGTAATCGGCTTTCCGGTGAAATGGGCGTTGGCGATTACCCGCCGCAGTGAGCCCTCCAGTTCCCGGATATTGGACCGGATCCGCTTCCCCATGAAGAACGCGACCTCGGTCGGCAGCTCGATCCCCGCCTGCTCGGCCTTGCGCTGCAGGATCGCGACCCGTGTCTCCAGTTCCGGTGGCTCGATGGCGATGGTTAGCCCCCAGCCAAAGCGCGACTTCAACCGTTCCTCCAGTCCCTCGACCTCCTTCGGATAGCGATCCGAGGTCAGGATGATCTGCTGTTGGCCCTCAAGCAGGGCATTGAAAGTGTGAAAGAACTCCTCTTGGGACCGTTCCTTGCCGGCGAAGAACTGGATGTCGTCGATCAACAGCGCATCGGCGGATCGATAGTGCTGCTTGAATTCGTCAATGGCGTTGTGCTGCAGGGCCTTGATCATGTCCGCCACGAAACGTTCGGAGTGCAGATAAATAATCCGCCCTTCCGGGTGCCGAGCCAGGATGCTGTGCCCGATCGCGTGCATCAGGTGGGTCTTGCCCAGCCCGACTCCGCCGTAGATGAACAGGGGGTTGTACGCCACCCCTGGGTTCTCGGCCACCTGCAGGCTCGCGGCTCGAGCGAGCTGGTTCGACTTGCCTTCGACGAAGGTGTCGAAGGTGAACGCCGGATTCAGGTTGCTTACCGGTCCCTGGGGCCGGGGCGGGGGGGTGGCGTTGTTCGTCGGCTTGTCCTCGCCGTTGACCGCGCGGTCGCCCGGCGCCGCCGCAAGCTCCGCCCCGCCGATCCCGAGCCGCACGCGCTGGCCGTCCGGACGGTCTGTCGGCTGTACCTCGCTAACCGCCTCCTCGATCGAATCGAGCAGGTGATCGCGCACGTGTTCGAACACGAACTGGTTCGGCGCCAGCAGGCGCAGTGCACCGTCCGAGTCCTCGGCATGCAATGGCCTCAGCCACGTGTTCAGTTGTTGCTCGCTGACCTTCCCCTGCAGGCGATCCAGACAGGCTGTCCACAGGGCATTCGCTGACACGCGTTCGTCTCCGGAGCGGGGCATTGGAAGCCACCGAGTCTACGCCGATGAGGGCATCGGGTGCCAGCGACGCGTCGACCCCCGTGATTGACTTTGCGCCCGGATGACGCTAGTTTTCACCGCCCTTTAACCAAGCGTCACGGGAACTCTCATGAAGCGCACTTTTCAACCCAGCCGGCTCGTTCGCGCCCGCACGCACGGCTTTCGGGCCCGCATGGCCACCCGTGGTGGCCGCAAGGTCCTGAACGCCCGTCGCGCCAAGGGCCGCAAGCGCCTCTGCCCGTAGCCCGGGCGGCGCGCCGGATCCCGTGACCGCGGCGCCAGCCATCCAGACGTTTCCGCGCCATGTCCGCCTGCTGACGGGTGCGGACTACGGGCGCGTCTTCGAGGATGCCCGCCGCCAGCGTGGCCGTGACCTTACGCTGCTGTACCGGCACTCGGAATCCGGCGAGGCGCGCCTCGGCCTGGCTATCGGCAAACGACACGTCCGCCACGCCACTGATCGCAACCGCATCAAGCGGATCGTGCGCGAAGCCTTTCGTCTATGCCGCACTGAATTGCCGCCGGTCGACATCATCGTGTTGGCGCGGGGTGGGGCCGCGACCACCGATCGCCGCGCTCTGCGCGCCGAGATCGACAGCCTGCTGGAACGTCTGCAATGAGCCTGCCACGCAAGATTGCCCTGTTGCCCGTCCGGGCCTACCAGTACGGTATCTCGCCGTTCATGGCCCCGCACTGCCGCCACTATCCGACCTGTTCGGCGTATACCGTCGAGGCGGTCGAGACCCATGGAGTCCTGCGCGGTTTCTGGCTGGGCCTGCGGCGCATTCTGCGCTGCCACCCCTGGTCGCCGGGTGGCTATGACCCGGTCCCGGCCCCGCGTTCCAATTCTCCCAGCACCCGACCCTTAAAGTAGTCGCGCTCATGGATAACCTTCGCCCCCTTCTGTGGCTCACCCTGGCCTTCGTCCTGTTCCTGATGTGGCAGGCCTGGAATCAGGATTACGGCACCCCGACCCAACCGGACCGCAGCGCCGAACAGGCGGCCGAAGATCCGGATTCCCGGCCGGAGGATGTGCCGGACGCGCCGCAGTTCGACTCGGAGGGCGATACCGGGACGGATGACGCGCCTCAGGTCAGCACCCTGCAGGAGCCGGACCGTCAGCAGATCACAGTGCGCACCGACACCCACGAGATCCTGATCGACACCCGTGGCGGCACGCTGCTGCGGGCGGACCTGCTGCAGTACCCGCAGGACCTGCAGGACGATCCGCTGGTGCCCGTTCGACTGTTCGACCACCGCGTACGCGGCTATGTCGCCCAGAGCGGTCTGACCCATGACCGCGTGGAGGACCAGTCGATGGAGGCCCGTGCCCCTTCGCATCACGCCAACTTCCAGGCTGATCAGACCCGCTTCGAGCTCGCCGACGGGGAGGAAACGCTCGAGGTCCCGCTGCGCTGGACCTCCGAAGACGGCGAGATCGAGGTCACCAAGACCTACACGTTCACGCGCGGTTCGCATCTGATCGACATCGACTACACGGTCAACAACCGGTCGGAATCCACCTGGAGCGGCCGCCAGTATCGCCAGCTTCGCCACGGTCCGACCCCGGACCGCGAGTCCTGGTGGCTGTACACCTTCACCGGCGCGGCCTATTTCGATGGCAGCTACGAGCGGGAAAGCTTCGAGTCGTTCCGCGACGATCCCATCCAGGCCCGCATCGAGGGGGGCTGGATCGCGATGATCCAGCACTACTTTGTCTCCGCGTGGATCCCGGGCGAGGACGAGGTCAACGCGCTGTATGCCCGCGCCGTCCCGAGCGATCTGGGCGACGAGTACCTGATTGGTCTCCACTCCGAGTCTGTCCAGATCCCCGCCGGTTCCAGCGGCGAATTCTCGACCCGCTTGTGGGTCGGCCCCAAGCTCCAGGCCGAGCTCTCCGATATCGCCCAAGGGCTGGAGCTCACGGCCGACTACGGCATTTTCACCTTCCTGTCCAAGCCTCTGTTCTGGCTGCTGGACAAGATTCACGCCGTCGTGGGCAACTGGGGCTGGTCGATCGTCATCCTGACCATCTTCATCAAGCTCGCGTTCTTCAAGCTATCCGCGACCAGCTACCGCTCGATGGCGCGCATGCGCAAGGTCGCGCCCAAGCTGCAGGCCCTGAAGGAACGCTACAAGGACGACAAACAGCGCATGAATCAGGCGCTGATGGACCTGTACAAGAAGGAGAAGATCAACCCGCTGGGGGGCTGTCTCCCGATCGTCGTCCAGATCCCGGTGTTCATTGCCCTGTACTGGGTGCTGCTGGAGAGCGTGGAGCTGCGTCAGGCACCCTGGTGGCTATGGATCCAGGATCTGTCCTCGCGCGATCCCTACTTCATCCTGCCGATCCTGATGGGCGTGTCGATGTTCGTGCAATACAAGCTGAACCCGCCGCCGATGGACCCGGTGCAGCAGAAGATCTTCATGGCACTGCCGTTCGTGTTCACCGTGTTCTTCGCCTTCTTCCCGGCGGGTCTGGTGCTGTACTGGTTCACCAACAACCTGTTCTCCATCGCCCAGCAGTGGTACATCACGCGCAAGATCGAGGACGGCGCGGACCCGGACAAGCAGAAGAGCTGACCGCGCCGTGACCGTGGCGGATACCATCGTTGCGGTCGCCACCCCGCCGGGAGTCGGCGGCATCGGCGTCGTCCGCCTGTCGGGCCCCGAGGCGCAGACGATCGCCCAGCGCCTGACGGGACGTACGGGGCTGCGTCCGCGCCACGCCCACTACGGCCGGTTCGTCGATCCCGCCCGTGGCGAGGCCCTCGACGATGGCCTGATCCTCTGTTTCCCGGCCCCGCATTCCTACACCGGCGAGGACGTGGTGGAGTTGCAGGGCCACGGCAGCCCGGTACTGCTGGAGGCAATCGTCGCCGCCGCGGTCGATCTGGGCGCGCGCCGCGCCCGGCCCGGCGAATTCACCGAACAGGCCTTCCTCAATGGCCGCCTCGACCTCGCCCAGGCGGAGGCCGTCGCCGACCTGATCCATGCCCAGACCGCCCAGGCCGCGCGGCTCGCTCGGTCCAGCCTCGACGGGGCCCTGGCCGCCGAGCTGGAACCCGTCTCCCGCGCCATCCGCGACCTGCGCGTGATCATCGAGGCGGAGATCGACTTTGGCGAGACCGACCTGGAATCCGAGGCCGCCCCGGCTATTGCCCGCCGCGCCGACGCCCTCCATGCGAGCGTGCGCGACCTGCTGGAACGCCTGCGCCCGGCTCGCTACTTTGCCCAGGGGTTGCGGCTGGCGCTGGTCGGCGCCCCGAATGTCGGCAAGTCCAGCCTGATGAACCGCCTGGCGGAGAGCGAGATTGCGATCGTCACCGACCGCCCGGGGACCACTCGTGACGTGCTGCGCTCACCGATCGCCATTCAGGGGATCCCGGTGGAACTGATCGACACTGCGGGCCTGCATGCCAGCGAAGACTCGGTGGAGAAGATCGGCATGCAGCGCGCGCGCGAGGCGGCCACCGGCGCTGACCTGATCCTGGAACTGCGCGATCTCACTCGGCCCGAGACGGTCCCGGCCTTCGAATTTCCGGACGACATCCCGCGCCTGACTGTGTGGAACAAGCGAGACTGCGTCGACGAACGGTCGTTCCCGTCGGACACGATCGCGATCTCCGCCCATACCGGTGCCGGCATTGATGTGCTCAAACAGACGATCGTTGATCGCCTGGGTGCAGGAGAGGGCGGCCCGCAACGTTTCAGTGTGCGCGCGCGCCACCTCGACGGCCTGCGCACTGCCGCCACACATCTTGCCGCGATTCGCCCGGAGGCGCCCCCGGACCTGATCGCCGAGGAGCTGCGCCTGGCCGAGCACGCCCTGGACGAACTCCTCGGGCACCAGGATCACGAGGCATTGCTCGGCGAGATCTTTGCCGGTTTCTGTATCGGCAAGTAGGGGCGCAGCCCCCTGCGCGATCGGGCCCTCCCTTCGGCTCCGCCCCCAGTCATTGCGAGCGAAGCGAAGCAAGCGCTCAAGCCGGGTGCGGCGTCGCCAACGATTCCGCGGCCGACAGGGCGCCGCGCGCTGCCCAGGCAAACCATGCACCCGGAACACCGACTCTCACCGGGGCCGCTTCGCGCCCACGTAACTCCCTGCTAGAATTCCGCTTTTCGTGCCCCGGTTGTCAGGGGAGCGCAACACCACCACAGGCCGATGCAACGGTTGGGACAGCAGGACCATGGCGAACGCATTCGATGTCATCGTGATTGGCGGCGGGCATGCCGGCACCGAGGCCGCGCTGGCCGCGGCGCGCGCGGGTGCACACACGCTCCTGCTCACCCACAATATCGAGACCATCGGCCAGATGAGCTGCAACCCCGCCATCGGCGGGATCGGCAAGGGCCACCTGGTCAAGGAGATCGACGCGCTGGGCGGTGTCATGGCGTGCGCGGCGGACGCCGCCGGCATCCATTTCCGCATCCTTAACCGGCGCAAGGGCCCGGCGGTGCGCGCGACCCGAGCCCAGTCCGACCGGCAGCTCTACCGTCACGCGATCCGCCAGTTCGTCGAGTCGGAACCCAATCTGGAGGTCCTCCAGCAGCCAGTGGCTGACATCATCCAGGACGGTGATCGCGTGACCGGGGTGGTCACCGAGGCCGGGATAAGGTTCAGCGCCAACGCCGTGGTGTTGACCGTCGGGACCTTTCTTAATGGCCAGATGCACACCGGGCTTACCCAGCAACCGGGGGGGCGCGCGGGTGATCCCCCGAGCACTCGTCTGGCGGCGCGCCTGCGCGAGATGGCCTTTGCTGTTGGGCGGCTCAAGACCGGCACACCACCGCGCATCGATGGCCGCAGCGTGGACTTCACCCGGCTCGAGCCACAGCCGGGCGACGATCCGCGCCCGGTGTTCTCGTTCACCGGCTCCATTGACGATCACCCGGCGCAGCGCCCCTGCCATATCGCGCGCACCAGCGAGAAGACCCACGACCTGATCCGGGCGAACCTCGACCAGGCGCCGATGTATTCCGGCCAGATCGACAGCACCGGCCCGCGCTACTGCCCATCGATCGAGGACAAGGTGGTGCGCTTTGCCGACAAGACCAGTCACCAGGTCTTTGTCGAGCCGGAAGGCCTCACCACCCACGAGCTCTACCCCAACGGGATCTCGACCTCCCTGCCTTACGCGATCCAGGTCCCGCTGGTGCAGAGCATCGCCGGCTTCGAGCACGCGCGGATCACGCGCCCCGGCTACGCGATCGAATACGACTACTTCGACCCGCGCGGGCTGCGCCCGAGCCTGGCCACGCGCGAGGTCGGCAACCTGTTTTTCGCCGGCCAGATCAACGGCACCACCGGCTACGAGGAGGCTGCCGCCCAGGGCCTGGTCGCCGGGCTCAACGCCGCGCGGCGGGTGCAGGACGCCGCGCCGTGGGTCCCGCAACGCTCCGAGGCCTATATCGGGGTGCTGATCGACGACCTGGTGACGCGCGGCACCCAGGAGCCCTACCGCATGTTCACCTCGCGCGCCGAGTACCGCCTGCTGCTGCGCGAGGACAACGCCGATCTGCGCCTGACCCCGGTGGGTCGCGAGTTCGGCCTGGTCGACGACGCCCGGTGGGCGCGCTTCGAGCGCCGCGCCGCCGCCATCGACACCGAACGCGAGCGCCTGGCCGGGCTGCGCCCCGACCGCGACCAGCGCCGCCGCCCGGCCCTGACCGAGCTCCTGGGCGGGGCGCCCGATCCCGAGGCCACGCTGCTCGACCTGCTGCGCCGTCCCCAGGCCGACTACGCGGGCCTGATGGCCGCATTGCCGGAACTGACGAGCGACTGCACGCCCGACGTGCGCGAACAGGTGGAGATCCAGGCCAAGTACGCCGGCTACATCGATCGTCAGCAGGCCGAGATCGAGCGCCAGGCGAAGGCCGAACAGACCGCGCTTCCGGATGGCCTCGACTACGACCGGGTCCACGGCCTTTCCAGCGAAATCCGCCAGAAGCTGGCCGAGTTCCGCCCGCACACCCTGGCCCAGGCCCAGCGCATTCCCGGCGTGACCCCGGCCGCCCTGTCGGCCCTGGCCGTGCATTTGAAGCAGCGCGCCAGTGGCGAGTGAGGACTGGGCGGCTCGGCTGGAGCCCCTGGCCGATGTCTGGCACCTCGATGCCCGTGCCCGGGAGGTGCTGGCCACCTACCTGGCGGAGCTCCTGCGCTGGAACCGGGTCCACAATCTCACCGCGGTGCGTGATCCGGCGCAGTTGATTCCGCGGCACGTACTCGACAGCCTGACCCTGCGGCCGTATCTTCATGGCGAACGCGTGCTCGACGTTGGCACGGGGGCCGGGCTGCCCGGGTTCATCCTGGCTGCCACGGAGCGCGAGCGTACCTTCTGCCTGCTGGACAGTGCGGCCAAGCGCATCCGCTTCCTGCGCAACGTGATCGGCCTGACGGGGCTCGCGAATGCCGAGGCCATACATGGGCGGATCGAGGATTTCCAGCCCGAGGCGCTGTACACCACGGTGCTGTCACGCGCCTTCAAGGCCCCGGCCGAGATGCTCGCGCGCGTGGCCCACACGGTCGCCCCGGAAGGGCGGGTATTGGCCATGTTGGGGCAGCGCCAGGTCGTGGACGATCCCTTGCCGGCACCCTGGTCGTACCGCCGGGTGGACCCGGTTACCATTCCCGGCGAGGTGGCCGACCGCCACGTCGCCATCATCGAGAGAGCCTGAGCCGTGACCGACACACTGGCCATCACCAATCAGAAAGGCGGGGTCGGCAAGACCACCACCTGCGTCAATCTGGCCGCGTCCCTGACCCGCCTGGGCAAGCGCGTGCTGGTGGTGGACATGGACCCCCAGGGCAACGCCACCACCGGCTCCGGCGTGGACAAGCATGCCGACGATCCGACCTCCTGCGAGGTCCTGCTCGGCCAGGCCACCGTCGCCGAGGCCGCCCATCGGGTGGAGGCCGGCTACGACCTGGTGCCGGCCAATGGCGATTTGACCGTCGCCGAGGTCCGCCTGATGGACGCGGAGCGCCGCGAGTACCGGCTGCAGGATGCCCTGGCCGAGGCTGCCGCGAACTACGATCACATCCTCGTCGACTGCCCGCCGTCGCTGAATCTCCTGACGGTCAACGGCCTGGTGGCCGCCGACGGTGTCGTGATCCCGATGCAGTGCGAGTACTACGCCCTGGAGGGGCTGACCGCCCTGATTCGCACCATCGAGAGCATCCAGCGCGGGCCCAACCCCAAGCTGCGCATCTCGGGCCTGCTGCGCACCATGTTCGATCCGCGCAATCGCCTGTCGGGGGATGTCTCCGAGCAGCTCACCGGCCACTTCGGCGACCGCGTCTTCCGTACGGTGATCCCGCGCAACATCCGCCTGGCCGAGGCCCCCAGTTTTGGTCAGCCCGCCTTGTTGTATGATGCCTCCTCGCGCGGCGCGGTGGCCTACTTGGCCCTGGCCGGCGAGATGCTGCGGCGCTGATCGCCGTCTGCCCCCTTACCGACTGCCTGCAGGAACGATCGACCATGGCGAAACGTGGATTGGGCCGCGGCCTCGATGCCCTCCTTTCCGGGGCCCAGGCCGGAGGCGACGAAGCCGACACCCTCGACCAGCTCCCGATCGAGCAGATCCGGCGGGGCAAGTACCAGCCCCGCGTGCACATGGCCGAGGCCGCCCTGGCGGAACTGGCGGACTCGATCCGTGCCCAGGGCATCGTGCAGCCGGTGGTCGTGCGGCGCCTAGACGAAGGCTACGAGCTGATCGCCGGCGAGCGCCGCTGGCGAGCCGCGCAGATCGCGGGTCTCGAGACCGTCCCGGCGGTGGTCCGCGACATCCCCGACCAGGCCGCCGCCGCAATGGCCCTGATCGAGAACATCCAGCGCGAGGACCTGAACCCGCTGGAAGAGGCGCAGGCCATCCGTCGCCTGATCGGCGAATTCGAAATGACCCACCAGGCCGCGGCCGACGCCGTGGGCCGGTCGCGCACGGCCGTGACCAACCTGCTGCGTCTGCTGGAGCTCCACGACACGGTCAAGGAACACGTCAACGAGGGCCGCCTGGAAATGGGCCATGCCCGTTGCCTTCTCGCGGTTCCCCTGGACGATCAGCCCGGCGTGGCCGCGACCGTTATCAAGCGGGGCCTGTCGGTGCGTGCGACCGAGCAGCTGGTGAAGAAGGTCCTGGCCGCCACCCCGGCGCCCCAGAAGGACGCCGGCCCCTCGCCCGAGGTGCGCCAACTGGAGAGCCGCCTGTCCGACCAGCTGGGCGCCCCGGTTCAGGTTCGCTACAACCGCCAGGGCAAGGGCCGCCTGGTCATCGAATACAATAGCCTGGACGAGCTCGACGGAATCCTTGCGCACATCCAATAGTGCCCGGTAGCGCGGGCCCGGATTCCCCCCGTCCGGAACCGATTCCCTGGCCGCCTGCAACCCTCGCCACAGGCCCCGCTCCGGGCCCATAACGGTTTGACCTAATAGAAGGGTGCTCTTATACTACGCGCACTTTTTGGGAGAGGGGTGGGTGTGCCCATCCGCTGAATGACACCGCGCCGCTTCAGACACGCCTTACAATCGCTGGGTCTGCAGCTCGCCTTAACGCTGATACTGTCGGGCCTGCTTCTGGCCCTGTTCCCGCCGATCGTGGCGATCTCGGCCGCGATCGGCGGCATCGCCGCGACCCTCGGCAACGCCGTGGCCGCGGTTGTCGTGTTTCGGCCCTACCGTTCCGATCAGGTGGGCTCGCTGACCGCCCGCATGATGGGCGCCCAGCTGGGACGACTGGCAATCATCGCGGTGGTATTCGGGGTGACGTTCGCTTACCTGGACGAGCCGGACCTGCTGGCCCTGTTCGGCATCTTCCTCCTGGTGCATCTGGCCCCCCTTTGGTGGCTGCACCGGGTTTCTGATCAAGCAATGACGAGATAACTGCATGGCTTCAGAAAGCGGACTGCCCACGATGGAAGAGTACATTGCTCACCATCTCACGAACCTCACCTTCGGGCTCCACCCGGAAAACGGACTGAGTTTCGCCACGAACAGTACCCAGGCCGCCGAAATGGGCTTCTGGGCGATCCACGTCGATTCCATGCTGTGGTCCATCGCTCTCGGCCTGGTGTTCGTCCTGACGTTCCGCGCCGCGGCCAAGAAGGTCACCGCCGGCGTGCCGGGCGGCTGGCAGAATTTTGTCGAAATGATCATGGACTTTGTCAACGACAACGTCCGTGGCTCCTTCAAGCACAAGAACGACATGGTTGCGCCGCTCGCCCTGACCATCTTCGTGTGGATCTTCCTGCTCAACCTGATGGACCTCGTGCCGGTCGACCTGATCCCGCATATCGCCTATCTGCTGGGTGTCCCATATTTCAAGATCGTGCCGACAACTGACATCAATGTCACGGCCGGTCTCGCCCTGGGCGTGTTCATCCTGATCATCTATTACTCGCTGAAGATCAAGGGCCCGGCAGGCTTTATCAAGGAACTCACGGGCATCCCGTTCCAGACCAACATCGTGTTCCTCAAGCCCCTGTTCTGGGCGATCAACTTCGTGCTGGAGTTCATCAACCTGCTGGCCAAGCCGGCCTCGCTCGCGCTGCGACTGTTCGGCAACCTCTACGCGGCCGAGATGATCTTCATCCTGATCGGCGTGATGTATTCCGCAGGCCTGATCATGGGCCTGGCCGGTGGCGTACTGCACGTGGGCTGGGCGATCTTCCACATCCTCGTGGTACCGCTGCAGGCGTTCATCTTCATGGTGCTGACCGTCGTCTATCTCGACATGGCGTACAGCGAAGACCACTGATTCCGCTTTCCCTACTCACCTGACTGTTTCAACACTCGACTGGAGATACAAAAATGGAAATGGCAAACGCTCTGATCGTTCTGGCTGGCTCTCTGCTCCTGGGTCTGGCCGCTGTCGGCGCCGCGATCGGCGTGGGCACCCTGGGTGGTCGCTTCCTGGAAGGCGCCGCGCGACAGCCGGAACTGATCCCGATGCTGCGCACCCAGTTTTTCATCGTCATGGGTCTGACCGACGCGGTGCCGATGATCGGCGTGGGTATCGGCCTGTACGTCCTGTTCGCCCTGGGCTAAGAAGGCTGAGCGAGTCCCGAGGTCCCCTCACACTCGTCCAACCTGAGGTAGCAGGATGAATATCAATCTGACCATCATTGGCCAGCTGCTCGCGTTCAGCGTCTTCGTGTGGTTCACGATGCGCTACGTCTGGCCGCCCCTGTCCGCCGCACTGGAAGAGCGTCGCAAGAAGATTGCCGACGGTCTCGCCGCCGCGGAGCGAGGCGAGAAAGAGCAGGAGCTCGCCCAGGAGCGTGCGGCCGAGGTCCTCAAGGACGCCAAGCAGCAGGCCAACGAGATCGTGGCCTCCGCGCAGAAGCGAGCCAACGAGCTGGTCGAGGAAAGCAAGACCACGGCCCGCGAGGAAGGCGAACGCATCAAGGAAGCGGCGCAGTCCGAAATCGAGCAGGAGATCAACCGCGCCAAGGAAGAGCTGCGCAAGCAGGTCTCCGAGCTCGCGGTTGCCGGTGCCCAGCAGATCCTGGCCAAGGAGATTGACGCCAAGGCGCACGGCGATCTGCTGAAGAAGCTCGCGGCCAAGCTCTAAGGAGACGTTATGTCAGACCTGATTTCGGTCGCCCGACCCTACGCCCGCGCGGCATTTGAGCGGGCCCGCGAGGCCAACGATCTCGCCGGCTGGGCCGAGCAGCTCGAGTTGCTGGCTGCCATTGCCAGCGACTCGCAGATGCACAGTCTCCTCTCCAATCCGCGGCTCCCGCGTCCCGACCGCGCCCAGCTCGTCCTGGATGTGGCCGGTGACAAGGTCGGTGCCGAGGCGGGGAACCTGATTCGTCTGCTGGCCGAGAATGGCCGGCTGCCCGCCCTGCCGGCCGTTCGCGCCGCCTTCGAGGAGATGAAGGCCGCCGCGGAACAGCGCGTGCACGCCGATGTCACCGCCTATCGCAAGCTCACGCAGGCGCAGGAGAAAGAGATCCACGACGCCCTGGCCAAGGGCCTTGGCTGCGAAGTGGATCTCGAATGCTCAGTCGACAGCTCCCTGTTGGGGGGCGCCATCATCCGCGCCGGCGACCTGGTAATCGACGGCTCCGTGCGAGGCCAGCTGAACCGCCTGGCTGCCAATTTGAGTCGCTAAGAGGATATCTATCATGCAACTGAATCCCTCCGAGATCAGTGATCTGATCAAACAGCGCATCGAGAAATTCGATGCCTCTTCCGAGGCCTCCAACGAGGGTACCGTGGTCAGCGTGACCGACGGGATTGCTCGCGTGCACGGACTGGCTGACGTCATGCAGGGCGAGATGCTCGAGTTCCCGGGCGACACCTACGGCATGGCGCTCAACCTCGAGCGTGACTCGGTCGGCGTCGTGATCCTGGGTGACTACAAGCACATTACGGAAGGCCAGACGGTCAAGTGCACCGGCCGTATCCTCGAGGTGCCGGTGGGCGAGGCACTCCTCGGCCGTGTGGTCGACTCCCTGGGCCGACCGATCGACGGCAAGGGTCCGGTGAACACCGATGTCACCAGTCCGATCGAAAAGATCGCGCCGGGCGTGATCGAACGACAGTCCGTCGACCAGCCGCTGCAGTCCGGCATCAAGGCGATCGACGCCATGGTCCCGGTCGGGCGCGGCCAGCGCGAGCTCATCATCGGCGACCGTCAGACCGGCAAGACCGCGGTGGCGATCGACGCGATCATCAACCAGAAGGATTCCGGCGTTAAGTGCGTGTATGTCGCCGTGGGTCAGAAGGCCTCTTCGGTCGCCTCCGTGGTGGCCAAGCTGGAAGAGGCCGGTGCGATGGACAACACCATCATCGTGGCCGCCAACGCCTCCGAGTCGGCCGCGATGCAGTTCATTGCCCCGTACGCCGGTTGCGCCATGGGCGAGTACTTCCGCGACCGTGGCGAAGATGCCCTGATCGTCTATGATGATCTCACCAAGCAGGCCTGGGCCTACCGTCAGGTCTCCCTGCTGCTGCGTCGTCCGCCGGGCCGCGAAGCCTACCCGGGCGACGTCTTTTACCTCCATTCGCGCCTGCTGGAACGAGCCTCGCGCGTGAACGCCGAGTACGTCGAAGAAAAGACCAACGGCGAAGTGAAGGGGAAGACCGGTTCTCTGACGGCGCTGCCGATCATCGAAACCCAGGCCGGGGACGTGTCCGCGTTCGTTCCGACCAACGTGATCTCGATTACCGACGGTCAGATCTTCCTCGAGACGGACCTGTTCAACTCGGGTATCCGGCCGGCAATCAACGCCGGGCTGTCGGTCTCGCGCGTCGGTGGCTCGGCCCAGACCAAGATCATCAAGAAGCTGGGTGGTGGTGTGCGCCTGGCGCTCGCGCAGTATCGCGAGCTGGCGGCGTTCTCGCAGTTTGCCTCGGACCTCGACGACCTCACCCGCAAGCAGCTGGACCGCGGGAAGCGCGTGACCGAGCTGATGAAGCAGGGCCAGTACCAGCCGATGTCCATCGGCGAGATGGCGTTCTCCCTGTACGCCGCCAACGAGGGTTACCTCGATGATGTCGAGGCGGAAAAGGTCGTGAGCTTCGAGAAGGAACTGATCGCCTACGCGCGTTCCTCGCAGAAGGAGCTCCTGGACGAAATCAACAGCACTGGCGATTACAACGACTCCATCCAGGACAAGCTGAAGAAGGCCCTGGAAGAGTTCAAGGCCAAGCACAGCTGGTAACGGGAGCACGCAATGGCGGGCACTAAGGAGATCCGGACGCAGATCAAGAGTATCCAGAATACTCAGAAGATCACCAAGGCGATGGAAATGGTCGCCGCGTCCAAGATGCGCAAGGCCCAGGACCGCATGGAAGAGTCCCGGCCCTACGCACAGAAGATCCACGACGTGATCGGTCACGTCGCCATGGCGAATGCGGAATACCGGCATCCGTTCATGGTGGAACGCGAGGTGAAGCGCGTGGCGCTGATCATCGTGTCGACCGATCGCGGACTCTGCGGCGGGTTGAACACCAACCTGTTCAAGAAGGCCGTGGGCGAGATGCGTCGCTATCGCGACGAGGGCGTCGAGGTCGATCTGTGCGTCATCGGCAACAAGGCGCTCCAGTTCTTCAAGCGCCTGGGCGGAAACATCGTGGCCGAAGCCAAGGATCTCGGGGATCGTCCGCACATCAACGACCTGATCGGATCGGTCAAGGTGGTGCTGGACAACTTCCGCGACGGCACGATCGATCGCGTGGTCCTGCTGGAGAACACGTTCGTCAACACCATGACCCAGCAGCCGCAAGCCACGCAGCTCCTGCCGACGGCGCCGAGCCGGGACGAATCGCTCAAGCACCACTGGGATTACATCTATGAGCCCGACACGCATCCGGTGATGGATACGCTGCTCGAGCGCTATGTCGAGTCCCTGATCTACCAGGCGGTGGTCGAGAACGTGGCCTGCGAAATGGCCGCGCGCATGGTGGCCATGAAGTCGGCCTCCGACAACGCCGGCACGATGATCACCGACCTGCAGCTCGTCTACAACAAGGCGCGCCAGGCCTCGATCACCCAGGAGATCTCCGAGATCGTCAGTGGCGCGGCCGCGGTCTAGCAGCCGCCGCACGAATCGGTCGACTCGGCACGAATTACGACTTACGAGGATGAACAAATGAGTTCTGGAAAGATTGTCGAAATCATCGGCGCCGTCGTGGACGTGGAATTCCCCCACGGCGAAGTGCCCAAGATCTACGACGCCCTGACCCTGGAAAACGGGCTGACCCTGGAGGTCCAGCAGCAGCTGGGCGACGGCATCGTGCGTACCATCGCCATGGGTACCACCGAAGGCGTGAAGCGTCAGACCGCGGTCACCGCGACGGGCAAGCCGATCTCCGTGCCGGTCGGCAAGGGCACCCTGGGCCGGGTGATGGACGTCCTCGGTCGCCCGGTGGACAACGCCGGTGACGTGGAGGCCCAGGAGACCTGGTCGATCCACCGTGCCGCCCCGACCTTCGACGAGCAGGCAGGCTCCACCGAGCTGCTGGAAACCGGTATCAAGGTCATCGACCTGCTGTGCCCCTTCGCGAAGGGCGGCAAGGTCGGCCTGTTCGGTGGTGCCGGCGTGGGCAAGACCGTGAACATGATGGAGCTGATCCGCAACATCGCGATCGAACACTCCGGCTACTCCGTGTTCGCCGGTGTCGGCGAGCGTACCCGCGAGGGCAACGACTTCTACCACGAGATGAAGGACTCCAACGTTCTCGACAAGGTGGCGCTGGTCTACGGCCAGATGAACGAGCCGCCGGGCAACCGCCTGCGCGTGGCGCTGACCGGCCTGACCATGGCGGAGTTCTTCCGCGACGAAGGCCGTGACGTGCTGATGTTCATCGACAACATCTACCGTTACACCCTCGCCGGTACCGAGGTCTCCGCGCTGCTCGGTCGTATGCCCTCCGCGGTGGGCTACCAGCCGACCCTGGCGGAAGAAATGGGTGTGCTGCAGGAACGCATCACCTCGACCAAGAAGGGCTCGATCACTTCGATCCAGGCGGTCTACGTGCCGGCGGATGACCTGACCGACCCCTCGCCCGCCACGACCTTCGCGCACCTTGACGCCACCGTCGTGCTGTCGCGCCAGATCGCGGAGCTCGGCATCTACCCGGCCGTGGACCCGCTGGATTCCACCTCGCGCCAGCTGGACCCGCAGATCATCGGCCAGGAACACTACGACACGGCACGTGCCGTTCAGGGCACCCTGCAGCGCTACAAGGAGCTGAAGGACATCATCGCGATCCTCGGGATGGACGAGCTCTCCGAAGACGACAAGCTGGTAGTGGCCCGTGCGCGAAAGATCCAGCGCTACCTGTCGCAACCGTTCTTCGTGGCCGAAGTCTTCACCGGGGCGCCCGGCAAGTACGTGTCCCTGAAGGACACCATCCGGGCGTTCAAGGCGATTGTTGCCGGTGAATATGATCACCTGCCGGAGCAGGCCTTCTACATGGTCGGCACCATCGAGGAAGCCGTCGAGAAGGCCGAGAAGCTCGGCTAAGGAGCAAGGCGTTATGCCCATGAATATGCATGTGGATGTGGTCAGTGCGGAGGAGTCGATCTACTCCGGTACGGCCCTGATGATTGCGGCGCCCGCCGAAGGTGGCGAGGTCGGCGTATATGCCGGGCATACGCAGATGCTCGCCCGGCTGAACCCGGGTGAACTGCGCATCCAGGAGAATGAAGGCGCGGAGCCGCAGCCGGTGTTCGTTTCCGGCGGCATCCTCGAGGTCCAGCCGTACCACGTGACCGTCCTGGCGGATACCGCGGTGCGGGCCAAGGATCTCGACGAGGCGGAAGCGCTCGAGGCGAAGAAACGTGCGGAGGAGGCCCTCAAGAATTCCCAGGCCGACTTCGACTACGCCAAGGCCCAGGCCGAACTGGCCGAGGCGGCGGCTCGCCTCCAAATGATCCAGAAGCTGCGTCGGAAATAATCCGGCAGAATGCGACGGATGACTTACGCTCAGGGCCAACCATCTCGGTTGGCCCTTTATCATTGTAGCCATGCCTGAACGTAGCCCCCTCCATCTCGTGGTCCTGGCAGCCGGCAAGGGCACGCGCATGCGCTCGCGCAAGCCGAAGGTTCTTCAGCCCCTTGCCGGGCGGCCGCTCCTCGCTCACGTACTGGATCGCGTCGCCGCCCTGGAGGCAGACGTCTGTCACGTGGTGGTGAGCCACGAGCAGGAACGCATCCGCTCAGCGTTCGCGGATTCCCACCTGGCCCTTGACTGGATCGATCAGGGCGAGCCGCGCGGGACGGGCCATGCCGTGTTCCGCGCCCTCGAAGGTGTTCCGGATGACGCGCGCATTGTGGTGACCTATGGCGACGTCCCGCGCATTCCGGCCGCCGACCTCGAGGCCTGCGCGCGCGGCGATGGCGTGACCGTACTGGCGGCCCGGGTCGCCGACCCGAGCGGCTATGGTCGCCTGATCCTGGACGCGTCAGGGCGCATCGAGTGCATTGTGGAGGACAAGGAGGCCAGTGCCGAACAACGCGCCGTGGACCTGATCAACACGGGCGTACTCGCGGCTCCCGCCGGGGCACTGCGCGGCTGGCTGGCGTCCTGCGAGCCAGCGTCCGGCATTGCCCGTGAATGGTACCTGACCGACATCGTGGCGGCGGCCCGCGCGGACGGTCACGAGGTGGCCGTTGTCGAGAGCGAGGACGCGGCCGCGGTACTCGGCGTCAATGACCGTCAACAGCTCGCGGTGCAGGAGCGCCTGTACCAGGATGCCCTCGCCACCGAGATGATGCGTGCGGGCCTGGCACTCGCCGATCCCGCCCGTCTGGATGTCCGCGGTAGCCTCAATTTTGGGCAGGACTGCGCGCTGGATGTGAACGTCGTGATCGAAGGCACGGTCACGCTCGCCGACGACGTCTCCATTGGGCCCGGCTGCGTGCTGCGGGACTGCGAAATCGGGTCCGGCACTCAGATCGCGGCCCACAGCATTCTCGAGGGGGTGCGGGTCGACGCGGACGCCAGGATCGGGCCGTTCGCCCGCCTGCGCCCCGGCACCGAGGTCGGCACGGGTGCGCGCGTTGGCAATTTCGTGGAGGTCAAGAATGCCACCCTGGGGCCCGGCGCCAAGGCCAACCACCTGACCTACGTGGGCGATGCGCAGGTGGGCGCGGGCGCCAATCTCGGCGCGGGAACCATCACGTGCAACTATGATGGGGCCCACAAGCATCGCACCGAGATTGGCGAACGCGCGTTCATCGGCTCCAACACGGCACTGGTGGCACCCATCCGGATCGGGGATGACGCCACCGTGGGCGCGGGCTCGACCCTGTCCGACGACGTCGAGCCCGGGGCACTGGCCCTGACGCGTGCCCGGCCACGCACGATCCGCGACTGGCCGCGTCCGAAGAAGAGCGGCAACAAGGAGACGTAACCCATGTGCGGTCTGGTGGCAGGCGTAGGCGAACGGAATCTGATCCCCGTCCTGGTCGAGGGGTTGCACCGCCTCGAGTACCGCGGCTATGACTCGGCCGGGGTGGCGGTGGTCAACGACCACGCCCTTGCCGATATTCGGACCATGGGCAAGGTCGCGGCCCTCGAACAGCGCATCGAGGATGCGCGGCTGCAAGGCCGGGTTGGTATTGCCCACACCCGCTGGGCTACCCATGGCGCGCCGACCGAGGACAACGCCCACCCGCACCGTTCGCGCGACGGCCGCGTGGCGATCGTGCACAACGGGATCATCGAGAACCACGTGGACCTGCGGTCGCGGCTCGCTGCCGCGGGCTGGCCATGCATCTCCGCAACCGACAGCGAGGTCATCGCGCATCGCCTGGAACAGGCCCTGGAGGGGGGGGCTTCGCCGCGCGAAGCAATGCGCATCACCTGCGCCGAACTTCATGGTGCCTATGCGATCGCCGCGGTCTTTGCCGACTTCCCCGACGAGCTCGTGGTGGCCCGATCCGGAAGCCCCGTGCTCCTCGGGCTGGGCATCGGCGAGACCTTCGCGGCCTCGGATGTCCAGGCCCTCCTGCCCGTAACCCAGCGTTTCGTTGACCTCGAGGATGGTGACATCGCGCGGCTCACGCGCGACGGCGTCGAGATCGAGGACGCCCGCGGCGCATCGGTTGACCGCGGCATCCGCGAGAGCCGCTGCCAGGTGACCATCGCGGATCGCGGCGAGTACCGGCACTTCATGCTCAAGGAGATCTACGAGCAGCCCCACGCCCTGGAGGAGACACTGTCGGGTCGCCTGGGCGAATCCGCGATCCTCGAGAATATCCTCGGGCCGGGAAGTGACGAACGCCTTGCCGATGTCGCTGCGGTCCAGATCGTCGCCTGTGGCACGAGCTATCACGCCGGCCTGGTGGCCGCCCACTGGATCGAGGAGCATCTCGGTCTTCCCGCCCGGGTGGAGGTGGCCAGCGAGTATCGCTACCGGCGCCACGTCCTCGCACCGGGCACCCTGCTGGTCGTGATCTCCCAGTCCGGCGAGACCGCCGACACCCTCGCGGTGCTTCGCCAGTCCCGGGAGGAGCCATTCCTCGCTCGCCTGGCAATCTGCAACGTACCCGAGAGCACCATGGCGCGTGCCGCCGATCTGGTGATGATGACGCATGCCGGCCCCGAGATCGGCGTGGCCTCCACCAAGGCCTTCACGACCCAGCTGGCGGCACTGGCGATCCTGGTCCTCCTGCTGGGCCAGGTGGCTACCGCCGCCCGCATGCCCGCAGCCGAGCGGGCCGGTGCGGTTGCCGCCCTGCGCAGCCTGCCTGAGCAGGTTGCGCATATCCTCGCCCTCGACACGCCCATCGCACGCATCGCCGAGGGTCTCCTGGAGCGGCAGCACGCCTTGTTCCTGGGACGTGGTGCCTACTTCCCGATTGCCCTCGAGGGTGCACTCAAACTCAAGGAAATCTCGTACATCCACGCCGAGGCCTATCCGTCCGGCGAGCTGAAGCATGGGCCGCTTGCCCTGGTGGACACCGAGATGCCGGTGGTCGCCGTCGCGCCGGATGATGCCCAGCTGGAGAAACTCTCCAGCAATCTTCAGGAGGTCCGCGCCCGCGGCGGCCAGTTGATCGTGATCGGCGAATCCAACGCCGCGCGCGCCCTGGCGCCGGAAGACACCTGGATCGGCCTCCCGCAGAACGAGGCCCTCAGCCCGTGGCTGGCGCCGGTCCTGTTCACCATCCCCCTGCAGCTGCTGGCCTACCACACGGCCGTTCTGAAGGGCACGGACGTGGACCAGCCGCGCAACCTGGCGAAATCGGTGACCGTCGAATAGCGAGCCGCGCGTTCCAACCGGCCGTTCCATCAGGAAACGCTTGTATTCGCGACCCGGGTCGGATAGATTCGGCCGCGCTTGAATAACCTGTCACAGGAGTACCTCATGGATCAGCAAGAGCTCAACAACCGCTGCGTCACCCTGTTCCAGTCCCCGCGCATCCAGACCAAGCTCTGGCACCCGCGCATGTTCTGGGAAGTGGGTCCCAAGCTGAACACCACCCCGGACGAACTGACCCAGCCCAAGGTCGACCTGTGCGAGCTGGAAGTGATGCTCTCCGCCGCTGCCTACGAGCCGTCGCAGTGCGCCGACGATCTGAACCAGCGCGATGCCGGCCGCGCCGACTTCATCCGTCGCGCGGTCCAGTCCGGCCAGCGCCCGTTCCTGCGTCGCGCGGCCTGATCCGCGCACACAGCAAACCCAGCGTTGTGTTCAGGGACCCGGCCTCGTGCCGGGTCCCTTCGTTTGCGGCCCACGAAAGCCGTATTTGCCACCACAGAGGGTACGGAGGGCTCGGAGAAACGAGCAAAGGTACAAGGCTGTGGCGAATGCCGCGTGCGACTGCATTCTTTCCGTTCCCCGGTCTCTGCCGGGCGGCCCCACCTGCACCATGGCGTTCCAACAAAGACCTTCTCTGTGTCCTCCGTGTTCTCTGTAGTTAATTCGCCCTTGACCTGGTTTCGGGTCCGTTCGCCCCTCGCGGCCTACTGGCCGCGGGCCTCCAGCCAGAAGGTGACGGGCCCGTCGTTGGTCAGGCTCACCTGCATTTCGGCGCCAAAGCGCCCGCTGGCAACCGGCGCGTGACGTTCGGCTGCCCGACGGAGCAGCGCGTCGAACCGCGCGGCCCCGTGTTCCGGACTGGCGGACCCGGAGAAGCTTGGACGCATCCCCTTGCGCGTGTCGGCCGCGAGCGTGAACTGTGGCACCAGCAGCAGCCCGCCGCCGGTCTCGCCCAGGCTTCGGTTCATCCGGCCCTCCGCATCCGCAAACACCCGGTAGCCCAGCAGCCGGTCCAGCATGCGCTCGGCGCTCGCGTCGGTGTCGTTCGGTTCCACGGCCACCAGGGCCACCAGCCCGGGCCCGATCGCGCCGATGACCTCCCCTCCGATCGCCACCTGGCCCTCGCTCACGCGCTGAATCAATGCGATCACGCCTGGCCCCTGCCGGTACCGGGCTCGACCTGCCCCGCGAGTGCCGCGGCCAGTCGGTCGGTTGCGGCCACCAGGCGGCGAACGATCCCCGGCTCCGCGGCGGAGTGGCCGGCATCCGGCACGATCTCCAGTTGTGCCTCGGGCCAGGCGTGGTGAAGGGCGACTGCCTGGTTGACCGGGCAGACCACGTCATAGCGACCGTGCACCAGCGTGCCGGGAATCCCGCTCAACCGTCCGGCGTCGCGCAGGAGCTGGTCCGGTTCGAGAAAGGTATCGTGCAGGAAATAGTGACATTCCAGCCGGGCCAGGCTCACCGCGACGTCCGGATCCTCGAAATGAGCGATGACGTGGTCGTTCGGCACCAGGCATGAAGTGCGCCCCTCCCAGCCGGCCCAGGCCCGCGCTGCCGCCTCGCGCAGCGCGCGATCATCGTGGGTCAGCCGTCGGTAATAGGCGGCCACCATGTCCTCGCGTTCCGCCTCGGGGATGACGGCCTCGTATTCGGCCCACGCCTCGGGGAACAGGCGGTCGGCGCCGGACTGATAGAACCACTGAATGTCCTGCGGGCGGCACAGGAAGATCCCCCGCAGCACCAGGCCGAGCACCCGCTCCGGGTACCTCTGGGCATAGGCCAGCCCCAGGGTGGAGCCCCACGACCCGCCGAATATCGCCCAGCGCTCGATCCCCAGCTGCTCGCGCAGCCGTTCGATGTCCGCTACCCCGTGCCAGGTCGTGTTCGCCTCGAGGCTGGCGTGCGGGGTCGAGCGTCCGCATCCGCGCTGGTCGAACAGCACGATGCGGTAGCGCTCGGGGTCGTAGAATCGGCGATGCCAGCTCTCGCAACCCGAGCCCGGCCCGCCGTGCAGGAATACGAGCGGAATCCCTTCCGGATTGCCGCATTCCTCGAAGTAGAGTTCGTGGCCGTCGCCGACCTTCAGGCGGCCCATCCCGTGGGGTTCGATCTCGGGGTACAGTGCATCCATGGCGGCTCTCCGGAAAAACACTGAGTGTCGCCAAAACGCCCCGCCTGCGAAACCCTCCCGCGGCCCGTCTCCGCTACTCCGGGTCCTCGATCACCCGTCCCCGATAGACGCGCCGGTTGTGCGCAGGGCCCGGCCCGCCATCCGGGCCAGGCACCTCTGCGGTGTTCGCCGGTGACGGCGGCCGCAGATACCCCGATCCTTCCAGCTGGCTGCGCAGGGTCAGGGCCGCGGCCTGTACCAGGCTCGACTGCGAGCGCCCGGCATAGTCCAGGATCGCCTCCATGAAATCCGGATCGCTCACCGACAGCCGCGCCACCGTGGGGAATTCGGCCCGTAGGTTCCGGCGCAGCTCGGCAGCCAGGCTGAGGCTCTTGCGGTCGTGCATGGGGTCTCCCGGCGGACATCGCTTTCCCCAGCTTATGCAAACGGAGTGCCATGGCCGGCGCCGCGCCGCAGGCCGTGCGCCCGCCGCGTTTCCGCAGGCTGCGCATCCTTCCGGCGCATGCCCTGCCCGCTCCCGGTGCAGGACGGCGCGCTGCGCACCAGGCCTTTGCGTGCCCCACCCCGCACCGCCATGCTGGTGCTTGCGTGCAGCCGGCGCCCGGCCTATGTTGCGGCCCCATGGAGACACCCGCCGTTCCCGCCTCGATCCGCCGCCTCGCCGGGCGCGCCATCGCCGACTTCGACATGGTCCGCGAGGGTGACCGCATCCTGGTCGGCCTGTCCGGTGGCAAGGACTCGCTGACCCTGCTGTGGCTTCTGCACAACCTGGCGCGACGGGCCCCGGTCCGTTTCGAGGTCGGGGCAGTCACCATCAACCCCGAGATCGAGGGCTTCGAGCCGCAGCGGCTGATGGATTACCTGGGCAGCTACGGCATCCCCTATCACTTCGTGTCCGAGCCCATCGCCGAGCTTGCGGACGAGCACATGGACAACGACTCGTTCTGTTCCTTCTGCTCGCGCATGAAGCGCGGCCTGATGTACCGCACCGCGCGCGAACACGGCTACAACGTACTGGCGCTGGGCCAGCACCTCGATGATCTCGCGGAGAGCTTCATGATGAGCGCCTTTCACGGCGGCCAGCTGCGCACCATGAAGGCCCACTACGCGATCGACGCCGGGGACCTGCGGGTCATCCGCCCGCTGGTCTACGTGCGGGAACGCCAGACCCGCGACTTTGCCGAGGCCGCGGGGCTCCCGGTGATCCTCGACAACTGCCCCGCCTGCTTCGCCATGCCCACCCAGCGCGAGCACATGAAACAGCTGCTGGCGCAGGAGGAGGCGCAGCACCCGCGACTGTTTCGCAACCTGCGCACCACCCTCAAGCCCCTGATGACCGAGGGTGGCATTCCTCCGCGCGACCCACCGCCGAGCGCGGCCGCATCCACCGAACCCGCAGTGTCCGGACATGGCCCGACGCCGACATCTGCGTGATCGCCTGATCGGGGCGGGCCTGCGCCTGCTGGCGCGCCTCCCGCTGCGCGTAAACCACGCCCTGGGCGGCGCGGTCGGGGTGCTGGTGTGGTACCTGCCCACCCGCGCGGCCCGCATCACCCGCATCAATCTGGCGCTGTGCTTTCCGGAAAAGGACCCGGCCTGGCGGCGGCGGGTGGGGCGGCGTTCCCTGATGGCGATGGGCCGAACCCTGACCGAGTCCCCCTGGCTGTGGCAGTCGAGACCCGAGATCCTCGAGGCCCTCGCGGTCCAGCCGCCGCAGTACGCGCGCCTGCGCGAGCGCTCCGCCGGCCGGGCATTGTTCCTGTGCGCCCCGCATCTCGGTTCCTGGGAATTCGCCGGAATGCATGCCGCTTGCCACGGGCCGATGGCCACGCTGTACAGCCCGTTCAAGACCCCGGAGGTGGACCGCTGGGTGCGCGAGGCCCGTGCCTCCACCGGCGCCGAGCTGGCCCCGGCCGATCGCAGTGGCCTGCGCATCCTGCAGCAGGCCCGCGACCGCGGCGAGATTATCGGCATCCTGCCGGACCAGAGCCCCAAGGGCGCATCGGGTCAGCACGCCATGTTCTTCGGGCGCCCCGCCCTGACCATGACCCTGCTCCCGCGACTGCTGCGCGGGCGCGCGGATCACGTGGTGTTCCTGTTTGCCGAGCGGCTGTCCGGGGGGCGGGGCTTTCGCTATCACGAGGTCGCGGCCGGACCGGAGGTGGCCGATCGCGATTTTTCCCGTGCGGCCGCGGCGATCAACGTCCATGTGGAGACCCTGGTCCGGCGTTGCCCCGAGCAATACAACTGGGCCTACAAGCGCTTCAGCCCGCCGCCCGAGGGCTGGCCCGATCCCTATCGCCGGGGGGCGCCCGAGTGACCTCCCGCGCGGTACGCTCCCCGGGCATGGCTGACCCGCTGGCCGGGGCGCGTCAGAGGATGTAGCGGGACAGGTCCTCGTCCTCGACCAGGTCGCCCAGGCGTTCGTCGACGAAGGCGCGGTCCACGACCACCGGGCCGTCGACGTCCGGGGCGCGGTAGGCGACATCCTGCAGCAGACGCTCCAGCACGGTGTGCAGGCGGCGGGCGCCGATGTTCTCGGTGCGCGCGTTCACGTCAAAGGCGATCTCGGCCAGGCGGCGAACGCCGTCTTCCTCGAAGCGCAGCTCCACGTCCTCGGTCTTCATCAACTCGGTGTACTGCTCGGTCAGCGAGGCGGTGGGCTCGGTCAGGATGCGCACGAAGGCGTCGGCCGACAGGGCGTCCAGCTCCACGCGGATGGGCAGGCGCCCCTGTAACTCCGGGACCAGGTCCGAGGGCTTGGACAGGTGGAAGGCGCCGGAGGCGATGAACAGGATGTGGTCCGTGCGCACCATGCCCAGCTTGGTGGATACGGTGGTCCCCTCGATCAGCGGCAGCAGGTCGCGCTGCACGCCCTCGCGGGAGACCTCGCCGCCGCTGCCCTTCTCGCTGCCCCTGGCGACCTTGTCGATCTCGTCGAGGAACACGATGCCGCTTTGCTCGACGCGCTGGATGGCCCGCTCCTTCAGCTCTTCCTCGTTGATCAGACGCGCGGCCTCTTCCTCGATCAGCAGCTTGCGCGCCTCGGCGATCTTCAGCCGCCGCGAACGGGTCTTCTGCCCGCCCAGGTTCTGGAACATGGACTGCAGTTGGCCAGCCATCTCCTCCATGCCCGGTGGCGTCATGATCTCCACGCCCTGGGGGTTCTGCGAGACCTCGATGTCGATCTCGCGCTCGTCCATGTCGCCTTCCCGCAGGCGCTTGCGCAGCTTCTGGCGGGTCTCGCTGTTGGAGTCGTCCGGCTCGGATTCGGTGAACCCGGCGTTGCGCGGGCGTGGCAGCAGGGCATCCAGAATGCGCTCCTCGGCGGCATCCTCGGCCTTCACGCGGTTTTCCCGAAGGGCCTCGTCGCGCAGCTGCTTGACGGCTGCCTCGGCCAGATCGCGGATGATCGACTCGACATCGCGCCCGACGTAGCCGACCTCGGTGAATTTCGTTGCCTCGATCTTGATGAACGGTGCGTGCGCCAGCTTGGCCAGGCGCCGGGCGATCTCGGTCTTGCCCACGCCGGTCGGGCCGATCATCAGGATGTTCTTGGGCGTGACCTCCGGCTGCAGCTCCGGCGGCAACTGGCGGCGGCGCCAGCGGTTGCGCAGGGCGACGGCAACGGAGCGCTTGGCCTCGTCCTGGCCGATGATGTAGCGGTCCAGTTCCTGGACGATCTCGCGGGGGGTCATGTCGGTCATGGCAAAAGGGGCCTTGGTCGAATCATTCGGGCCGGGGCGCATCATTCCGCGTCCAGGCTCTCCAGGGTGATGTTGTGATTGGTGTACACACAGATGTCGGCGGCGATGTTCAGGGATTTCTCCACGATTTCGCGGGCCGACAGGTCGGTGTTGTGCAGCAGGGCCTGGGCGGAGGCCTGGGCGTAGGGGCCGCCGGAGCCGATCGCGATCAGGGCGTTCTCCGGCTCGATCACGTCACCGTTGCCGGAGATCACGAAGGAGTTCTCGCGGTCGGATACGGCCAGCAGTGCCTCCAGCTTGCGCAGGGCGCGGTCGGTGCGCCAGTCCTTGGCCAGCTCGACGGCGGCGCGGGTGAGGTTGCCGGAGTGCTTCTCCAGCATGCCCTCGAAGCGCTCGAACAGGGTGAAGGCATCGGCGGTGCCGCCGGCAAAGCCGGCGAGGATGCGGTCGTGATAGACGCGGCGCACCTTGCGCGCATTGCCCTTCATCACAGTGTTGCCAAGGGATACCTGGCCGTCGCCCCCGAGGGTGACGGCGCCGTCCTTGCGGACGCAAACGATGGTGGTGCCGCGAAACTGTTCCACGGGTCTCTCCTGTCCGGCTGTGTATCTGGGGGAAACCCGGATCAAGGGTTCCCTCGGGGCACGGTGTTGGGTCGCGGCTACCCGGGATCGTTCACCCGGCGGGTGGATCGCGGTCGGATCTGTCCCTCCGGCGGGCCCGCGGATGGGCGGCATCATACACCTGTGCCAGGTGCTGATAGTCGAGATGGGTATAGATCTGGGTGGTTTCAAGGTTTGCGTGGCCGAGAAGTTCCTGGATGGCCCGCAAATCGCCGCTCGACTCCAGCAGGTGGCTGGCGAAGGCATGGCGCAGGCGGTGCGGGTGCAGGCGCACGTCCAGGCCGGCACGGCGACCGGCCTCGGCGACCCGGCGCTGCACCGCGCGGTTGCCCAGGCGCTGGCCGCGACGGCTGACGAACACGGCGCGCTCGTCCGCTGTGGCCCAGTCGCCGCGGCGTGTCAGCCAGATGCGCAGGGCCTCGCGGGCCACCCGGCCTACCGGGACACTGCGCTCGCGCCGGCCCTTGCCGAGCACGCGGACCAGGCCGGCCTCGAGGTCGAGATCGACCAGATCCAGCCCGGTGAGCTCCGACAGGCGCAAACCGGACGAATACAGCAGCTCCAGCATGGCCTGGTCGCGGGCCGCGAGCGTCGGGTCCAGGCCCTCGACCGGGGTCAGCGCCTGCTGGGTCTGGTCCACGTCGAGATCGCGCGGCAGGGGGCGCCCGGCGCGCGGCCCGCGCATGCCGGCGGCGGGGTTGGCCGGCATGCGCCGCTGTTCCACCTGGTAGGCGAAGAAGCCGCGCGTGGCGGACAGGAAGCGCTGGATGGACCGCGGGTGGCGGCCCTGGCGGGCCAGCTGGCCGGCAATCCGGCGCATGTCCGCGGCCTTCAGCGTTTCCCATGGACCTTCGTGAAGCCCGCGCAGGCGGGCCAGATCGCGCCGGTAGGCCTGGACGGTATGCGGCGAATGACCGCGAACATCGCGCAAGTGGGCCAGGAATGCCGCGATGTCCGGATCCTGTACGGGGGCGTCGGTGTGCGCCGCGTCAGGCCGCGGCGTGGGTCCGCTCGACATGGCAGCGGATCGATTCGGCCAGCAGGTCGCCGATATGGGTGACGAAATAGGTGCCCATGTCGGGCTGGAAGCGGGCCGCGGACTCGCTGGCCAGGCCGAGCACGCCGATGCGATCGGATTCGTCGCCCAGCGGCATCAGGATGGCCGAGCCGATCTCTTCGGCGTCGTCGAACAGCACGTCCAGCATCTCGGCCGGCACCCGGCCGCATTGTGCCTTGCCGCGACTGAACAGCGGGTCGAAGGTGCCCAGTTCAGCGGTGTCCAGGGCATGCAGGTCGTCGACCTCGCGGTGCGCCAGGCGGATACTGACGCGCTCCGCGCCCAGTTCGTTGCGCAGGGCGTCCTGGGTCAGTGCCAGCACGGCGTCCAGGTTCTCGGCGCGCATCAGGGTCTTGGCCAGTTCGTGCAGGTGCTGGCCCATGCGCTCGTTGTCGCGGGCGCGCTCGACCAGCTCGCCCATGTGCTGCTCCATCGCCCGGTGCTTCTCGCGCAGCAGGGCGACCTGGCGCTCAAGAAGCGATACCGCGCCGCCGGTCGGGTGCGGCAGGCGCAGGATGTCCAGCAGCGGCAGGTGGTCCTGGAAGAAGTCGGGGTGTTCGCGCAGGTAGGCCTCGACATCGGCCGCCCTGATCGCGTCTTTGGGGTGGTTCTTCGTTGTACGGGTCTTCGCGGTCTCTGCAGCAGAGGCGTTGGAGGATTGCCCAGTCATAGATCGATCCAGCCGTTGAATACCGTGGTGGCCGGCCCGGTCAGCCAAACCGGTGCCTCGGCCTGTCCGTTCCAGCTTAGCACAAGGGTCCCGCCCGGCAGGGCCACCTCGACATCGTCGTCGACCAGCTCGCGGCGGCGCAGGACGGCCATGGCGGCGGCCGCGCCGCTGCCGCAGGCCAGCGTCTCGCCGACCCCGCGTTCGAAGACCCGCAGGTCGACATGGCGGCGGTCGCGCAGCGCGGCGAAGCCGACGTTGACGCGGCGCGGGAAGGTCTCGTGGCGCTCGATGATCGGGCCGATCTCGGCGACCGGCGCGCGGGCGACGTCGTCGACCAG
>NZ_JAWLFK010000006.1:52791-67717 GCF_041685615.1 Thioalkalivibrio sp.
AGCCGGATCTGCTGGCGGATGCCGTCGATCACGACGAAATCGTTGCCCAGCCCGTGCATCTTGGTGAATTCCAGGCGCATCACGCGGCCTCCGGCAGGCGCCCGAAGATGATCATGTGCCGGTCCGAGGTGACGCGGACCGTGAAGGTGTCGAGCCCGGCGTTGGCCAGTTGCTCGCGCACCTCGTCGGGGGTGAAGGCGGCGTGCAGGGAGTGCTCGAAGTCGTGGCGCAGCACGTCCGGGGCCTCCGCCGCGTACTCCGCGACCAGGGCCTTGACCGCCGCCACCGAGTCCGGACGCCGCAGATCCATGACGAACACCGCCGCGCCCGGCGCGCCGTCGCGAAGGATTGTCTGCCACAGCACCGCTGGGTCGTGCAGGTGATGCAGCAGGGAGTTGCTGATGATCGTGGCGTACGGGGCCCGGGGGCCCCGCGCGTCGGGGAGGCAGCCCGCGGACAGATGCACGCGGTCGGCCGCCGGGTGGCTCGCCATCAGCGCTGCGCCGGCGACGAGCATCGCCGGGGCACCGTCGAGGCCGTCGACCTCGCACGCGGGGTAGCGTGCGGCGAAGCGCAGCGACACATCGCCGGGGCCACATCCGAGATCCAGCACCGGTCCGCTGACCGGCCCCGGGAACGTCTCGGCGAAGGCATCCACGAAGCCCTCGTGCGGGGCGGCGAAGTCGGCCTCGGCGTAGGCACGGGCCTGCTCCGGCTCCAGCATCAGCTCCGGTTCGGGCTGGCGCGGGATCATGGTTCCACGCTCCCGGGCGGGTTCTCGTCGTCGGGATCCTGCGGCAGCATGCTCTCGCGCATCATCAGGTGGTCGACCTGCTCGCGGCGGTTGATGATCTGGAAGTGGTCGCCGTCCACCATCACCTCCGGCGGGCGCGGGCGCGAGTTGTAGTTGCCGGCCATCACGTAGCCGTAGGCCCCGGCCGAGCGCACCGCGAGCAGGTCACCGGCGGCCAGAGCCAGTTCGCGTTCGCGCCCGAGGAAGTCGCCGGTCTCGCAGACCGGGCCGACGATGTCGTAGGTGCGCGAGGGGCCGTCGTGGCGCTGCACCACCGGCACGATCTCCTGCCAGGCGCCGTACAGCGCCGGGCGCAGCAGGTCGTTCATTGCGCCGTCCACGATCGCGAAATCGTGCGCTTCGGTGTGTTTCAGGTACTCCACCCGGGTCAGGAATACGCCGGCATTCGCCGCGATGGCGCGCCCCGGTTCCAGCAGGACCTTGAGCGGACGATCGCCCAGGACCTCGCGCAGGGCGCTGGCCCAGGCATCCGGTTCCGGCGGGGTCTCGTCGCGGTAGCGCACGCCCAGCCCGCCGCCGACGTCGATGTGCTCCAGCTCGACACCGTCCGCGGCCAGCTGGTCGACCAGCGCCAGCACGCGCTTCAACGCATCGGTGAACGGATCGATGCGCGTGAGCTGCGAGCCAATATGGAAGTCGACGCCGGTTGCCTCCAGGTGTTCGCTGTCGCGCACCCGGGCGTACAGCGCCGGCGCCTCCTCGATGGCGACGCCGAACTTGTTCTCGCGCAGCCCGGTGGCGATATAGGGATGCGTCTCGGCGTCGACGTCCGGGTTCACCCGGACCGACACCGGGGCCTGTACCCCCATTTCCGCGGCGACCGCCTCCAGCCGGTCGAGTTCCGGGGCGGACTCGACATTGAAGCAGTGGATGCCGACCTCCAGCGCCCGGCGCATCTCGGCGGCGGTCTTGCCCACCCCGGAGAATACCACCCTCCCCGGGTCGCCCCCGGCGCGCAGCACGCGCTCCAGCTCGCCACCGGAGACGATGTCGAAGCCGGCGCCCAGGCGCGCGAGCACGTTCAGCACGCCCAGCGCGGAGTTGGCCTTCACGGCGAAGCAGACCTGGTGCGGGGTCCCGATCAGGGCCTCGCTGAACGCGCGGTAGTGGCGCTCCAGCGTGGCGCGGGAATACACGTACGCGGGGGTGCCGACCAGATCGGCCAGACCGTCCAGGGCCACCCCCTCGCAGTGCAGGGTGCCGCCGTGATAGTCGAAATAGTCCATCTAGTGGTCCTTCAGTGGGATCATTACGGGCTCAGCGCTCCTCGGTTTCCTCGTCATCGGGCAGGTAGAGATCGCCCTTCTGGCCACAGGAGGCGAGCATCTGCATCGTGCCAAGCACGACGATCACGGCAATCAACAGCCATTGAGCCTTGCAGGAGAACATGGTCGGGTCCGGGGTCTTCGTTGCATTGGAGGGCGATAGTGTGCCATTGATACGCCGCTGGCTTCAGGTGGCAGCGCTCAACGCCGCCGCGTCTTCCCGGACGAAATTCGCCCGATCACGAATCGCGATGATTCGTTCATCAATGATTCAGCCAGGTTTGGGACGATGCATCTGCGAGACCAGCAAAAGACCACTGAAGCTGGTCAGGGGGCGGAGCCCGGCCCGCGAGGGAATAGACCCCTGCCGGTCGCCGTCCAAAGCAACAGACGTCACCGCGGTCCACCGCCAGGACGTCCCGGATTATCCGGAACTGACCCACAAGATGAGAGGAGATCATCCATGATTAGCACCAAGCGCCGTGTCTTCCTGAAAGGCACTCTCGCCGCCGGTACTGTCGGTGTCGCCGTCGGGGCCGGTCTGCTCGCCCCGAGCAAGCTGCTCGCCTCCTGGCCGTCCGAGGCCTTTGAGGCCGAAGGCCTGGAAGCCGCCATGGAAGCCGTGACCGGCTCCAGCGACATCGAAGATGGCGACGTCACCCTGAGCGCCCCGGAAATCGCCGAAAACGGCGCCGTGGTTCCGGTGTCGATCGAATCCAGCCTGGACGACGTGACCGAAATCGCCTTGTTCACCGAGAACAACGCACTTCCCCTGAACGCCCACTATGTCCTGGGTGATGGCGCGCACGCCAACATCTCCGGTCGTATCCGCATGGGCGAGTCCTCCAACGTGATCGCCGCCGTGAAGTCCGGCGACACCTGGTACAAGGCGGTTCAAGAAGTGAAGGTCACGGTCGGTGGCTGCGGCGGCTAAAGCCGACCCCAATCGCTGATCCGAACACTACTGGAGGTTTAAGATATGTCTATTCGAGTTCGCGCCCAGGAAAGCAACGGCGTAGTCAACATCCGTGCACTGATGAGCCACGACATGCTCGTCCCCGATGACGACGGTGGCCCGCACTTCATCGAGACCGTGGAAATTGCGCGCAACGGCGACACCGTGCTGACGGCCCACTGGAACTACACCGTCTCCCGCAACCCGTTCGTGCAGACCGAGATCGACGGTTCTGCCGGTGACACCGTGTCCGTCTCCTGGACGGACACCGAGGGTGAATCCGACTCGACCGAGGTCGAAGTGGGGTAATAAAAGAGAGCTTCAGTTCTCTTGAGAAGAAGCCGGGGCTTGTCCCCGGCTTTTTTGTGTCCGGGAAAGGGTCGTCCTGGTGCGGGCCTTCCGGGCTGGCAGGCTGCTAGACTCCGGATAGGTCCATGCCGAGAATCGCCATGTCCCCCGATGCCCCCGCACCCCGCGAGGCCGATCCGGCCCTGCGCCCGGCCCTGCTCCTCGAGCCCCACCAGCCCCTCTGGCAGCGCCTGCCCCGTCGCGATGCAGAAGGCCGTCGGTTGGCCGACTTCATGATGCTGATCCCCGGCCTGCGCGAGCGGCCGCGCGACGAGCTCCACGCCCGGGCCCGCGCGATCGAACGGGTGCTGAACGGCTACGGGGCCGATATCGCGTTCGTCGAATTGAACCTGAAGCTGAACACCCTGTGGGTCTCGCTGGCCGCGCGGCCGGGGCTTTGCAGCGAACTGCCCTGTGCCATCCAGGATGCGGTGCCCGAGGCGTTGCTGGTGGGGCCGAAGCTGGGTCCGCGTGGCTAGCGAGGCTCCGCCCGGCTTCGCCCCGGCGCTCCGTCGAAGGGCCGGAGTGGCTTGAAGCCGAGCCCGCATGGCCCCGGCCGGCTTCCTGGAGGCCGCCTTCGGGCTGCTGTCATACCGGGCGGGCGCCAGCCTTGCTACACTGGCCCTTTCCCGTGCCTGAACCGGAACATGACTGAACGTATCGCATCCGTCCGCCGCGACACCCTGGAGACCCGGATCGCTATCGAGCTGAATCTCGACGGCACCGGCCAGAGCCACCTCGAGACCGGTATCCCGTTCCTCGATCACATGCTGGACCAGATCGCCCGTCACGGCCTGGTGGATCTCGACGTGCGCGCCGAGGGCGACCTGCACATCGATGCCCATCATACGGTAGAGGACATCGGGATCACCCTGGGCCAGGCGCTGGTGAAGGCCCTGGGAGACAAGAAGGGTATCCGCCGCTATGGCCATGCCTACGTCCCGCTGGACGAGGCGCTGTCGCGCGTGGTGATCGACTTCTCCGGGCGTCCCGGGCTGGAGATGCACGCCGACTTTCGGCGTTCCCACATCGGCGAGTTCGATGTCGACCTTTTCCACGAGTTCTTCCAGGGCCTGGTCAACCATGGCTGGATGACTCTGCATATCGACTGCCTGCGCGGGGACAACGCGCACCATGTCGCCGAGACCATCTTCAAGGCCTTTGGTCGCGCCCTGCGGGTCGCGGCCGAGCTCGATCCGCGCTCGGCGGGAATCACGCCGTCCACCAAGGGCAGCCTGTAACGGACCAACGGACGAGAAGACCCGGCCATGGAAACTGTTGCCGTCATCGACTACGGCATGGGCAATCTGCACTCGGTCGTGCGAGCCCTGGAGCACGAGGCAACGGGCGCTCAGCGCGTGCTGCTGACCGAGGACCCCGAGACCCTGCGCGAGGCGGACCGCCTGGTGTTCCCCGGCCAGGGCGCGGCCGGGGATGCCATGCAGGCGCTGTCCCGGCGCGGGCTCGACCGGCTACTGCCGGAGCTGGCGGCCGACCGCCCGTTCCTGGGCCTGTGCCTGGGCCAGCAAATCCTGATGGATGCCAGCGAGGAGAGCGGCGGTGTCGACCTGCTGGGCATACTGCCGGGCCGGGTCGCGCGCTTTCCCGCCATGCAGGGCCCGGACGGCCGGCGCCTGAAGATCCCGCACATGGGCTGGAATCGCGTGCTGCCGGCGCAGGACCATCCCCTGTGGCACGGACTGCCGGAGACCCCGTGGTTCTATTTCGTCCACAGTTTCCGGGTCCAGCCCGACCGCGCGGCCGACGTGGCCGGGCGCACCGATTATGGCGAGACCTTTGCCTCGGCACTGGCGCGGGGCTCGTTGTTCACCATGCAGTGCCATCCGGAGAAGAGCGCCGCTTGCGGGCTGCGCCTGCTGCACAACTTTCTGCGCTGGGACGGAGACGGTCCCGGGGCGTCGTGAGGAGTCGAAGATGCTGGTCATTCCCGCAATCGATCTGAAGGAAGGCAAGTGCGTTCGCCTGCGCCAGGGGAACATGGACGATTCCACCGTGTTCGGCGAGGACCCGGTGGAGATGGCGCGGCGCTGGGTGGATGCCGGGGCCGAGCGGTTGCATATCGTCGATCTCGACGGCGCCTTCGCCGGTCAGCCGCGCAACGCCCGGGCGGTGCACGCGATCGCCAGGGCCTTCCCCGAGCTGCCGATCCAGATCGGCGGCGGCGTGCGCGACGAAGACACGGTCCAGGCCTATCTGGATGCCGGGGTCGAATACGTGATCATCGGTACCCGCGCGGTCAGCGCGCCGCACTTCGTGAACGACCTGTGTCTGGAATTCCCCGGCCGTATCATCGTCGGGCTGGATGCCAAGGACGGCAAGCTGGCGGTGGATGGCTGGTCCAAGCTGTCGCACCACGACGTGATCGACCTGGCCCAGCACTTCGAGGCGGACGGCGTGGTGGCCTTCGTCTACACCGACATCGCCCGCGACGGGATGATGAAGGGCCCCAACGTGAAGGCCACCGCGCGCCTCGCGAGCAATGTGCGCGTGCCGGTGATTGCCTCTGGCGGCATCAGCTCGCTGGACGACCTGCGCAACCTCGCCGCGCGCGAGGAGGACGGCATCACGGGCGCCATCGTCGGGCGGGCGCTGTACGAGGGCGCCTTCACCCTGGAGGAGGCCCGCGAGGCCGCCGGGAACTGAGATGCTCGCCAAGCGCATCATCCCCTGCCTGGATGTCGACGCCGGTCGCGTGGTCAAGGGCGTCAACTTCGTGGGCATTCGCGATGCCGGCGATCCGGTGGAGATCGCCCGGCGCTACAACGCCCAGGGCGCGGACGAGATCACCTTCCTCGACATCACCGCCTCCAGCGACGATCGCGAGACCATTCTGCACGTGGTCGAGGCCGTTGCGCGCGAGGTGTTCATCCCGCTGACCGTGGGCGGAGGCGTGCGCGCGGTGGAGGACATCCGCCGCCTGCTGAACGCCGGTGCCGACAAGGTCTCCATCAACACCGCCGCGGTGCACCGCCCCGAACTCGTTCGCGAGGCCGCCGACTGGGTCGGAAGCCAGTGCATCGTGGTCGCGATCGACGCCAAGCAGGTCAGCACGGAGGACGAATCACCGCGCTGGGAGGTCTTTACCCACGGAGGCCGCCGCGAGACCGGGCTGGACGTGGTCGAGTGGGCGCAGCGCATGGAGGCCCTGGGGGCCGGCGAGATCCTCCTGACGAGCATGGATCGTGACGGCACCCGCATCGGTTTCGACCTGCCCCTGACCTGCGCGGTCAGCGATGCGGTCGGCGTGCCGGTGATTGCCTCGGGCGGGGTCGGGGAACTGCAGCACCTGGTGGAGGGCGTGACCGAGGGCCATGCCGATGCCGTGCTGGCGGCCAGTATCTTCCACTTTGGTCAGCACACGGTGGGCGAGGCCAAGGACGCGATGGCGGCGGCCGGCGTCCCGGTGCGACCGAACGACGCCGAGGTGGTCCCGCAATGACCGATTCGACTCCCGCTCGTCCGGGTGGAGCCGAGGTGCTTTCCGCGCTCGCCGAGGTGATCGAACAGCGCCGCCAGGCCGACCCCGAGCAGTCTTACGTGGCCAGGCTCCACGCGCGCGGGCTGGACGAGATGCTCAAGAAACTGGGCGAGGAATCGGCGGAGACGCTGATCGCCGCCAAGAACGACGATACCGACGCCCTGGTGTCGGAAATGGCCGACCTGTGGTTTCATGCCCTGGTGGTCCTCGCGGCCCGCGGACGGCACCCGGACGATGTCCTCGACGAATTGGGCCGGCGTTTCGGTCTGTCGGGCGTTGCCGAGAAGGCCGCGCGTGAAACCAGTGGGCGACGGTCCGACCATTCGTAGCACCGCGCGCGCGGGCGTGTACATTGATCCGTATGTCCCTGGGGACCGCTTTTAGTCGCCGCCGGTAAAGCGTTCGTTCATGTGGCTCGGCTACACTGCCATCACCGCGCCCTGTCCGCGAAGAAAAGCGACTCCAGCACGAACGCCCCCGGTGGCGGGTGTGTCCCAGAGTTGATTATGGGCCTGGCGCCGTTCAGGCTAACCCCAACGTTGTATGACTGGAGAACAGAGTCCATGGGTATTGGTGGTATCAGCATTTGGCAGCTCCTCATCATCCTGTTGATCGTCGTGCTGCTGTTCGGCACGAAGAAGCTGCGCAACATGGGTGGTGATATCGGCTCGGCGATGAAGAATTTCCGTCAGGCCGTGAAGGACCCCGAGGCCGAAGAGAAGAAGGAAGGCGAAGAAGGCGAGCCGCACGAGGTCGAGGACCAGACCGACGAAAAGGGCCGCGTCGTCGACGCCGAGGTCAAGAAGAGCAGCGAAAAGGATTCCGACGCCTCGCAATCGGACAAGAAGTCCTGAACGCCGCGCCCGGCGCGACGGACCGAATCGAGCGGCGGTAGCCCATGTTCGACATCGGCTTCTGGGAAATCATCATCATCGTGCTGGTGGCGCTTCTGGTCGTCGGGCCGGAGCGCTTGCCCGGCCTTGCGCGCGAGATCGGGCGCTGGGTCGGCAAGACCCGGCGCTTCGTCCACAGCGTGCGCTCCGATTTCGAACAGGAGCTGCAGACTGACGAGCTGCGCAACATGCTGAAGAGCCAGGATCGCGAGATCCGCCAGCTCAAGAGCATGATGGACGAGACCGAGACCAGCCTGCGCGAGGACATCGAGGATACCGAGCGCGGACTGCGGGAAGACATCGAGGGCCAGCCGAAGACGCGCAAGAACCTCTCCTCCCGCGAGCAAGAGGCGCTCTCCGGGAAGAAGTCCAAGCCCGCGGTGCGGGAGAAGCCCTCCATGCGCAGCCCGGACGCCGCTTCCGGCGATTCGCAGGATGATCCGGAGACGTCGGAGAAGGCGACGACCGAGGAGCCCGCGGAGGTTCGCCGCGTGCCGACCCAGGGCAATCTGGACGGCAACCTGATGACCGACGATCCGGCCCTGGCCGCTGAACAGAAGGCGCGCAGCGCCGATGGCCCGCGGCCGGAACGCAAGAAGCCGGCTGTGCGCGAGCGCCGCACGCCGGATGCGTCCAGCCCGTCATCGAACCAGGATCCGGATTCCGCCGCCGACGCCACTCACGACGACCAGCCCCCTGACAAGCACTCATGAGCAAGACCAAACCGGGGGTCGAGCCGAGTCCGGAAGCTACCGAGACCCTGCTCACGCACCTGATCGAGCTGCGCGACCGCATCCTCAGGATGTTCATCGCCATCCTGGTGGTGTTCCTGATCCTGTTCCCGTTTGCCAACCCGATCTATACCTGGCTGGCCGATCCGCTGATGCAGCACCTGCCGGAAGGCACCAGCATGATCGCGATCGATGTGGCCGCGCCGTTCCTGATTCCATTCAAGCTGACCCTGCTGCTGGCGGTGGTGCTCAGCATCCCGTATCTGCTCTATCAGGTCTGGTCCTTCGTGGCACCGGGGCTGTACACCCACGAGAAGAGCATGGCGTTGCCGTTGGTCGCTTCGTCGACCGCGCTGTTTTACCTGGGCATGGCATTCGCCTACTTCGTGGTGTTCCCGCTGATCTTCGCATTCTTCACCGCGACCGCGCCCGAAGGCGTGTCGGTCATGACCGACATCTCGCGCTACCTGTCGTTCGTGATCATGCTGTTCATTGCCTTCGGCATCGCCTTCGAGGTGCCGGTGGCGACGATCCTGCTCGTCTCCATGGGGGCCACGACCCCAGCCAAGCTGGCCCAGAAGCGCCCCTACGTCATCGTCGGGGTATTCCTTGTCGGCATGGTGCTGACCCCGCCGGATATCATCTCGCAGACGCTGCTGGCCCTGCCGATGTGGCTGTTGTTCGAGATCGGCCTGATCCTGTCGCGGATCATGGAGCGCAAGAAGGCCGAGCGCCGTGCCACGGCGGACGGTGACGATACGGCCGGGCCGGATGATGACGGGCCGGACGGCGATGGTCCGGGTGGCGGCGGTGGTGCGCCCCGTAGTGGCGGCAGTGGCGGCGGTTCGCGGAAGGAGACCGCGCCGACATCCACGGCGTCCGCATCCGGGGGATCCGGGGCCGCCAGCGGCGAAGGCACCACGGCGGCGGCGCGTACGGGCTACACCCCGCTGACGGACGAGGAGATGGATGCCGAACTCGACCGTATCGAGGAAGAGCAGGCCGAACTGCGGCGCCAGCGCGAGGACTCCCGGAACCCGGCCGCGAACGCGGGCGCGGCGGGCGGCGGGGATCCGGAAGCCGATGGCGGCCCGTCGGCCTCCGCCGGTACGCTGGACGCAGAGGGATTGCCGGGCGCGCCGGGCGAAGCGGACGCGACACCCCGGGACCGCGACGCTGGGCGGGATCGCTGAGCCTTCCGGGGCGCAGCACCTTTTGTGCGCCCCCGCCCCGCCAAGCATTGGAACTTGCTAAAATACCCGGGTAACCCATTGACCCAGGTAATGATCCCGCGATGGCAGACCCGCGTTCTACCCCTCGCCGCCCCGTCCTGCTGATCGTCATGGACGGAGTGGGCGTGAACCCTTCCAAGCTGAACAACGCCTACGCCGAGGCCGACACCCCGCGTCTCGACCAGTACCTCTCCACTCATGCCCATACGACGCTGGACGCCTGCGGCCGGGCTGTCGGGCTGCCGGACGGGCAGATGGGCAACTCGGAGGTTGGACATCTCACGCTGGGGGCGGGCACGGTGATCAACCAGGATCTGGTGCGCATCGATGACGCCATTGCCGATGGCAGCTTCTACGAGAATGATGCCCTGGTCAGCGCCGCGCGGGCGGCGGCCAACAACGATTTGCCGCTCCACCTGATCGGCCTGGTCTCCGACGGCGGTGTGCATTCGCATATTCGTCACCTGCGCGCCCTGGTCGAGATCTGTCAGCGCGAGGGCGCGCGGCCGATGGTGCACATGATTACCGACGGCCGTGACACCGCACCCCGCTCTGCACTCAACTACCTCGATCCGCTCGAGGAGGAGCTGGCGAATGCCGGTGGCGCGATCGCCACGGTGTGCGGGCGCTATTACGCAATGGACCGCGACAAGCGCTGGAAGCGTACGGAGAAGGCCTTCCGCGCGATCGCCTACGCCGAGGGCGAGGCCGCCGGATCGGCCCGCGAGGCCATCGAGGCTGCCTATGCCGCCGGCGAGGATGACGAGTTCATCAATCCGCGCATCATCGACGGCGGCGCGCCGCTGGGGAAGGATGCGCTCTGTGTGCTGTTCAATTTCCGCAACGACCGCCCGCGCCAGCTGACGGCTGCCCTGGGCATGGACGATTTCGACGGCTTCGATCGCGGCGACTTCCATCCGGTGTCCGAGACCTGCCTGACCGAGTACGACCCGCGCTTCCTGTCGCCGATCGCCTTTCCCCCGGAGCGCCCGTCGACCACTCTGGGCAGCACCATCGCCTCCGCCGGTATCCCGCAGTTCCACTGTGCCGAGACCGAGAAATACGCGCACGTCACCTTCTTCTTCAACGGCGGCAAGGAAGAGCCCTACGCCGGCGAGCAGCGCGTGATGGTGCCCTCGCCGTCGGTAGATACCTATGACGAACAGCCGGAGATGAGCGCGAGGCAGGTCGCCGACGAGACCATCCAGGCGATGGAGAGTGGGCGCTACGGCTTCATCCTGGTGAACTTCGCCAACGGCGACATGGTCGGCCACACCGCGAAGCGCGAGGCCCTGATCCAGGCCGTCCAGAGTCTCGACCGGGAGGTCGGCCGTGTGCTGGATGCCGCCAAGGAACTGGAATACTCGTCGATCGTCACCGCCGACCACGGCAACTGTGACGAGTACGTCGACCCGGTGACCGGCGCGCCGCATACCCAGCACACCATCTATCCGGTGATGTGCATGATCACCGACTCGCAGCGCTGGCGCCTGCGCACCGGCGGCGGGCTGGCCGACGTGGCGCCGACTGTGCTGGAACTGATGGGGGTGCCCAAGCCCGCCGCAATGGGCGGACACAGCCTGTTGCTCGAGGAAGTGCCGGCCTCGGCCTGAGCAGGGGGCAGCCATGCACACGCGCTACAGCGACATCCCGGCCTACGACACCAAGGACGGCTCCGAGATCCGCGAGCTGATGCACCCCGACGTGCATGGCAATGCGGCCCAGAGCCTGGCCGAGGCCGTGGTGGAACCCGGTGCGATCACGCGCCTGCACCGCCACGCCCGCACCGAGGAGCTCTATCACGTCACGCGCGGGCAGGGCGAGATGCGTCTGGGCGAGGAGACCTTCCCGGTCACCCTGGGAGACACCGTGTGCATCCCCCCGGGGACGCCGCACAACATCCGCAACACCGGTTCCGGGCCGCTGCACATCCTGTGCAGCTGCTCGCCGGCGTACTCGCACGACGATACCGAACTACTCTAGGGAAACACCGATTAATGTACGCGCTCGCGCAAAAGCGGCCGATCCCCTGCTTTCAATAGCTTGTGGGGTCGGCACACCAGGTTTCCCGACCCTGCGTCGTGCAGCGGGTAGAACCCTACCCGCTGCACGACGCGCCTTGTCTCGGAGAACCCGGGGTGCCAACGCGAGTGCGTACATTAATCGGTGTTTTCCTGGCGCCGAGCGGCGTATGCCGCCACCCCGTCTAATCCTCGCCTCCCTGTCAGTGCGAGGGGATGCAGCCGACAAAGCACAAAAGCGACGGAGTGGCATTGAACGGCCGCAGGGCGAGCGGAGCGACGAAGGTCCGTTAAATCAGCGTCTCCTAGACGCCGTATTCGGCGCGATAGGCGCGCAGGGCCTCCAGGTGCTCGGGGGCGCGGCCGGTATCCTCCAGCATGGTGACCAGGTCGCCAAGCCGGGCGACACGCACGACCTGCAGCTCAAGATCGGCCTCGACCTCCTGGATGGCCGAGCGCTCGCCTCGGCCGCGTTCCTCGCGATCCAGGGCGATCGCGACCCCCACCGGCGTTGCCCCCGCCGCACGGATCAGGTCCACCGATTCGCGGATCGCGGTACCGGCGGTGATCACGTCATCAACGATCAGTACGCGGCCCTCCAGCGGGGCACCGACGATGTTGCCGCCCTCGCCGTGGTCCTTGGCCTCCTTGCGGTTGAAGGCCCATGGGCGGTCCATGCCGTGGTCGCGCCAGAGCGCCTCGGTAACCGCCGCCGCCAGCGGGATGCCCTTGTAGGCCGGGCCGAAAACCAGGTCGAACTGGATGCCGGAGTCTTTGATTGCCCGCGCATAGAACTCGCCCAGGCGCGCCAGGTCGGAGCCGCGGTTGAACAGGCCCGCATTGAAGAAGTACGGGCTTACCCGCCCGGACTTCAGCGTGAACTCGCCAAAGCGCAGGACATCGCGTTGCAGGGCGTATTCCAGGAAGGCGTGGGCGGTCATTCGGGTGCTCCGGTCGTAAAACGCCGTATTCTGACACACCCGTCCGCGGATCCGGCATCTGCGTCGGTCCGGGCCCTTTTCCGCGTCCGCGCGCGCGGGTATTGTTCCCCGCCATGCGCATACTCTCGATGAACGCCAACGGCATACGTGCCGCCGCCCGCAAGGGATTCTTCGACTGGCTCCCGGAGACCGGGGCCGACGTGGTCTGTATCCAGGAGACCAAGGCCCAGATCCACCAGATCCAGGGCGAACCCTTCCATCCACCCGGCTACCACAGCGTCTATGTCGATGCCGTAAAGCCGGGATACAGCGGCGTGGCCCTGTATAGCCGCCGCCAGCCGGACGAGGTGGTCACGCGTATCGGCTTCGAGGAGGCGGACAACGAGGGCCGTTATGCCGAAATGCGTTTCGGCAACCTGTCGGTGGTCTCGCTGTACCTGCCCTCGGGTTCTTCCGGCGATCACCGCCAGGATTCCAAGTGGCGTTTCCTGGAGTTCTTCCGTCCCTGGCTGGCGGAGCGCATGCAGGACGGGCGGGAGTGGGTCATCTGTGGCGACTGGAACATCGCCCACAAGGAGATCGACCTCACCAACTACAAGTCGAACCGCAAGAACTCCGGTTTCCTCCCCGAGGAGCGGGCGTGGCTGGACCACCTGTTCGACGAGATTGGCATGGTGGACGTGTTCCGCCGGCTGGACGAGCGCCCGGACCAGTACACCTGGTGGTCCAACCGGGGTCAGGCCTGGGCCAAGAATGTCGGCTGGCGGATCGACTACCAGATCGCCACCCCGGGCATCGCCGCCACGGCGCGCGACCCGTACATCCATACCGACGACCGTTTCTCCGACCACGCGCCCTTCTGGATCGACTATGACTACCAGCCCTGACCGGGGCATGCGCCGCGCATGACCGGAGCCGCCGAAGCACAACGGCCCCCGCGCCGGGACTGGCGCGCGGCCCTGGCGGTCTATCGCCACCCGCGCGTCATCGGCATGCTGTTTCTCGGCTTTGCCGCAGGCTTGCCGCTGCTGCTGACCGGCGGGACCTTCACCGCCTGGCTGCGCGACCTCGGTGTCGAGCTGGCGTCCATCGGCTTCCTGTCCTGGGTCGGCATGGCCTACAGCATCAAGGTGTTCTGGGCGCCGGTGGTCGACCGGCTGGCCCTGCCGGTCCTGACCCGGGTCTTTGGCCGACGCCGCGCCTGGATGCTGTTTGCCCAGGCGGGGATCATCCTCGGCCTTGCCGGGATCGCCCTGACCGATCCGGTCGAGCACCTCTGGCTGGTTGCTGTATGGGCCGTGCTCACTGCCTTCGGCGCCGCGACCCAGGACATTGCCATCGATGCCTACCGCATCGAGGCCGTCAGCCAGGAACGCCAGGGGGCGATGGCCGCGGCCTATGTGTTCGGCTACCGTGTGGCCCTGCTGACCGCCGGGGCCGGGGCGCTGCACCTCGCGGCCGTCGGGAACTGGAGCCTGTCCTATGGCGCGATGGCCGCGCTGATGCTCGTGGGGGTGATCTGTACCCTGATCGTCCGCGAACCCGAGGTCGCCAGGCGTGACGCCGCCACGGCGCGGCTCGAGGACCGGGTGGTCGACTACCTCAATACCACCGCCGATACCGGCTGGTGGCGTGACCTGAAGGCCTGGTTCATCGGCGCGGTGATCTGCCCGTTCGTCGAGTTCTGGCAGCGCTTCGGCCGGATCGCCCTGGTGGTGATCGCGTTCATTGCAGTATTTCGCATCAGCGACATCTTCATGGGGGTGATGGCTAACCCGTTCTACCTGGATCTCGGCTTCACCAAGGACGAGATCGCCAATATCGCCGCTGCCTTCGGTCTGGCCATGACCCTGGCCGGCGCGGCCCTGGGCGGCCTGCTGGTGGTCCGTTTCGGCATCATGCGCATGCTGATCGCGACCGCGATCCTCGCCCCGTTGACCAATCTGACCTTCTCCTGGCTCGCGACACTCGGCCCCGAGACCTATGGCCTGGTATTCACCATCATGGCCGACAACCTCTCCGGTGGAATGGCAATCTCCGTGTTCATCGCCTACCTCTCCAGCCTGACCAACAGCGCCTACACCGCCACCCAGTATGCCCTGTTCAGCTCCATCATGACTCTGCCGGGACAGTTCCTCGCCGGCTTCACCGGCGTGCTCGCGGAGCACATCGGCTGGGTCTGGTTTTTCGCCAGTTCGGCCCTGATCGGTATCCCCACCATCCTGCT
>NZ_JAWLFK010000081.1:0-5654 GCF_041685615.1 Thioalkalivibrio sp.
CTGGAGATCCACGCCGAACGCATACTCTCGGACAGCAACAGCTCCATCTACGACCTGCGCGTAAGCGCCGACGACCAGCCAGTGCTAAGCGCCCGGGCGACGGTGATCTTGCAACCAGCCGACGAGGAGGAGACCCCTTGACCAGCCGCGCTCTGATCACCGGCGGCTCCGGCGCCATCGGCGCCGCGATCGCCCATGCGCTGGCCGCGGCAGGCCACGAGGTCATCCTGCACGCCCACCGCAATGCCGACGCGGCCGAGGCCACGGCCGCGGCCATCCGCGAGACCGGCGGCCAGGCCCGTGTGCGGGTGTTCGACATCACTGACGAGGCGGCCTGCCGCGAGAGCCTGGAGCCCCTGGTGGCCGAACAGCCGGTGCAGGTCCTGGTGCACAACGCGGGGGTCCATGACGACGCCCCGCTGGCCGGGATGCGCCGCGAACAGTGGGACCGGCCGATCGACGTCGGGCTCAATGGGTTCTACAACGTGACCCAGCCCCTGCTGCTGCCCATGATCACGACCCGCTGGGGCCGGGTGATCGCGATCTCCTCGGTGGCCGGACAGATTGGCAATCGCGGCCAGACCAATTACGCCGCCGCGAAGGCCGGCCTGCACGGGGCGATCCGCTCGCTGGCTCAGGAAGTCGCCTCGCGCGGCATCACCGCCAATTCGGTCGCCCCCGGGATCATCGAAAGCCCGATGAGCGCCGCAAGCTTCGATGCCGAGACCGTTCGCAACATGGTCCCGATGCGCCGCGCCGGGCGGCCCGAGGAGGTCGCCGGTGTGGTCGGCTTCCTCGCCAGCGATGCCGCCAGCTATGTCTCCGCGCAAGTGATCGGCGTCAACGGCGCCCTCGCCTGACACCCATGAGCGCCGTCGCCGCCCTGATCCCCGCCCACAACGAGGCTGCCACCATCGAGGCGGTGGTGGCAGCCGCCCGGACGCACGTGGACCGTGTGATCGTGGTGGATGATGGTTCGGAGGACGCGACCGCCTGCCTGGTCGAGGACCAGGCCGAGGTCCTCCGCCAGCCCGCGAACGGCGGCAAGGCGGCGGCCCTGTGGGCCGGGATGCAGCACGCGCTGGCCACCGGCGCCGACGCCGTGGTGACCCTGGACGCCGACGGCCAGCACGATCCCTCGGAGATTCCCGCGTTGGTCGCCGCCTGGCGCGAGACGCCGGAGCGGCTGATCCTGGGCGCCCGGCTCAAGGGCCGCGAGTACACCCCGCCGCTGCGGCTGTTCGGCAACCGCATGGCGGATTTCTGGATCGCGTGGGCCTCCGGACAGCCGCTGCAGGATTCACAGTCGGGGTTCCGGCTGTACCCGGCACCCCTGTTACGGCGCCTGGAGCTGCGCCATCACCGCGCGCGCGGTTTCGTGTTCGAAAGCGAGGCGCTGATCGTCGCGGAACGCCTGGGCTTCCCGGCCCGTGTGGTCCCGGTTCGCTGCATCTACCCGGAAAACCACCGCCCCAGCCATTACCGACCCACCGCGGACACCCTGCGCATCATCGCCATGGTCGCCGGCCAACTGCTGCGCCGCGGGATGCGCCCGCTGGGGCTCCTGCGTTCACTGGGCATGATCCCGCGATGAACTACTCCCGCCAAGCCTTTCAGGCTATGGCGTGCGTTTCGCGCTTCATTGGGAGTGCCGGCTCATCCGGAGGATGATTCGGTCTTACCGCCCTCCACGCCTCGGCCGGTTCCCGACCGGATAACTGCTGCTCGGCCCAGCGCATCAATACCCGTGCGGCGTTTTCATCCCGCGTGCAGGACACGCCACAGGGGCACTCATGACGCCGCTGGCTGAGCGGCTTCTTCTCCTGACGCCCACAGGCATGACAGGTCTGCAAGGGCTTGAGTGGACGGGTGGGCGTTTCCATCGCCCAGGTACCAGCCTCTTCCGCTTTGTACCCGAGTCGTTGATGGAAGGCCCCGCCGGCGGCATCCAGGATGCTGCGGTTCAAGCCCTTTTTGTGCTGACCGCCCGAGGCGGTCAGGTTGCGGATGTTCAGCGCCTCAACACCCAGGGCGGCGAATCGCCCGACCAGTCGATTCGTCACCTGGTGAAGGAAGTCATTGCGCTGGTGGGCCACCCTGCGGTGAAGGCGGCGCAGTCGTTCGTATTGCCGCTGGAGTCGGTTCGAGACCGGAAAGCGCCGCGTCTTGCCGGACGCCTTCTTCGACGCCTCCTCCTTGCGGGAAATATCGCGCTGGACCTGGCGGATCTCGCTCAGGGTGTGGGCCAGGTGGCGCGGGTTTTCGATGGTCTCGGTCCCCGCCGGGGTGGCCACGGTGGCGAAGGTTTCCAGCTCCCAGTCCAGGCCGCCCAGTTGGTCACCGCGCTCCCGCTCCGGCTGGCAGTCCAGGGTGACGCTGGCGTACCAGCGCCCGTTGCGACAAAACACCTCGCAGGTCTTCGGGGTGCCGGGGGTTCGGGGCTTGCCCCGGATGGTGACCATGCCCACACCGGACAGGCGCAGGGTGCCGTGCTTCATCCGCTCGTTGGTGAGCAGGCTCCAGCCGTCGCCGTGGGTCTTGTACCCCCAGACCTTGAAGCGATGCAGGGGTTTGAAGCGGGGGAACCCCGGCGTCTCGCCGTTTTTCACCCGTCAAAAGAAGTGCTGGAACGCCAGGTCCAGCCGTTTCAGGGTGACCTTGCGCTGGACCATATCCCCACTATACGTCGACCAAAGTACAACCCGGAATCATGGCGCTTCGCGCTATGCGCTGCCTCGCCACCCCCTAAGCCGCTGCGCGGCTATAGGCGGAGCACTGCGGCGCGGTTTGGTAGGAACAGAGCCGGGCCGACACCCTTGGAAATGCGGGGCTCGCATGTCTACACTCCCTGCGGATCCACCAAGGGAGAAAACACCATGAAGCCGAGGACGTTGCTGGTCATCCTCTTCGCCGCTCTGTTCGCGCTGGCCGGCTGCCGCGGCACGGTCCCCGTGCAGGACATCAGCGATACCACGGTCACCAATGTCGATGGCGATCGGCCCAGCGCCGAACAGATGGAACGCGCGATCCGCACTGCGGGTTCCTCGCTGGGCTGGCGCATGGAAGAGGCCGAACCGGGACTGCTGGAGGGGCGACTCCACCTGCGTGACCACGTCGCCGTGGTCGAGATCCCGTTTGCTGCCGGGGAATACAGCATCCGCTACAAGGACAGCGCGAACCTGAACTACGCGGACGGCAACATCCACCCGAACTACAACAACTGGATCCAGAATCTGGACAACCAGATCCGGGCCCAGATCTCCTCCCTCTGAGCCCACCCCGCAATAAGCATCTACAGGAAGACGGGAAGATCGGAAGGAATGCATTAGGTAGGGCGCAATGCGGATGGCTTGCCCAGCGCTACAAGCCAACTTCCAGCCTTCGCGTCTTCCTGTTAACGCTTTTGAGGTTTTCTACGGGCCTGCATGGGGTTCGTGGTTAAGACAGACTCAACCCACACGGCACACGGCGGCGGGTCAGTCGGGGCGCGGGCGTTCGTCCAGCTTGCGGGGCTCGCCCCCGGAACCCTTACCGGACGGCTCGTCGTCCTGGGTGTCCGACTCGTTGGCACCGCCGGCCGCCTCGCCGGGACCCGTGCCATAATCGCTGCGTGTCATGTGCGACAGCAACTGCCCGGCCCGGTCCTCGAGGCGATCGCGGGTCGGCTTGTCGGCCAGTTCCTCCGCGCTCTGCGCCAGGTGGTGGTAGAGGTCCCGATAGGAACCCGCCATGGTCGCGAACAGCGTGGCCGTACGATCGAAATGGTCGTTGACCTGGCTGCGGTAGCGGGTCAGCTCCTGCATCCGCCGATCCAGTTCCTCTTCCAGTTCGCGGATCAGCTTGCGCTCGTCGCTGGTGACGCGCCCCACCCAGAACCCCACCAGGGCGGCGACCACGATGGCCAGGATCCCGAGGGCCACCCAGAGCCCCACTGCTGTCTGTTCTTCCACCACGACATCCTCTGCAAATGGAGCCGCCATTGTGCCGCAGGCCCTCGCCGAACGCACTGCCAGGAAACGCTAACGAATCTACCCGCTCGCGTTGGTACCCCAGGTTTTCCGGGAGCAGGCGGGCTCCACAGCCGGTAGTGGTTCTGCCGGCAAGGGCCACAACGCCTTGTTCGCACGCAAGAGCGGCTCGAGCGCGTACGTTCATTAACGTTCCCCTCGGCATGCTAACCTCGCCACACAGTCAGGAGCCCGGAAGACCCGCATGATCGACCCGCAACACGCACAACAAATCCGCCAGGCCCAGGCCGGCCTGATCAACCTGGTGGTGCAGGCCACCCAGAACCCGGAGACCCGCCGCGAACTGGAGCCGGTCCTGAACCAGGCGCACGAGGCCGGCTGGGGCGAACTGATCCAGCGCATCCGCCGCGTGCTCGAAGGCGAGCGCGACCCGGTCCTGCTGCAGGGCCTGGACGACGAGGACACGGTGATCCTGACGGCGATCCTGTCCGGGCTGCAGGACCCGTCCAGCCTGCCCAACCCGGAACAAAGCGGCGATCCGGCCCAGGCCGCACCGGGCCTGGCGCAGATGATCCACGGGGCCGCCCGCGGCGATGCACAGTCGCTGCACTGGCTGTCCCAGATGGCCGAACAGATGAGCCGTGCCGGGGGCGACATGGCACGCCTCGGGGGCATCACCAAGCGCCTGGTGGACGGCGAGCGCGACCCCGACGTCCTTTGCCGCGGCATGGGTTCGCAGGGCGAGTCGCTGGTGCTGTCTATCCTGGCAGAACTGGGCAAGCTCGAGCACCACTAACCCGCCATGCGCGATCCAGTCGACCGCGCGAGCCGCGACCCTGGCACATTCCAGCTTCGCAACTGGGTTCTGGGCGTGGTTTCCCTCTGGATTCTGCAAGGCTGCGCCGCGGTCGCGCTGCATCCGCCGGAAGGGCCGAAGGACCCAGTCACTGTGGCGCTGCTGGACCATGGCCATCACTCCAGCCTGGTGCTGCCTGCCAAGGCCGCAGGCGCCTGGGTGCGCTACTCCTACGGTGACTGGGCCTTTTACGTCGAGCGCCGCATGAATCCGCTCATGGGGTTTGCCGGGCTCTTCCTGCCCACGAAGGGGGCGCTCGGTCGTCAGGTCCTGACCGGTCCCGGACTGGCAGGTGTGGCGGAGCAGCAACTGCGGGTTCCGCTGGAAGAGTCGTTTCCGCTGGTCGTTACCCGCGAACGGGCCACGGCGCTGCGCGAGGAGCTCGAGGACATCTGGCACGGCGGCTACGATGAGCGGGCAGAGTCCCGCGCCTGGGACATGACCTTTGCCGAACACCCCGAGGCGTACACCCTGCTCAACAACTCCAATCGCATGGTTGCGAACTGGCTGATGGCTCTGGAGATCGAGGTATCGCGCGTCCCGCTCCTGTCCAACTGGCAGGTCGGCTCCCCCTGAGACTTACCAGGCCTTGCTCACCACGTAACGCACGGCATCACGAAGAAGGGCCAATTCACAAAAACGATTTGCAGTACGGAGGGGACGGAGAAGGCCAGCGGCGAAGGGCAAAAAGCTCGAAACACGCCATCAGGCTGTATCGCCCACACCGGCCACTCGACACGTCGCCAATTTGCCTCCTTTTCTCTGTGCCCTCCGTGGTGAGAATGCTTTTGGTGTTTCCTCGTGTGGTGGATAGGCAAGGTGCGTCAGAG
>NZ_JAWLFK010000082.1:0-5511 GCF_041685615.1 Thioalkalivibrio sp.
CAGTTGGGCCTGGAACTGACAACCAAATCCGCTTGAGAAGAGCCCAATTAAAAACAATAAAACAATGACTTAAAAACTGTTTCATGGGAGCGCACGAAGAAATGATGAAGGCCAAGGGCGATTGGGCCACAGGGGACACGGAGGGCGCGCGGAAGACCGATTCGTTTTGACGGGCGAGTCGTCGATCAGGGTGTCGGGATTCTCGGGTTATCCGTCATCGTCCCGTTTGGTGCCGCCGGTCCAGAAACGCGAAAGGCCCCGGGCGGGTTGCCGCGAGGCCTTTGCATGACGCGCCCCGGGGGCGCCGCCGGGCTCGTTCGAGCCGGAATCAGCCGATCCAGGCGTGTTCCAGAACGTCGATGCGGATCTTCTCGTGGAAGGTTTCGCCGTTGCCCTCGATCACCAGGTCACCAATGCGGGTGCCGGCGGTGTCGTAGCTGAACTTGCAGTCGAAGGTGCCCGGCAGGGACACGCTGCCCTCGCACAGGGTCTCGCCTTCCACCGAGAACTTGCACTGGGCGGTGCCGGACCCGTTCAGGACGGCCTGAACCCGGAATTCCTCGTTGACCGGACGGCGGTACACCTCCGGGTCACGGTTCGGGTTGTACTGCAGGTTGTTCAGCTTGACGAGTTTGACAAGTTTCATACCGGGTCCTCTATTGAAGCGCTGAATCCGAGTGACGGGCGCCTTCGCAAGCCCAACCCCGCTCCGGTGGGGCGTTTGGTTCATGCAAGTGCGCAGGTTCGATAGAATATAAACAGCGAATGATACAACAAAGCCTGCGGGAACACGATTGGCGGCCCGCCCAGCGCGCTGGAGGGTAACGCCGCACCTGCGCATACACCAGTCCCGGCCCCGGAGATTTCATGAAGAACCTGATCAACCGCATCCGCGGTGTAGAACGCGACGTTATCGAGAAGCCGGGGGATGTGGGCGATGCCCCGTTCTACAGGCCCCAGGGAGACGAGATCGAGATCTTCAAGGCGGCATATTCGAAGCGCCTCCCGGTGATGCTCAAGGGGCCGACGGGCTGCGGCAAGACCCGTTTTCTGGAGCATGTGGCCCATACCATCGGCCAGCCGCTGGTGACCGTGTCCTGCCACGAGGACCTGACCAGCTCGGACTTGGTCGGCCGCTTCCTGCTGGAAGGCGAGGAGACGGTGTGGCAGGACGGCCCGCTGACCCGTTCCGTCAAGGAGGGGGCGATCTGCTACCTCGACGAGATCGTCGAGGCGCGCACCGACACCACCGTGGTCATCCACCCGCTGACCGACCACCGCCGCCAGCTCCCGCTGGACAAGAAGGCGCAGATCATCGATGCGCACGAGGATTTCATGCTGGTGATCTCCTACAACCCGGGTTACCAGACCGTACTGAAGGATCTGAAGCCTTCCACCAAGCAGCGCTTCGTCGGCATCCACTTCGACTACCCGGCGGAGGACGTCGAGCGCGAGATCGTGGCCAAGGAATCCGGTGGCCTGGACGCCGATCGCGTGGAGAAACTCGTGGCCGCCGGGCGCAAGGCGCGCACCCTGAAGGATCACGGCCTGGAAGAGGCCACCTCCACCCGCGCGCTGGCCTACGCCGGCGAGTTGATGCAGGCGGGCTTGAGCCCGCGGGTGGCCTGCCGCGCCGCGATGATCGCCCCGATCACCGACGACCCCGAGCTGATCCAGGCGCTGGAAGAGATCTTCGACGCCCACTTCCCCGAGTCCGAAGCGGCGTGAGCGGCCCCGCGACCAACGACGGCGCGAAACCGGAGGCAGAAGAACTCGTCGAGATCGAGGAGATCCTCCAGCACCTGGAGGACATCAGCTTCGTCGCGCACCGCGATACGAAGGAGGCGCTGCCGGCGATCCGTCCGTTCGGCGCCAGCGTCGCGCGGCGCTGGATCGAGACCGCGCGGGACCTGTTTTTTCATGACCGCGAGTCCGGCAAGAGCTTCATGCGCCATTCGGCCCGGCTGGCCGAGCATATGCAGACGGTGGAGCTGTGGCTGGAGCAGGCCGCGCGCTTCCAGGAATGGGTGAACTCGAACTATGCCCTGGAAGGCTTCATGGCTCAGGCCGACCGCGTGTATGCGGCGTGGGGCGAGGCCGGCGAGCGCGAATGGGCCGAGATCGGCCTGCGCTGGTGCGCGCGCAGCCTGCCGGATGCCCGGGCCTATTTCGAGACCGACTTCGAGAAGCTCGCCGGTGGGCGCGGCATCGAGGGCCTGCGCGCGCTGATCGAACCGGCCGAGACGCTGTTCGACGAACGCGGCCTGACCCTGGACGCCTACCTCGAGGGCGCCCCGATTGCCCGCAACCTGGTCGGCGACGCGGGCCTGCTGTCCTGGGCGCGCCGCGGGGCGGACCTGCTGAAGGCCGGGCGCTCGCGCGGCGAGGCATACTTTCGCCTGGAGAGCGACGAGAGCCTGAAGCTCCTGCTGGAGGCGCTGCCGGGCTTTCGCCCGCGCATGAACGGGCGCTTCCTGCGCCTGGTGCTGATGGCCTGGCTGGATGCGGACATCCCGCTGGCCGACTCCAGCTGGAAGCCGGGGGAGGGTCGCCCGATGCTCGAGACCGATGGCCGACGCCTGTTCATGCCGGCGGTGATGGACTCGCGCGAGGAGGCCATGGTTGCCACCCAGCATGCGGCCGCGCATCTCGCGTTCGATACCTACGCCCACGCCGATGTCGAACGGCTGTTCGCGCGCGCGGGTGCCGAGCATCCGCCGCTGGACGACAAGGCACGCATCACCTGGCGCCCGCTGTTCGCGCCATTCGAGGCGCGCATGTTCCGCTTCCAGGTGCTGTTCGACCTGGCCGAGGATCTGCGCGTGAACGCGCGCCTGGCCCCGCGCATCCCGAACTTCCTGTCGCGCCTCGTTGAACTCGCCGAACAGCACGACCGCCCGGAAGGCGGCGCCGCGGTCTATTACGACTTCGCCCTGCGTGCCCACAAGGCCCTGCTGCGCGGCGAGGCACAGGACCCGCGCCTGGCCCGCATGCTGGAGCCCGACGCCGACGTGGTGACCGCCTGGGCCGTGGGCGAGGAACTGTTCGCCGACGACACCCTCCCGGAGATCACCCTCGAGGAGCGCACCGAGGCCTATCTGCCGGGGCTTTCGCTGAACCAGTCGCTGCCCGTCTACCCGCAGCGCAAGCGCGACGGCAGCCTGGCCGACTTCCGCGACCACGAGGCGCACGACGAGCACAAGTTCGAGCACCAGAAGCAGGAGGAGCAACCGCAGCAGGCCCCGGAGCAGGCGCAGAAGGACCCGGACGCGGATATCCAGACCCCGCAGCAGGAGACCTCCGGCACCGGCGGGCGCATCGGCACCGGCATCCCCCAGCCGGCACAGGTGGCCAAACGCGCCGCACCCTACACCCCGAAGAAGGACGGCATCCCGTATCCCGAGTGGGACTACCGCGAGCAGCGCTACATCTCCGACTGGGTCAACCTCTACGAGCGCGTGTTCGACGACGAGGATCCGGAGCGGGCAGCGACCATCCTGTCCGAGAACGCCGATACCCTGAAGCGCCTGACACGGGGTCTGGAGATGCAGCGTCCGATGCGCCTGGCGCCGCTGCGAAAACAGCTGGACGGCGACGAGCTGGATACCGAGGCGGTGATCGACTACATCGCCGACAAGAAGGCGGGACTCTCGCCCAAGGCCTTCATCTACCGCCGCCGGGCGGTGCAGCACCGTGACACCGGCGTGCTGATGCTGGCGGACATGTCTACCTCCATCATGGCGCGCCACCCGGGCGGGCAGGGCAAGATCGTGGACCGCGTGCGCGAGGGGATGATGCTGTTCGCCGAGGCCATCGAGAAGGTCGGCGACCCCTACGCGATCGCCGGCTTCGCCTCCAAGCAGCGCGACCAGGTCAATTACTACTGGCTGAAGGACTTCAACGAGGACCTGAACCACGCCGTGCGCGGGCGCATCGCCGGGGTGTCGGGGCGCCTGGCCTCGCGCATGGGCGCGGGCATCCGGCATTCGCTGGAGGCGTTCAGGCGCAACTCCAGCCAGCGCCGCCTGTTGCTGATCCTGTCCGACGGCCGTCCGGCCGACTATGACGACGGCGGCGACCAGCGCTACCTGCACGAGGACACGCGCATGGCGATGAAGGAGGCGGTGGATGCCGGCGTACACCCCTTCTGCATCACCCTGGACCCGTCCGGCTCCGAGTACCTCCCGGCCATCTTCGGCCCCGGGCACTACACCATCATCGACCACGTGGACGAGCTGCCGCGCCGTCTGCCCGAGATCTACCTGAGGCTGCGTCAGTGAGTGCCACCCCCGAAGCGATCGATCAGGACGCCACCGTCCCGGGTTCCGAGCGCGCCCCGGCCCGGCGCCACGCGACCCTGCTGCACGCCCCGCGTTATCGCGGGCACAGCTACGGCGACAACCATCCCCTCGGTATCCCGCGCGTGTCGCTGACCATTGACCTGATCGAGGCCTATGACGCGATCACCCCCGCCGAGATGGCCGTCACCCGCCGGGCGCAGCCCGCCGAGCTCGAATGGTTCCACACCCGTGAGTATGTCTCCGCGATGCAGCGCGCCGAGGCCCTGGGCAAGGTCTTTCAGCGCTACCGCGACCGCCACAACATCGGCAACTTCGAGAACCCGTTCTTTGCCGGCTTCTTCGCCACCCCGGCCACCGCGACCTTCGGCTCCATCCAGGGCGCCGAGGTCGTGCTGGGCGGTCGGATGGCCTTCAACCCGGCCGGCGGCATGCACCACGCCGCCCCCGACCAGGCACGCGGGTTCTGCTACTTCAACGACCCGGCGCTCGCGATCCTGCGCCTGCGCCAGGCCGGCCAGCGCGTGCTCTATCTCGACATCGATGCCCACCACGGAGATGGCGTCGAGGCCGCGTTCAGCGATGATTCGGATGTCCTCACGGTCTCCCTGCACATGGATACCGAATACGGGTACCCCTTCGAGGGCGGCCGCATCGAGGACACGGGCCCGCTCGGCAACGCGGTGAATGTGCCGCTGCCGAAGGAGACGAACGACACCGAATTCCGCGCCGCCTTCACCCGGGTCTGGGATGCGGTGCGGGGTCGCTGGCAGCCGGACGTGATCGTTGTCCAGGCCGGCACCGATGCCCTGCTGCCGGATCCGCTGGGCAAGTTCGGCATCTCCACCCAGTGTTTCCTCGCCTGTATCGACGACGTGATCGAGACTAGCCCGCGCCATGCGGATGGCACGCCGAAGCTGCTGGTCCTGGGCGGCGGTGGTTACCATCCCCTCGCACTCGCCCGCTGCTGGACCGGCGTCTGGGCCCTGCTGACCGGCCGCGACCTGCCCGCCGAGATCCCCGCGGCCGGTGAGGCCCTGCTGCGCGAGGTCGACTGGGACATGGACGAGGAAGAGGACTGGTACGACAACCTGTTCGTCTCCCGCCTCGACGCCGAGCGCTCGGGGCCGGTGCGCCCCGAACTCGAGGAACGCCTGGGGCGACTGTTCCGGACCCATCCGTTGTTGGGCGCCTAGCCGCCGGTCGTACCTTC
>NZ_JAWLFK010000083.1:0-5462 GCF_041685615.1 Thioalkalivibrio sp.
CTGTACTGGCGCCTGTACCAGACGCGCATCGAATTGTCCCGACAAGCCTCCCGGGATCATCTGACCGGACTGGGCAACCGGCGCTACTTCTTCGAGGTCGCCCCGCGCGAGTTGGCCACGGCCGACCGCACCGGCCATCCCGCCAGCGTGCTGTTCATCGATATCGACCACTTCAAGCGGATCAACGACAAGCACGGCCATGACGTCGGCGATCGCGCCCTGACCCATGTCGCACGGCTGCTGCAATCATCCCTCCGGCAAAGCGACCTCGTGACCCGACACGGCGGCGAGGAGTTTCTTGTCTGGCTGCAGGGCACCGGCCCGCGGGATGCCGAGCGTGTAGCCAACCAGCTGCGCGCCCGCATCGAACAACAGCCGCTACCCGATGACGGCTCGGGCCATGGCCCCATCCCGCTCACCGTTTCCATTGGCATTGCGAGCCGTGCAGCCGGCCAGGAGAAATCGCTGGACGTGCTGCTAACCCGCGCCGACAACGCGCTGAGCACCGCCAAACAACAGGGTCGCAACCGGGTCGTCGTCGACTCGACTCCCCTTCAAGCACTGCGGCTTCCGCGATAACTGCCGTCCACGAGCTCGCCGGCGGGTCACAGGGTTGCCAATCTCCGGGGCGCATCTGACCAACAGGCGACTGAAAAGGCCCCAACAGCCCAATGCAGAGGTAGCCCCTGGGCCCGCCTCCTGCCGTCTCTCCGGGGGAGGAGGAAGGAGGGGCGCGCGGGCGAACCTACCCACAGCCGAAGCGCAATCAGCGCCAGTCGAGTGGATTCATTTCAGTAATCCTGAGCTCCGCGTCCGCAAGCTCCGCATCGCCGACCACACCGACCCAGATGTTGTAGTTACCCGAACGGGGATTATGGAACACCACCACGGGGTCCAGAGACGCGAAGTCGTCGTTGCAATACCACCGGCCGTCCGGTCCAAAGATCACCAGCGAGGTGTCCACCTTTGACTCGACATGGACGAACAAGTGACTTCCCCCCGCCTCGTAATTGAGGTCCACATCCGGGGCCGCCTCGTGGATACGGCCCCTGCACCCGGGCGCAAGTCCACCCCCCACTTCCGTCGAGCCACCGGCGGACAGCTGTTGCGTCCACGGGTCGGGCACGAAGCCAGTGGCGAGATTCACCGTTGCATAGGTCGGCGAGGCCTTCCAGTTCGGTTCCGCCACGGCGGCCGAGGCGAGTAGCAGGCCGCCGGTGAGTACGCCGGTGACCCCGAGCATGATGGTACGCGTCATGTGTCCGTCTCCCTGTCCATGTGCCGGGCCACATTGCCCGCCACCCCCGCCGGACCATACCCGTTTTCGTACGGGACTTCCCGCATCCGCGTGCCCCTCCATTCCCGGAGAAGGTATCGCTTGTGCCAGCGCGGTTGGGATACGGGTATGGGCCACCGCGCTCAGGCCGTGCCTTATGAACCCTGTCGAGATGTCCGAAATCGCCTGACCACCACACGGCCCGTCCTGGCCGTCACGAATCCAGACGTGGCCTCTTCATCCAGCGTTCTGAAGTCGTGCCCACAAGTACTTGTGAGGCATGAACACGATGTACAACGCTGCAAGCGCAAGTCTCCAGCCTCGAAGGCTGGACCCTACGGTGATCATGCTGGTTTCATTATCCTTGGCATCAATTACGATCTTGTTTGACCGCGCCCAGTCGATCCTGAAGTGGACTTCATGGCGCCCCACTGGCAGCTCAAAACTGGCAGACTCACCATTTCCGATCTTGCCAATCTCCTTCGAATTGCAGTAAATCTTGTATTTCCTGGCTCTGTCCGCATAGCCGGAGTCCCTTTCTATTACAAGGCTGTGCATTCCGTCTCCTATCAAAGAGGCGTCCGCATTTTACCCGATGAGTCATCGACAGGCCTCAGCCAAACTGTGTTCGCGAGCGGCTTCCGGAGCCGACAGACGTCGGGCCATACCTTGCCTTCTGATCGTGCCGGGTCTCGGCATAAGGCAAAAGGCACGATCTGACCCCATAGCCTCCGGATGCCTGAATCGGCATCTCCCAGGGCTCTACCCGGTAGAAGGTCACGATTGGCCTCATGGTCGGGTTCACTGCACTGCTTCTTCGACCCTGCGCTCCATTTCGGGCGACATCTCGGTGGAACGAGGGGGGAGCTTCGCCTCCCCCCGCTCTCCATTCCGGGCTATATCCTCTAGGAGGCGATTCATCAGGGCGATTTCGCGTACCTGTGCCTCGATAATCTGGTCCGCCAGCTCGCGGACACGAGGATCGCGAATACTCGCCTTCCGCGAGTTGTTGATGGCAATGGAGTGATGGGGAATCATCGACTCCATGAACTCGGAATCCCCGATGAACCACTGGCTTCTATTGGCGGAAAGCAAAAGTACGCCTAACAGCGCGGCCACGACCAGAACCGCGATCTTCATTCCCATACCCCTGTACATCGACCACATGAAAGACAGCATGACCACGGTCATGACGCACCCCATAAGCAAAGAGGCGATCAGACGGTTCAAGCTGAAGCTGGCGTGGTCGAACGAGTAAACAAGCTGATACATCAAGAAGAACATGATGATTGTCGACGTTGCGATCATCAACGCAAATCGGCGCCAACTCATCTTCGTCATCGGCTCTGTCTGGTCCATTTTTTCGCCCTCGTCGCGAATCACGGGCAGTTCAACGCGAGCGGTGACCGGCGCAGGGTCGGGGACCAGGAGCCCGCTGGGGTTTATGGCGCCCGGAAGATCATGCGTATCCGATTCTCTGTCGCTCCCAGGCAGGTCAGTCGTGGATGATGATGCGCCCGCCGGCGGGGTCGACATCCACACGTGAGCTCGAATATTCGCAGGCGTCCGCGATCTCGTTCAGCTCAGGCATGCCGTTCAGATCCGCCAGCTTCCGCAAGAGACCGCCTTCACAGTCGCATAGCATCCCCTTGTCCGGGTCCGCGGTGCATTCGAACTCGCTGCCGTTCACCGTCCAGTTCATGCCCGCTGGCATCTTCAGGATCACCGGCTCCTCGTGCCTGACCTGGAACTTCACCCGGTCCGCGTTCTGTCCGTCCTGCCAATCCACGGTCGGGAAGTTATCACTGGCCATCATCTCGCTCCTTCCTTCCGACTATCATCCCGCGCACTGCGACGCGCCCGAGACGTAACGTTCGATGCGCCTTCCGGCCTCGATGCCAGATCGCATCCGGAAAGCCTTCGCCCCCTGAAACTTCGCCGGCCCGCCTCCGACAGACCGGGCAGAAAACCACGCACGTACCCTTCTACCCCGCCACGATAGGCGGATGCGAGGCGGGCGTCCGTGCGGTTTCAAACACTCGAAACATCGTGGCTGTCCTCATTGGGTCTTGCAGCCGACCCCCGAACCCCGTTCGCTCACATCAACCATAATCGTCGGTGTTCGCTGTTCGGGAGAAGCGCATGCTTCGCATCGCTGCTGTGTTGTTGGGCCTCCTGCTGCTTGCCGGCTACATCGGTGCCCACAGCTGGGAGGCCACGCGCGTGCTCCAGGACATCGAGGCCGGGGCGGGAACGAGCACGCTGAAGGACCGCACGCCCGAGCCCGCGCGCGAGACGCTGACGCTCGAGACGGACGCAGGCGACATCGCGGCCGACCTCTACCACCCCCGGCAGGATGTGGGGGCCCGCATCGTCCTCGTGCCGGGCTTCACGCCGCAGGGCAAGGACGACCGCCGGCTGGTGCAGCTTGCCAATACGCTGGCGCGCGCCCGCTTCCTGGTGCTGGTACCCGACCTGCAGGGCACGAAAGACCTCAGCGTCCGCCGCGAGGATGCCACTGCGATCCGTGATGCCGCCGCCCTTCTCTCCCGTCTGGAGGTGGAGCGCGCGCCGGATGAACAGGACGTGGGCGTCGCGGCGATCTCGTATGCCGTGGGCCTGGCGATCCTGGCGACGCTGACCCCGGAGGGGGAAGAAGCCATCGACTTCCTGGTCGGGATCGGCGGCTACTACGACACGGAGAACGTGATTACCTTCTCCACTACAGGGGCCTACCAGGAGCCCGGATCGGACCGCTGGCAGACGCGGGCTCCCGACCCGCTGGCGAAGTGGATCTTCCTGCGCGGCAATCTGCACGTCCTCGATGACCACGAGGATCGCACGATGCTCGAAGAAATTGCCCACCGGCGCATGGCCGATCCTCACGCGCCCATCGCCGACGTGGCCGATGATCTCGGGGACGCGGGGCGAAGCCTGTTGGCGTTAATGCTGAACGATGACAAGGAGCGCGTGCCGCAGCTCCTGGATGTTCTGCCGGCCAGCGCACAGGAGGCCATCGAGCTGCTGTCCTTCGCTGACCGCGACCTCTCGCATCTTTCCAGGGGCGCCATCCTGATCCACGGGCGGGCCGACCCCATGATCCCGCACACCGAAAGCGAGCGCCTCGCCCGTGGCATCGGCGAGACCGACCTGCACCTGATCCATGGCTTTTCCCACATCGATCCCCAAGGCGTGGGGCTCATCGGCCAGTGGCAGCTTGTCCGCGCGGTGATGGACCTCCTGGCGCGGCGAGCGAATTGACCCTGTGCATGCTAACCGGGTCTGGCCCAGCGGTGATGGCGATTCGCCCGTGGCATGGCTTCCTTGCCTGGGACGCTCCTTTGATAGCCGAAGTGACCGCTTAGAGCACGAATTGCGCCCTTTCTCGACCGGTTTCCTTCTGTTTCCCCGACCGTGAGCGAGGTCCGACCGCCTTATCCAGTGATGAGCACTTGCAATGCTCGGCAAGCGTAGTAGCGTCATCGAACCAGAGAAAGCCGACGGGAAACGGGCCTGAAAGGAGGAGGGTTACCATGAATGAACTATTGATGGCTCTCGCGGGCCTGTGGCTGCTCTATGTCGGTCTCGGGGGCCTGATAAAGGGGCGCGTGCTCAACGGCGCATGGACCCCGGGCAACTGGGAAACCGAGAACCAGGAAATCGAGCGCAACGAAAGACCCGGGGCCTACTGGCTCACGGTGATCAGCTGCACAGGCATCGGGCTGGTCCTGTTCTACAAGATCTTCACCGGGTGAAACGCCCATCGGGGAACCGGGGCAACGCACGTGGAGAGACCCGGGTCGGACCACGCTAACCGACGGTTTTTAACGCCGAGACGAGCTCCTTCCTGGCTCGCATCATCAGGACCCTCCTTGGTCCATGCAATCACCCAAAGACCTAGCCCGGCCGCCTCTGGCCGTCCAGAAGATCATGGGTGTCCTCTTCTTCTCGTCCCAGATACGAAGCTGCGGGAGCATTGCGTGGGCCGGACGCGGGTACCACTCGAGCGGAACCGAAATCCGTCGACCATCCATCAAGCTGACCACCAGGTCATGCTCGGTGAAATCCACGGATGCCACACGCTCATCCGCTGTCGTCGCCGTTAGCCCTTTTTGCGGGCTTCGTCCACGTCGTCCGCCAGCCACGCCTTGATCAGGGATTGGTAGGGCATGTCGCGCTTGTTGGC
>NZ_JAWLFK010000007.1:0-64075 GCF_041685615.1 Thioalkalivibrio sp.
CGGAGTGCTCGCCCTCGGGCGTGCGCTGGTAGCCATGGCGGATGGCGACGGTCTGCGGGTCGTAATCAGTGGGGTCGAAGTCGGTCATCGCGGCATCCTTGAATGCGGGATGCGACAGTGTATCAGCGTGCCGGCTGCAGACGGTCCGCCACGCGGGTCAGAAGCTCGTAGCTGATCGTGCCCGCCGCGCGCGCGACGCGTTCCACCGGCAACCCCTCGCCCCACAGCGTCGCCATGTCGCCGACCTGCGCCTCGGGCACCCCGCTCAGGTCCACCGCCAGCATGTCCATGGAGACACGCCCGATCAGCGGGCAGATCCGGTTCTTCACGCGGACCGGGGTACCCGACGGGGCGTGGCGCGGATAACCGTCGGCATAGCCCATCGCGACGATCCCGGCCCGGCCAGGTCCGCTGGCCGTCCAGGTCGCGCCATAACCGACCGACTCGCCGGGCTCCAGCGACTGGGTCGCGATGATCGGGGCGCGAACGGTCATCGCCGGGCGCAGGTCCCCCTCGGGCCCCTCGGGCGGGCACGCTTCCGGGACCGAGGCCGGGTGCGCGCCGTAGAGCATGATGCCGGGGCGCGCCCAATAGTCACCGGGTGCGGCCGCATCGCCGCCGCGGCCCCAGCCCGCGAACAGGGAAGCCGAGTTGGCCACGCTGCGGTGTCCCGGAAACGCCGCCACCGTGTCGGCAAAGCAGGCCAGCTGCCGGGCATTCTGCGGGTGGTCGGGCGCGTCGGCGCAGGCCAGATGGGTCATCCAGTGCAGCCCCTCGTGCCCGTGCCCGGCGGTCTGCAGGCGCGCCGCCACGTCGGCCGCTCGCCGCGGATCGAAGCCCAGGCGGTTCATGCCGGTGTTCAGTTTGACCCAGACCTCGGGGAGTGTGGCACCAGCGGCATCGAGGAGGTCAAGCTGCGCGGGATCGTGCACAACGGGCTGCAGGCCGAATTCGGTGCAGGCATGAGACTCGGTGACGTCCCGCGGCCCCTGCAGGACCAGCAGCGGCCCGTCGAAGCCGGCAGTGCGCAGGGCACGCGCCTCGCCCACCTGGGACACGGCGAGACCATCGCTGTCCGGTCCCAGCACCCCGGCCGCCCACAGCAGACCGTGGCCATAGCCCTCGGCCTTGATCACCGACCACGTGGGGACACCCGGGGCCAGGCGGCGCGCCACGGACAGGTTGTGCCGCAGGGCTTCCGGATGGAGATGGAGGGTGGCCGCGCGTTTCACGCCGCTGGTCAGGCCTGGTGGCCCATCTCGCCGTAGACGTCGGGGGCATAGTTCTCGAAGCGCGTGAACTGCCCGCGGAAGGTCAGGCGCACGGTCCCGATGGGGCCGTTACGCTGCTTGGCGATGATAATCTCCGCCGTGCCCTTGTCCGGGGATTCCTCGTTGTAGACCTCGTCGCGATAGACAAAGGCGATGATATCGGCGTCCTGCTCGATGGCCCCGGACTCGCGCAGGTCGGACATCACCGGGCGCTTGTTTGGCCGTTGTTCCAGCGAGCGGTTGAGCTGCGACAGCGCGATCATCGGGACGCTCAGCTCCTTGGCCAGGGCCTTCAGGCCGCGCGAGATCTCGGAGATCTCGTGGGCGCGGCTCTCGCCGGCCCCGGGAAACTGCATCAGCTGCAGGTAGTCGACCACGATCAGCTTGAGCCCCTTGTGCTCGCGCATCAGGCGGCGCGTGCGGGCGCGCAGCTCGGTGGGCGACAGCGCCGGGGTGTCGTCGATGTACAGCGGCGCCTCTGAGAGCATCTGCACCGCGCTGGTCAGGCGCGGCCAGTCGCCATCCTCCAGGCGACCGGAGCGCAGCTTCTGCTGGTTGATCCGCCCCATCGAGGACAACAGGCGCATCGCCAGCTGCTCGCCGGGCATCTCCATGGAGAAGATCGCGACCGGTTCGGCGTTCTTCATCGCCACGTACTCGGCGATATTCATCGCGAACGAGGTCTTGCCCATAGACGGGCGCCCGGCCACGATCACCAGATCGCCCGGATTCAGCCCGGACGTGAGGGCGTCCAGGTCCTCATAGCCCGTGGCGATCCCCGTGATGGGGTTTTTGGTCTCGTAGAGTTCTTCAATCTGGTTCACCGCCGCCGTCAGCAGCGGTTTCATCCCGCGAAACCCCTGGGCACCCCGAGCGCCCTGCTCGGCGATACGGAACACCTTCTGCTCCGCCACGTCCAGCAGTTCCTTGGAGTCGCGACCGTCGGGGGTATAGGCGGAATCGGCGATCTCGGTGCCGACCGAGATCAGCGAACGCAGGATGGAGCGCTCGCGGACGATATCGGCATAGGCCACGATGTTCGCGGCACTGGGCGTCTCGGCAGCCAGGCGCCCGAGGTACGCCATGCCACCGGCCGGTTCCAGCTCCGCCGTGCGGTCGAGCTGTTCCGACACGGTCACCATGTCGAACGGGGCATTGCGATCGGCAAGCGTGGACACCGCCCGGAAGATCAGGCGGTGGTCGTGACGATAGAAGTCTTCTGCGGTGATGCGGTCCGCCACCCGGTCCCAGGCGGCGTTGTCCAGCATCAGGCCTCCGAGGACGGCCTGCTCGGCCTCCTCGGAGTGCGGGGGGACCCGCGGATTCGGGGCCATGGGCGAGTTCACGCAGCGAACCCGCCCATCTGCCGGGTATCAGCGACCCGGTGGGGCCACCCTCCCGACATCCGGTGAATCACTCTTCGCCGATCACGACGACGCGGATGTCGACGTCCACGTCCGAGTGCAGGTGCAGGCCGATCTCGAATTCGCCGGTCGTGCGCAGCGGGCCTTCCGGCATGCGCACTTCGCGCTTCTCGACTTCGGTGCCCTTCGCGCTCAGGGCATCGGCGACGTCGGCCGGGCCAATGGAGCCGAACAACTTGCCTTCGCCACCGGACTTCGCGGTGATCTCGAGCACGGTACCGTCCAGCTTTTCCTTGCGCGCCTCGGCCTCGGCCAGGGCCTCGGCGGCCGCCTTCTCCAGTTCGGCCCGGCGCGCCTCGAACTCGGCGATGTTCTCGGCGGTGGCGAACGTGGCCTTGCCCTGCGGCAGGAGATAGTTGCGCGCAAAGCCCGGACGCACGTTGACGCGGTCACCCAGGGTGCCCAGGTTGTCGATCTTTTCCAGCAGAATGACTTCCATCTTTGGTATTCCTGTAACGTTTGATCAGCCCCCGAAGGGGCGCATTCTACACCGGTCGTGGACCGGTCTCACGGATTGTTGTCACCGTCCTGCCCGCCTGGTGCGGAACCAGGGCCCAGGCGCGAGCGGATATCCGCCCAGGCGTCGATGACCCCGATGGTCGCCAGCAGCAGAAACAGCTGTGGCAGCGCCAGGGCCAACAACACATACATCCCCACTAGCCAGAAACTGCTCATCCCCTGGCGGAAGGTCAGCGCGTGCATGAGCGCGATCCCCTGCAGGAAGAACAGCACCGCCAGGATGAACGCCAGCTCGGTGGCCAGCGGCACCGGCCCCAGATGACCGATCCCTGCCAGCAGCAGCGTGGCCGCGCTCATTGCGTGTCCGAACTGCAGCGCCCGGAACTCCTCGCCGAATGCCCCCGGGTTGTACAACAGCGCCTGCCAGTAGCGGCCCAGCACCACGGCCAGCGTCAGGCTGAGCAGCAGCATCCCGGCGAACAGCCCGGTCAGGTACGGGGCGGCACGGCGCAGCCCCGCCTCCAGTTCCTGCGGGCCGGTCTCGCTGCCCTCGACGAGCGGCCCCAGCAGGGCCATGCCGGCCTCGGCCCAGGTGGACTCGAGATCCGGGACCAGCATGTGTACGGCCAGCACCCCGATCCCCGCGATCCCCACGGCGGCCTGCATCGTCATGCGCCACGAGACGGTGCGCCGTAGCAATTCGGCGAGCAGCGCCACCGGCGCCCACTGCACGATCCCGGCGATCACACCCGCGAACAGCGGGGCCTCGGGCATCAAGGCAAACATCGCCACCCCGAGCACCAGCGCGGAAAGCACCATGACCAGTAGCGCCTGCCCGAGACCGATGCGCAGCCCCACCAGGGCGATCAGCGCACTGCTGAGGAGCGCGACCGGCGGCAGGAACAGTCCCGCCACGCCAAAGCCGGCGACCGCGCCCACGGCACGGCCCCGGCTCTTCATCGCGAATTCGGCCAGTACGCGCATGGCGACGGCCCCCGGCGAACCGGTACGTGACTTAGTGGTTGTCGCTGTACGGCAGCAGGGCGAGGAACCGCGCGCGCTTCACGGCGGTGGCCAGCTGACGCTGGTACTTCGCGCTGGTGCCGGTCACGCGACTGGGCACGATCTTGCCGGTTTCGGTGACGAAACCCTTGAGCAGGTTCAGGTCCTTGTAATCGATGTAATCGATGCCTTCGGCGGTGAACTTGCAGTACTTGCGGCGACGCGGAAAACGGGCCATGTCAGATCTCCTTCAATCAATCGATCAGCGAACGGGCGGGGCTTACTCGGCGGCGGCCGAGTCGTCGGAGGCGGCTTCACCACCCTCGTCGTCGCGTTCGCGGCGACGGCCCTTGGAGCCTTCCTCTTCCTGGCCCTTGGCCAGCGGGGAGGTCTCGGTCACGGCCTCTTCCATGCGCATCGCCAGGTGGCGCAGCACGGCATCGTTGAACCGGAAGGCACTGGCCAGCTCTTCCATCGCCTCTTCCGAGGCCTCGATGTTCATGAGCACGTAGTGGGCCTTCACCAGCTTCTGGATCGGGTACGCCAGCTGACGGCGACCCCAGTCTTCCAGACGATGGACCTTGCCTTCATGACCTTCGACCAGGCCCTTGTAGCGCTCGATCATCGCCGGGACCTGCTCGCTCTGGTCCGGGTGGACCAGGAATACAACTTCGTAGTGACGCATCGGGAACTCCTTGCGGGTATCAGCCTCCCGTCCACGCGGTGAGGCAAGGGTTCGACCCCGCGGGCACACCCGCGGGGCAGAAAGGCGCGATACGATAACCGAAGCGCGCGGCAACAACAAGCCAAAGCCGGGGAAACGGACGTGGACGCCACACCGGGAGGCCCGAAGGCGGAAGCCTTTCCTCAGGCCAACCCTGGCACCGGTCCGGCCTGGCGCTGACGCACCGCCTCGAAAAGGGTGACGCCCGTGGCAACGGAGACGTTGAGACTCTCCACCGTTCCCCGCATCGGCAACGCGACCAGATGATCGCAGGCCTCCCGGGTCAGGCGGCGCAGCCCCTCGCCCTCGGCCCCCATCACGATCGCGCTCGGCAGGCGCAGGTCCACCTGGTAGAGGCTTCCCTCCGCCTCGCCGGCCAGGCCCACGGTCCACATGCCGGCGTCCTTCAGGGATGCCAGCGTCCGCGCCAGATTGCCGACGGTCACCACCGGAACGGTCTCGGCCGCGCCGGAGGCCACCTTGATCGCCGCCGGGGTCAATGCCGCACTGTGGTGGCGTGGCATGATGACCGCACCGGCTCCGGCCGCATCGGCGGTACGCAGGCAGGCGCCTAGATTGTGCGGATCGGTCACGCCGTCGAGCACCAGCAGCAGGTCGAGGCCATCGCGAACACGCCGGACCAGGGCCCGTTCATCCACCGCCGGACGCGGTGTGCAGTGTACGATCACGCCCTGGTTCTGGAAGCCGGGGTGTTGCTGGTCGAGGCGCTCGCGACCGACCCGTTCGACCGACAGGCCGCAGTGCCGGGCCCGCTGCAGCAGGCGCTCCAGGGCGGGTTCCACCGGATCGGTGGCCAGCTGCAGGCGCTTGACCCTTTCCGGGGCGTGCTCCAGCACGGCCGCCACCGCATGGATCCCGCCGAAGGCCTCCGCGCGGCTGCCCTTGCCCCCCTTGCTCATCGCCCGACTCCGACCGCCCGGAGCTCACCGGTCAGGAACCCCGAGTCGACGCCCGGGGCTACCGGGGCCGCGCATGACCGTGCGGACGGATGCGGGCGCACCGGTCGCCTCAGGACGAGGACGGACGCCGACGCCGACTCCGGCGACGGCCGGAGCCCGCGGGCTTCTTGTCCGCCGGCTGTACCTCGGGCTCGGCGATGGTATTGCCATCTTTGTCGGCCTCGGGCCGCGGCGGCGGAACCGCCTCGTTGCCGGGTTCCGGGGTATCCGGGGTGTCGTCGTGCGGCTCGCTCGGCGGGCCCGCTTCGTTCCCCGGCTCGGGCCCGTTGTCCGGGCCGGACTCGCTGGCCGGATTCGACTCACCGGACGCGGCGCCGCGGCGGCGCCCGCCGCGACGGCGGCGCTTTTTCTTCGGCGCCGGGACCTCGTCGTCGCCAGCGGACGCCTCCGGTCCGGGCGTTGCCGACCCGGCAGCGGCCTCCACCGGGGCGGCGTCCGCCTCCTTGCGGCGCTTGCTGCGGCGGCTGCGCTTCTTGGGAGGCGCATCCGTGGGCTTCGGCTTGCCCGGCTCCTCGGCCAGGGCCAGGTCGATCTTGCGATCATCGAGGCTTACCCGCGCGACCTGGACCTTGAGCTCGTCGCCAATGCGGAACACCCGGCCTCCGCGCTCGCCGGTCAGGCTGTGACGCGCCGGATCAAAGTGATAGAAGTCGTTGTCCAGGCTGGTCACATGCACCAGGCCCTCGATGTAGACATCCTTGATTTCGACGAACAGGCCAAAACCGGTGACCCCGGAGACCACGCCAAGGAACGTCTCGCCGACCTTGTCCTGCATGTACTCGGCCTTCAGCCAGGCCACCGCGTCGCGGGTCGCGTCGTCGGCCCGGCGTTCGGCCATCGAGCAGTGCTCGCCCAGCTGTTCCATGTCACCGTGCGAGTACGGGAATGCCTTGGCGCTGCCCTTGCGCAGGACATGGCGGATGCCACGGTGCACCAGCAGGTCCGGATAGCGCCGGATCGGCGAGGTGAAATGGGCGTAGTCGTCCAGCGCCAGACCGAAATGGCCGTCCAGCTCCGGTGCGTAGACTGCCTGGCTCAGCGAGCGCAGCAGGACGGTCTGGATCAACTGCTGGTCGGAACGCTGGCGCGCCGCCTTCAGGACCGCGGTGTAATCGGCCGGCGTGGGTTCCGCCCCGCCACCGAGGCTCAGACCCGCGCCGTTCAGGAATTCGCGCAGTTCCTCGACCTTGTCCGACGGCGGCTGGTCATGGATGCGGTACAGCGCCGGCACCTTGTGCTTCTTCAGGAAGCGCGCAGCGGCGACGTTCGCCATGATCATGCATTCTTCGACCAGGCGATGGGCATCGTTGCGCTCGGTCGGGACAATCTTCTCGATCTTGCGGTCCTCGCCGAAGACGATCTTCGTCTCGGTGGTATCGAAGTCGATCGCGCCACGGCGATTACGCGCCGCGTGCAGCGACTTGAAGACCTTGTGCAGAGTCTCGAGGTGGGGCAGCACATGGGCGTTCTTCTCGCGCAGGCCCGAATCACCCTCAAGCATGGCGGCTACGTCCTCGTAGATCAGGCGCGCGTGCGAGCGAATCAGGCCCTCGTGGAAGCGGAAGCTCTTGAGGGCCCCACGGGCGCCGATCTCCATCTCGCAGATCATGCTCAGGCGGTCCACGTTCGGGTTCAGCGAACACAGGCCGTTGGACAGGGCCTCGGGCAGCATGGGGATGACGTTATTCGGGAAGTACACCGAAGTGCCGCGGGTTTGCGCCTCGCGATCCAGCGCGGCATCGCGCGCGACGTAGTGCGACACGTCGGCAATCGCGACCCACAGGCGCCAGCCTTTGCCTTCCGGCTCGCAGTACAGGGCATCGTCGAAGTCGCGGGCGTCGTCGCCATCGATGGTGACAAACGGCTTCTCGCGCAGGTCGAGGCGGCCCTTCTTGTCCGCCTCGGCCACCTCGGCACCGAGCTCGTCGGCGGCGGCCGTGACCTCGTCTGGCCATTCGTGGGGCAGACCATGGGCACGGATCGCGATGTCGATCTCCATGCCCGGAGCCATGTGCTCGCCGAGGACCTCCTGCACGTCGCCGCGCAGACGCGCGGTGCGCGAGGCCGACTCGCGGATGCGCACGACCACGATCTGGTCGTCCTCCGCCTCGCCCAGGCCATCCGGCGGCACGAGGATGTCGTGGGTGATGCGCTTGTTGTCCGGGGTCAGGATGCCGACGCCGTCCTCGATCTTCAGGCGCCCCACGACCTGCGTGGTGTTGCGCTCCAGGACCTCGACGATCCCGCCTTCACGCCGGCCGCGGCGGTCCACGCCCATGACCCGGGCAAGGACCCGGTCGCCATGGAACACGCCACGCATCTGCTTGGGCGACAGGAACAGGTCATCGTCCTGCTCGTCCGGCACCAGAAAGCCAAAGCCATCCGGATGACCGATCACGCGGCCACGGATCAGGTCTTCCTGGTTGACGGGCAGGTAGGCGCCACGACGGTTGCAAAGGGCCTGGCCGTCGCGCTCCATCGCCTTCAGGCGGCGGCGCAGGGCCTCGAGACGATCATCATCGTCGATCTGCAGCCGCTCCGCGATCTCGTCATAGGACAGCGGATTATCGGCTTCCTGCAGGAGCCCGAGGATGAACTCGCGGCTGGGGATGGGATTGTCGTACTTCTGCGCCTCGCGCTCGAAGTTGGGATCGGCGGGGGTCTTGCGACGTTGTCTTGGCATTCAGTGAACTCTGTGGATGTTGCAATGGGCAGCCCGTCGCCGGGGATCCGGCCGGGCGCGCAAGGGAAACGCTGATTCTTGTACACGCTCGCGACTTGGTCACTGCTGCGCGCCGACAAGGCGCACCGCGCGAGGTATGGCCAGGCCACACCGCAAAGCAACACCGCGAGCAGGCCCGTTCCCGTCCATGACGGGCGGTCGAGCCACCCCTTGCCGTCACTTGCCGGGCGGGTGGCCCTGGTTCCCCGAGCCTGCGCCGCACCCCGCATCAATCAAGAGCGGGCGGGCAGAACCACTGCCTCGACAGCGGCGTCTGGCCCCGGAAACAGGGGGGCGCCAACGCGAGCGTGTACATGTATCAGCGTTCCCCAAGGCGCCCATTATGAGGCATGCGGAATTTTGTTGCGCGGGCGGCCCGCTCGTGCCACCTGGCGCATGCCACCAGCGGCCATTTTCGCGCCCAGGGGCGTTGACAGCCTCACGACCGCGCACTATATTGCGCGCTCCTGAAGCGCAGGACACACGGTTTTCCCTGTGTGTCGTCCCTCGTGCCGAGGTGGCGGAATTGGTAGACGCGCTAGCTTCAGGTGCTAGTGGGGGTAACCCCGTGGAGGTTCAAGTCCTCTCCTCGGCACCATTTCTATGCTTCAACCCAATCCCGATCGAACTTGTCGACGCGGCATCCATATCGATGGCGTGATGTTGCTGTGTGGGCATCCTGCCGCCGCCTGGCATTATCCCGCCCGGGCCGCACACCCGGGGCCAGCCCGGTGTGCGAACTAGGCGTTCACGGGCGCGATCAGGTATCGAACGGGTCCCGCAGGACCAGGGTTTCGTCCCGGTCCGGGCCGGTGGAGACCATGTCCACCGGTACTCCGACCACCTCGCTCAGGCGCTCCAGATAGGCGCGCGCATTGGCCGGCAGCTGGGCGTATTCGCGGATCCCGACCGTGGACTCCGACCAGCCGGGCATCTCCTCGTAGATCGGCGTGCAGGCGGCATAGGCCTCGGCCCCGGACGGCGGCGCCTCGCGCATCTCGCCATCGCAGCTATACCCGACGCAGATCTGCACGTTCTCAAGCCCGTCCAGTACGTCCAGCTTGGTCATGCACAGCCCGCTGATGGTGTTCACCTTGACCGCGCGCTTCAGTGCGACCGCGTCGAACCAGCCACAGCGGCGCGCACGGCCGGTGGTGGAACCGAACTCGTTGCCCTGGCGCGCCAGGTGCTCGCCCATATTGTCGAACAATTCGGTCGGGAACGGTCCCGCCCCCACCCGCGTGGTATAGGCCTTGGTGATGCCCAGCACATAGTCGATGTCGCGCGGGCCCACCCCGGAACCGGTGGAAGCCCCCCCGGCCGTGGTGTTGGACGAGGTCACGAACGGGTAGGTCCCGTGATCGATGTCCAAGAGCGTGCCCTGGGCACCCTCGAACATCACGTCCTTGCCCTGCTCGCGCAGTTCGTGCAGGCGGCCCGCCACGTCGGTGACCATCGGCTGCAGGCGCTCTGCGTGCGCCAGGCACTGCTCCAGCACCTCCTGCTGATCGATCGTCGGGGCCTTGAAGTAATGCTTCAGCGCGAAGTTGTGATAGTCCATCACCTCGCCCAGCTTCGCAGCCAGGCGTTCGCGGTGGAAGAGGTCATCCAGGCGCAGGCCGCGGCGGGCAACCTTGTCCTCGTAGGCCGGGCCGATCCCACGGCCGGTAGTGCCGATGGCCGCCTTGCCCCGGGCTTTTTCCCGCGCGTGGTCCAGGGCCACGTGGTAGGGCAGGATCAGTTGACAGGCATCCGACAGGCGCAGGCGCTCGGCGACGGGCACGCCCCTCGCCTCCAGTTCCTTCATCTCGGTAAGCAGGGCCTCGGGCGAGAGCACGACGCCATTGCCGATCATGCACTCCACGCCCTGGCGCAGGATGCCCGACGGGATCAGGTGGAGCACGGTCTTCACGCCGTCGATCACCAGGGTATGACCGGCGTTGTGTCCGCCCTGGAAGCGCACCACGGCGGCGGCGTCCTCGGTCAGACGGTCGACGATCTTGCCCTTGCCCTCGTCACCCCACTGGCTGCCCAGTACGACTACAAAACGTCCCATCGCCATCAATGCTCCACCACTGTCCATTCCCCGGCGTGCTGTTCCAGACGCGCACCCGCGGATGATTCATTGTCCTCGCCGTCCAGATCCCGGACCACGCGCATGCCGCGCGCACGCAGATCCGCAATCGTCGCCTCCAGCGCGGCGTCGCCGGCAGCGGGCGCCCGTACGGTCTGGCGCGCCGGCTCGCCGCCCCGGCGCCGCACGAAGGCACGCAAGTCAGTACTGAACCCGGTGGCCGCCCGCGCCCGACCGAAGACGCGGCCGATATCGTTATAGCGTCCACCGCGGGCGATGGCCTGGCCCGAGCCCGGCACAAAGGCCGCGAATACGAGCCCCGTGTGATAGGCATAGCCACGCAGTTCGGCCAGATCCAGGTGCAGATCCAGCTCCGGTTCGCAGGCCTCGAGCCGCGCAACCACGGCCTGGAGGTGATCCAGGGCCTCCGCCAGCTCGCCCGGCGCACCCGCCAGGGCTCGGCGGGCCTCGTCCAGCACCCCGGCATCGCCGTTCAGATCCACCAGGGCGCGCAGGCGCGCGCAGGCCGCCGGGTCCATGCCGGAGGCCTGCCAGGCGGCTAGGGTCTGCTCGATCTCGGGCACGCTCTTGCGCTGCAACTGGTCGAAGAAGTCCTGTTCCTGGGCCGCATCAAGACCGGCGTCCCGCGCCAGTGCGCGGTAGATTCCGACGTGGCCCAGATCCATGCTCGGGCGTTCTGCACCGCAGATCAGCAGGGTCGCGAGCATCAGCCGGATGATCTCGAGATCGCTGTCGATCCCGTCATGGCCAAACAGCTCCGCCCCGGCCTGCAGCGGGCTGCGCGAGCCCGACCACTCGTCGGCACGGGTGCGCAGCGTCGAACCTACGTAACACAGCCGATTCGGGCCCTGAACACGCAGGCGATGCGCATCGATGCGCGCCACCTGCGGGGTCAGGTCCGCTCGCACGCCCATCATGCGCCCGGTGAGCTGGTCGGTCAGCTTGAAGGTCTGCAGGTCCAGGGCATGGCCGGCGCCCGTCAGGAGCGACTCCAGATACTCGGCGAGGGGAGGCATGACCAGGTCATAGCCCCAGGTATCGAACTGGTCCAGCACCCGCCGGCGGAGATCCTCCAGGCGGCGCGCAGCGTCCGGCAGGGCCTCCTCCAGCCCGTCCGGCAACAACCAGCGGTTGATATCGGTCATGTCGTCCCTGCCCTTGTACTGTGATCCACCAACGTCCGGCAAAAGTCGGGCCCGGAAACGTCCGGGCCCGACGCTGACGGCGACCTTCGGGACAGCCGTGGGTGGCTGCCCGGGTCCACGCCCCGCGTTATCGGGCTGGCAACGGGGCCGGGCGCTCGCCACCGGGGGCGTTGAAGTACTGGAAGAACTGCGAGTTCGGTTCCAGGATGAAGGTGCTGTTTTCGCCGCTCATGCTGTTGCGGTAGGCAATCAGGCTGCGATAGAAGCGGAAGAACTCCTGATCCTCGCCAAACGAACGCCCCAGAGTCTCGGTGGCAATGGCGTCACCCGCACCACGGATCTCTTCCGAGTCCCGATAGGCATTCGCGAGGATCACCGTGCGTTCACGATCGGCGCGCGAGCGAATACGCTCCGCCTCTTCCTGACCGCGGGCACGGAAGTCCTGGGCGACACGCTGACGCTCGGCGCGCATGCGCTCGTACACGGACTCGGACACCTCCTCCGGCAGGTCCATGCGGCGGATGCGCACATCGACCAGGTCAATCCCCAGTTCCTTCGCCGTCTCCAGCGCGGTCTGGCGCACAGCACCCATGATGGTCAGGCGTTCGCCCGAGACCACGTCCTGCAGTTCGAAACGCGCGAACTCGTTGCGCATCCCATCGCGCAGGATCTGCGCCAGGCGTTCTTCGGCCAGGCGCTCGTCCCCGCGAGTGGCACGGTAGAACTGGCCGACATCGTCAATCCGCCACTTGGCGTAGAAATCGACGATGATGTTCTTCGCTTCCGAGGTCAGAAACCGATCCGGCGGGATGTTCAGCGTCATGATTCGGGCGTCGAACTTCTCGACGTTCTGGATCAGCGGAAACTTGAAGTGCAGCCCCGGGCTCGGGTCGACCTCGCGAATCTCGCCCAGGGCGAACTTGATCACGCGATCGCGTTCGTCGACCGTGTAGGTCGACAACGCGACCACGATACCAAGCACGATCACGGCAATACCGGCTATGCGGAGCATTAGCGCACCTCCCGCGAACGCTGGGCGGCCGGGTTGCGATCACCCTGCGCGCCGCTCGTACCCGAGCCACTGTTGCTGAAGACACTGCGACTGGTATCCAGCGGTCGCGGTGTCGGCGTATCGCTGGAGCTGTTTCCGGTGCTCGACGTGCCCTCGAACAACTGATCCAGCGGCAGCATCATCAGATTGTTGCTGCTGCCCACGTCCAGCATCAGCTTTTGCGAACCCTCAAGCACGGCCTCGACCGCCTCCAGATACAGACGATCGCGGGTTACGTCCGGGACTTGCTGGTACTCCGCCAGCAACTGGTCAAAGCGCGAGGCATCACCCTCGGCGCGGGCCACCACCTGGTCGCGATAGCCCTCGGCCTCCTCGATGACGCGGGCAGCCTGACCCCGAGCGCGCGGGATCACGCCATTGGCGTACGCCTCGGCCTCGTTGCGGAAACGCACTTCGTCCTCGCGGGCACGAATAGCGTCGGCAAAGGCCCCCTGCACAGGCTCCGGCGGCTGCGCCTGCTCCATCGACACGGCGGTCACGATGATGCCGGCCCCGTAGGCGTCCAAATTCTCCTGCATCACCACCCGCGCGGACGAGGCGATCTCCCCGCGACCCTCGCCAAGGATGAAATCCAGATTATTCTTGCCGATGCGCTCTCGAATGGCCGACTCCATGACCTGATTCACGGTGGTGTCGGGGTCGCGAACATTGAAGAGATAATCGACCAGATCGAGGATCCGGTACTGCACGGCGATGTCGACATCGATAATGTTCTCGTCGCCGGTCACGATCAGCGCGCGATGGGAGAGGGTGCGCACGTTGTCGACATTCTCGATCTCTACGCGCTCGATCGGGTACGGCAGGTGCCAGCCCGGCCCCGGGTTGTTCACTTGCTGGAATTCACCGAAACGCAGCACGACGCCGCGCTCACCTTCCGAAATGATATGGAAACCGGATGCCAGCCAGATCACGACGGCGATGATCAGGCCGAGGCTCACCAGCGCCTGGGCGCCTCGCCCCATGCCACCGCTTCCGGAACCACCACCACTACCACCCCCGCCGAAGATGCCGTTCAGCTGCCGCGACAACTTGCGCATCATTTCTTCGAGGTCCGGGGGCTGATTGCCGCCCCCTCCGCCACCGCTTCCGCGCTGGCCGCCGCCCCCCCCACTCCAGGGGTCACGGTTGTTGTTTCCCGGTTCGTTCCAGGGCATGGACTGGACTCCGTCACTCGCTCAGGGCTGCGCCCGACGCGGCATCTACCGACACCGACAGGCATAAGGGGCCACATTCTAGGGAGCCACCCCCGGTCCGGCAAGCGCGCCCGGGCGGAATTGAGGGTATAGCACCGGCTCAGCGCCGGGAAGGGCTGGCCGCCTCCACGATGACGAAGGCCTGCGCGTACTCGCGCTCGTCGCTGATACTGAGGTGGATGGCACCGGCCCCCAGGCGCTCGGCCGTGGCGCGGGCGCGTCCCTCCAAAATGAACTCGGGTCGACCGCGGGCATCATGGATGACTCCGGCGTCGATCAGGGCCATGTCCGCCCCCACCCCGCAGCCGAGTGCCTTGGACAGGGCCTCCTTGGCAGCGAAGCGGCGGGCGAGAAAACCGGCCGGATCCTGCGCCGGCAGTGCCGCGCGCTCCAGCGGGTGCAGGATACGTCCGGCCAGGCGGGCGCCGTGGCGCTCCCACATGCCCTGCATGCGCGCCACCTGGACCAGGTCGGTCCCGATGCCGAGGATCACGGCTGGCTCAGACCGGGTACTGCCCGGCCGGCAGTCCCGCGCGGGCGGCATCCATGAGGCCGCGCATGTGGCTGACGGCTTCGGGCAGGCCGGTGAACAGGGCCCGGGCGACGATCGAATGCCCGATATTGAGTTCGTGAAAGACCGGGTTGGCCGCGATCGGGCGCACGTTGTCATAGTCCAGGCCATGGCCGGCGTTTATCAACAGGCCCATCCCCTGGCCAGACGCCGCCGCCTCGTTGAGGCTGGCGAGCAGCCGCTCGCGCTCGCCGGCATCATGGGCATTCGCGTAGGCACCGGTGTGCAGCTCGACCACCGGCGCGCCGATGGCCACCGCGGCCTCCAGCTGGCGCCCATCCGGCTCCACGAACAGCGAGACCTCAATCCCGGCGGCGGTCAGCGGCGCGACGAACTCGCGCAGCCGGTCAAGCTGCCCTGCGGCGTCCAGACCGCCCTCGGTGGTCAGCTCCTCGCGCTTCTCCGGCACGATGCAGCAGGCGTCCGGGCGCAGCTTGAGGGCAATCGCCTGCATCCCCTCGGTTGCCGCCATCTCCAGGTTCATCGGGACCTTGAGCCGGGGCTTGATACCGAAGACGTCATCGTCCTGGATATGCCGACGATCCTCGCGCAAGTGCAGGGTAATCGAATCCGCGCCGCTCGCCTCGGCCAGGCGCACCGCCTGCATCAGGTCGGGATACGGCGTGTGCCGCGCCTGGCGGATCGTGGCGATGTGGTCGAGATTGACCCCGAGCTTCAGCGGAACAGGATGCGACATGATGCGGTGCCCTTGTGTGGGTGCGGTCCGGAGAGCCTACAGCAGACCGCGGGTGCGCAGCGGACGGCCGGCCAGATGGGTATCGATCAGCCGGCGCATGAAGTCGCGGCTGACGCGGGCCTGATTATCGGGCACGTCGCACCCGCTGGCCAGCGACCGCAGGGCAACGCCGGGGATCGCCTCGCCACGACCGGCGGCCGCCGGTTCCAGGCCGGCGTCCGGGTCGTAGCGATACCAGGCATCGGGGTCCAGCGCGGACGGCTCCAAATGTTCCAGCCCGGAATCCAGCGGCGCGAGCAGGGCCCATTCGGCCCGACGCAACACGGCATCGGCGCGCTCGCCAGCGGCAAGCCGGGCATAGGCAGACAACAGCGCAGGCAGAGCCTCCGGGATCGGGGCCTCGCGCGGGTACAGCCGCAGGATCAGTTCGTTGAGGTACAACCCGCAGATCAGGGCACGCCCGGTCAGCGGGAAGACCCGCTGCTGCTCGGCCACGCTGAGGGTGGGCAGTTCGCCCCGCCCGCGCCAGGCCAGATCCAGCAGCGCGAAGGGCTGCACCGACCCGGCCTTGCCGCGCACCACGGCCGAAAGCCGGCCGGTCCCGGCGGTGAGCAGTTCGAGCACCCGGCTGTTCTCGCGCAGCGGCCGCGCGTGCAACACCACCCCCTGGGTGATTGCCGACGCCGCGCCACTCATGCCCGTCTCAGGGCCCTCATCGTGGTTCCTCGATGCCGAGCTCGCGCAGGGCACGCGGGTTGCGGGTCCAGTCGGCTTCCACGCGCACGTTCAGGCGCAGCATCACCTTGCGTCCCAGCAGATCCTCCAGCTGGACACGGGCCGCCTGGCCAATGCGCTTGAGACGGCGACCGCCCTTGCCGATCACGATGCCCTTCTGACTGTCGCGCTCGACCAGGATCACGGCGTCGATGTGGGTAGTGCGCGGCTCGTCCGCCCACGCCTCCACGCGCACCGCCACCGAGTACGGGACCTCCTGCCCCAGGTGCTCCAGCATGGATTCGCGGATCATCTCCTCGGCGCGAAAGCGCTGCGGGCGATCCGAGAGCTGGTCTGGGTCGTACAGAAACGGGCCCTTTGGGATGTGCGTCCGGATCTCCGCGATCAGCCCCTCCAGGTTGGAGCCGGTTTTCGCCGACAGCGGAACCACTCCGGTGTAGTCGAAGGCCGCGGCGCGAGCCTCGATGAACGGCAACAACTCTTCCTTCGCGCGGAACTGGTCGACCTTGTTGATGACCAGCAGCGCCGGGCGTCCGGAATGGCGGATGGTCTCCTCGATGCGCTCGTCACCGGGACCGAATTCGCCCGCCTCGACGATGAAACACGCCAGGTCGGCATCGGCCAGCGCCTGGCTGGCCGTGCGGTTGAGAACCCGGTTCACCAGCTGGGTCCGTTCGGTGTCGATGCCGGGGGTGTCCATCAGCACGACCTGATCCCGCCCCTCGGTCACGATGCCGAGGATGCGGTTGCGCGTGGTGTGCGGCCGACGGGTCGTCGCCGCCAGCTTCTCGCCGACCAGGCGATTCATCAGCGTGGTCTTGCCCACGTTGGGCCGGCCGATCAACGCGACCAGGCCGCAGCGTGTCGACTCGCCCGCTCGGCCTTCGTCGATTTCGCTCATTGTTCCTGTACCTGTTGCAGGCGTCTCAGGGCGGCCTCGGCCGCGGCCTGCTCGGCGCGGCGCCGCGAGGAGCCCTGGCCGCGCTGCCCCCAGCCCTGGGTCGGCAGGTGCACCGCCACGGTGAACTCGCGCTTGTGATCGGGGCCGGCCACCTCCAGCACCTCGTAGACGGGCAGCTCCGCATTGCGGCCCTGGAGCTGCTCCTGCAGACGCGTCTTGGGGTCCTTCAGCGATTCGGCCGACGGCAGATCGTTCAGGCGTTCCACGTACAGCGCCAGGGTGAATTCGCGCGCGGCCTGCATGCCCGCCTCGCGGTAGGTCACCCCGATCAGGGCCTCGACCGCGTCGGCCAGGATGGAGTCGCGCCGCTGGCCGCCGCTCTTGCGTTCGCCCTGGCCCAGATTCAGCGTACCCTCGAGACCGGTCTCCCGCGCGAGCGCCGCCAGCGATTCGCGATTGACCAGCGCGGCGCGCAGACGGGTCAGGTCCCCTTCCGGGGCATCCGGCAGCTTTTCGTACAGGGCGTCGGCAATCACCAGGCCCAGGACGGCGTCTCCGAGGAATTCCAGACGCTCGTTGTTGCGCCCGCCGGCACTGCGATGGGTCAACGCCTGGCCTACGCCTTCGCCGTCGCGCACGGCCGGCGGCAGCAGACTGCGAAAGTCACGACTCACGGAAACACCCTGCAAGGCATGCAACGAATCGACACCGCCCCGGTCAGGGAGCGAGCGTCTCGCTGTTCGAGAAGCGCGCAACCACGTCCACGTTACCGAGGAACTCGCGGCGCACCTCGTACTCCAGATGCAGACGGCGACCGTCCCCGTTCTCGGTCACGCTGAAGTCGCCTTCCTCGATCCCGTCATACACGGAGTTGATCTGGAAGCGGCGATCGATCTCGCGCCAAAGCTCGCGTTCGCTCTTGTCGGCGGCACCGGTCTGGGTGGCCACGTCCTGCATGATGGAGCGGACGGTCAGGAACTGGGTGTACTGCGTGCCCATCTTGATCACGAAGGTGCCGACCAGCAGCGCCAGGAAGATCAGCGCAAGAACCGTGACGGCGCCCGCGCCCTGCATCGAATGTCTGGAATGTCGCATGAATGCCCTGCCCCCTGTATGCCTGTACCCGCGGAACGGGCCTATCGAATCGCCTGGCCGATGCGGGAAAAGTCCAGATGCCTTTCATTGTAATCCCAATGCAACCAGATAAAGAGCGCGCGGCCGACCAGGAGTTCCTCGGCGACGAAACCCCAGACCCGGCTGTCATTGGAGTTGTCGCGGTTGTCGCCGACCATGAAGTAGTGCCCTTCGGGAACCGTGACCGAGCCATCCGGGCTCGCTTGCTGTTCCCGCATCAGGGTGTTGTAGGTGCGGCCGTCCAGCGTCTCCTCGAAGATCGACGCCCCCGACATGACCTGCCCGGAACCCTCGCCCTCGAAGGTGCCCACGCGCTCGGCCGGTTGCGGCTCACCATTCACGTACAGCACGCGGTCGCGGAAGGCGATGGTATCGCCCGGGAGGCCGATCACCCGCTTGATGTAGTCCTCCTGCGGGTTGCGCGGGAACTTGAAGACCACCACCTCGCCGCGCTCCGGTTCGCCGGTGTCAAAGACCTTGGTACGCGTCACCGGCAGGCGGATCCCGTAGGAGAACTTGCTGACCATGATGAAGTCGCCCACCAACAAGGTGGGCATCATCGAACCGGAGGGGATGCGGAACGGTTCGGCCACGAACGAGCGCAGGATCAGCACGATCAGCAGTACCGGGAAGAACGAGCGCGAGTAGTCCACGAACCAGGGTATCTCGCGCTGACGCTCCGGGCTTCGGCGGCGCCGAAGGATCACCCAGCCCAGCCAGATCAGTCCGGTCACGGCGGTTGCCAGCACCAGGATCAGTTCGAGATTTGCCATGCCGTGTCCTCTGTTCCCGGCGCGCCGGGGATTGCCTGGCGCCCCGTCCGGGCACCATGCCTTATTGTCACTTCTTGTCGTCGTCCACCGACAGCACCGCGAGGAAGGCCTCCTGCGGCACATCCACCCGGCCGATCGACTTCATGCGCTTCTTGCCGGCCTTCTGCTTCTCCAGCAACTTGCGCTTGCGGGTCACGTCGCCGCCGTAGCACTTGGCCAGCACGTTTTTGCGCATCGCCTTGACCGTGGCGCGGGCGATGATCTTGGACCCGATCGCCGCCTGGATCGCGACCTCGTACATCTGGCGCGGGATGATCTTGGCCATGCGCTCGATGATCTCGCGCCCGCGCGACTCCGCATGGTCGCGATGCACGATCGCCGAGAGCGAATCCACGCGATCGCCGTTGATGAGGATGTCCACGCGCACCAGCGGCGCCGCCTGGAAGCGCAGCGGCTGGTAGTCGAACGAGGCATAGCCACGTGTCGCGGACTTCAGGCGGTCAAAGAAATCGAGCATCACCTCGGACATCGGCAGCTCGTAGGATAGCTGCACCTGGCGCCCGAGGTACTGCATCTTCGTCTGCACCCCACGCTTTTCCACACACAGGGTAATGACCGCGCCGACGTACTCCTGCGGGACCAGGATGTTCGCCTCGATGATCGGCTCGCGGATCTGCGCGACCTCGTTGTTCGCCGGCAGTTCGGACGGATTGTGCACCGAAACCACTTCGCCGTCGTTGCGCTCCACCTCGTAGACCACAGTCGGGGCGGTGGTGATCAGGTCCAGATCGTACTCCCGTTCCAGACGTTCCTGCACGATCTCCATATGCAGCATGCCGAGGAAGCCGCAGCGAAAACCGAAACCAAGCGCCTGCGAAGTCTCCGGCTCGAACGACAGCGCGGCGTCGTTCAGGCGCAGCTTGTCCAGCGCCTCGCGCAGGTCGTTGAAGTCATCCGCGCTGACCGGGAACAGCCCGGCGAACACCCGTGGCTGGATCTCCTGGAAGCCCGGCACCGGCTCGTCCGCGGGGTTGTTGAAATCGGTAAAGGTGTCGCCCACCTTGGCCCCGGAGATGTCCTTGATGGTCGCGATCAGGTAGCCGACATCACCCACCTCCAGGGTCTCGCGGTCCACCGGCTTGGGCGTGAACACGCCGACGCGGCTGACCTCGTGGGCCCGTCCCACCGACATCGCCTTGATCTTCTGCCCGGCGCGGAAGCGACCGGCCTTGACCCGCACCAGCGCGACCACGCCCAGGTAGTTGTCGTACCAGGAGTCGATTACCAGCGCCTTGGGCGCGGCCTCGGCATCCCCCTCCGGCGGCGGGACGCGGCGCACGATCTCCTCCAGCAGTTCGGCGATGCCCTCGCCGGTCTTGGCGGAGACGCGCAGGGCGTCGGTGGCCTCGATGCCAATCACGTCCTCGATCTCGGCCGCCACGCGATCGGGCTCGGCGGCCGGCAGATCGATCTTGTTCAGCACCGGCACGACCTCCAACCCCTGATCGATCGCGGTGTAGCAATTGGCGACACTCTGCGCCTCGACACCCTGCGAGGCATCCACTACCAGCAGTGCGCCCTCGCAGGCGAACAGCGAGCGCGAAACCTCGTAGGAAAAATCCACGTGCCCCGGGGTGTCGATGAGGTTCAGCTGGTAGCGCTGGCCGTCCTGGGCGTCGTAGTACAGCGACACGCTCTGTGCCTTGATGGTAATGCCGCGCTCGCGCTCCAGATCCATCGAGTCCAGCACCTGCTCCGACATCTCGCGCTCGGTCAGGCCGTGGCAGCCCTGGATCAGGCGGTCCGCCAGCGTCGACTTGCCGTGATCGATATGCGCAATGATCGAGAAATTGCGGGTGAGGCGGGTGTCGGTCATGCAGGGCCCAGTTGGTCCAGCAGCGCCTTTCGGTCGAGGAAATGGCAGCAGAGAATGTCGCCGTCGACCGCAAGCACCGGGACCTTGACGTTGAAACGCGCCTGCAGGTCAGGGTCCTCGTCGATGTCGACGACCGTAAGCGCGAAAGTATAACGGCTTTTGAGGGACATGATCTCGGCCAGCATGTCATGGCAGAGACCGCAGCTCTCGCGGTGATACAGCGTCAGTTGGGTCATGCGCAAACAATCGGGAGGGCTGCCGACCGGGTCGACAGCCCTCCCTCTCCATGTCGGCCCCGGAGCCGGAGCTCCGGCGACGGTTTCAGTCCCGCGGGATGCGCAGGGCGATATAGGTCGGATTGTCGCCGCGGTAGACCAGCACCGGCACCGTGCGCCGGTCGCCGACATTGGCGATCAACTCTTCCAGCGTTTCCGCCGAGTCGACCGCGTGGCCGCCGAACTGCACGATCACGTCGCCAGGACGCACCCCGGCGGAGCGCGCAGGATTGTCGACAACCTCCTGCACCACCAGCCCCGCATCCACGTCCAGGTCCGCGGCACGTTTGGCGTCCAGCGGCTCCAGGACCATGCCCAGCAGGCTTTGCGATTCGGTCCGCTCCGGCGCCTGCTGCTGCGACCCGCCACGCTGCGCAGAGATGTCTTCGGGCAGGCGTTCGATCTCGACCGTAATGGTGCGGGTCTCGTCACCCCGGCGCACCTCGACCTCGGCCTCGGTACCGACCGGCGTACGGCCCACGATGGGCGGCAGCGCGGAGGAGTTGGGCACCTCGATGCCGTTGAAGGACAGGATCACGTCACCGGTCTCGAAGCCGGCCTTCTCCGCCGGGCTGTCGGCCTGCACACGGGCCACCAGCGCACCCGTGGGCTTCTCCATACCGAAGGAGTCGGCCAGTTCGCGCGTCACTTCCTGGATCAGCACGCCCAGCCAGCCGCGCTGCACCTCGCCGTGTTCGCGCAACTGCTGCACCACATCTTCCACCATCTCGATGGGCACGGCGAAGGACAGCCCCATGAAGCCACCCGTGCGACTGTAGATCTGGGCGTTGATACCGATTACCTCGCCGTCGAGGTTCAACAGCGGCCCACCGGAGTTGCCGGGGTTGATCGCCACATCGGTCTGGATGAACGGGACATAGTTCTCGGTCGGCAGGTTGCGACCCTTGGCACTCACGATGCCGGCCGTTACCGAGTGATCGAAGCCGAACGGCGAACCGATCGCCAGCACCCATTCGCCGACCTTCAGGTCGGACGACGAGCCCAGCTTCAGTGTCGGCAGGTCCTCGGCGTCGATCTTCAGTAGCGCCACGTCGCTTTGCGGATCCTTGCCGACGATTTCGGCGTCAAACACGCGACGGTCGGACAAGTGCACCACGACCTCGGAAGCCCCGTCCACCACATGGTTCGCGGTTACGATGTAGCCATCCTCGGTGTAGATGAAGCCAGAACCCAGCGAATTGCGCTGGAAGGTCTCGGGGGCCGGCCGGCCCTCGCCGCCCGGGGCTCCGAAGAAGCGTTCGAACAGGTCCTCGAAGGGCGAGCCCTCGAAATCCGGCATCTGGCTGCGATGCGGATTTTCGCGCTCGCGGGTGGTGGCAATATTCACCACCGCCGGGCTGTGTTCCTCGGCCAACGGCACGAAGTCCGGCAGCATGCGCGCCGAGGCCGGTAGCGACAGAGCCAGGAAGGTCAGGGCCACCAGTGCCCATTGCATCGGTTTCGTCATCATCATCCAACCCGCATTGGGACGTCGTAAGTTCATGGGTCTAGAAAGCCGGTCCCGCCCACAAGTTCCCGCGGACAGGTGCACCCTGTCAGGGACGCGGCGAGACCACGGACGCGGTCGGGTCGCGTACCCCCGCGGCCGGGTGGCGCGCCAGCAGCACCGGGGCCAGATCCGGGGCCCGGCGACGCAGCCAGACACGCACGACGAAAAGGCCCGCAGTGAAGCCCGCAACACCGGCAAGCAGGTGCGCGCCCTCCCAGAGGCCGGGCGCGACCAGCATCAACAGGGCCGGCGCCGCCACCAGCCCGGCCAGCGGGAACAGGTACATCGCCAGCGCTCCCGACACCAGGGCCTGATCACGGATGCCCAGGGTCACAGTATCCCCCGGCTGCAGCGTCCCCGGGTGGCCGATGGACACCTCCACCGCCTTGCGCCCGAGGACTTCGGAAAGTACCCCGCTGCCGCAGCCGGTGCGGGCCGAGCAACTGCCGCAGGTGGACTGGCGTTCGATGCGCACGCGCGCGGTGTGGCCCTCGACCGAAAGCACGGTGCCCTGTTCGCGAATCCAGTCACTCATGCGTGCGCGCCGCTATCCTTCCTCAATGGCCGGAGTGGTACACGACCGCGTCCAGCACAGCCTGCACCGTGGCACGCGGGACATCGCCCACTGCGGTCACCTGGTGTCCCGCGATTGAACGGGCGGCGCCATGGGTCGCACCAGCGCGGGTGGTGCCCTCGAACATCTGCTCACCGCTGGTCTTTTCGATATACACCGAAACCGAAGCGAGCCCGTCGCTCAGCACGAAGTGGCGCATGTGGGTTTCATTCTCCCCCACCCGGCGTTCGGTCGCGGCGATTGCGGTGAAGCCGTCCGGAAGATCTCCGAAGCCCCAGCCGTCCATGCCGGTCTGTTCGTCCCACTCCGGCTTCTTGTGACCATGATCGGCCCGCACCTCGATCCGCTCGACATCCTCGCGGGTGGGCTCGAGGGCCGCCTCCGCGACTTCCTCCAACCGTTCAAGGTCGGTGAAGGCCAAACGCTCCAGCAGCTTGCCGTGTCCGTCGTACAGCTCGCTCAGCAGCGGGATCGCGGTGGCCACGTGCAGGCAGTAGCGATGGCTGTAGCGCAGAGTGTCACGGGCACGCGCCAGCATCATGCGGCAGTCGAGACCGGCCACGCGATCTGCGCCCATATCCTTTAGTTCATAGTGGTCATGATGCTCCAGCAGGAATACCGGGGCACCGGCCGGCCAGTGCGGGGCCTCCCCGGCTACCGCGCGAGCACCCTTGAGGGCACTCCGCCGGTCGACGGAACGCAGGATCTCGCGCGGGGCGCCGGTCAGGGTTTCGAGGCGTTCGCGATAGCCGCCATTCTCGGCGGCATGCACCACGCGAATCGCATCCAGCAGGCCATCGCGCTGGAGCACAAAGGTACCCTGATAGCTTTCCGAATGCAGGCTGCCGGTCATGCGCTGCAGCCAGTCGGCGGGGGACTGCTCCCCCGCCAGGGCCGGCAACGAAAGGCAGCAGAACGCGGTGGCGGCAACCAGGGCGAACGGCAGGCCGCGGCGCATCACGCGTTACTCGTCACTCACCGAATAACGAACCTGACCCAAGGCGGCGGATCCCGGCCCGGTCAGCTCCGCGTGGTTCTCGAGATAGCGCGCAAAGCGCGGATCCAGCCCTTCGTGCTCGGCGGCCGGAGCGTCGCCACCGGTGGTGCTCGCAGGTTGCACGCCGTCCGCGACCTGCGCAGGGGCAGTGGTCTCGCTACTGGCGACCGGAGCGGTCTCCGGAGTGTCCGACTCGGGGCCCATCATCTGCATCCCGACCAAGGTGACCATCGCGACCGCGGCGGCCACCCCGGTCCCGGCCACCGGCTTCAGCCAGCGTGGCTGGGCCGGCTTCTGCGACACCGCCAGTGGCGCCTCGTCGGCCAGGGCCGCGTGGATGCCGTCCATGAAATTCGCGGGGGCGGTGCGGCGCATCCCGCCGCGCAGACTGTCGCCGATCAAGTGATAGCGTTCCCAGCGGGCGCGGTCCTCATCGGACCTCACCAGTTCGTCCGTCAGGCGACGTGTCTCGAAGTCATCCGTTTCTCCGTCCACCAGGGCCGACAGACGTTCATTCTTGGAGACTTGTTCTTTCATGGCGCTACTCGTCAGTTGTCGTCTAACAATGGACGCAAGGTCCGGTCGATGGCCTCGCGGGCCCGGAAGATGCGCGACCGGACGGTGCCGATCGGGCATCCCATCGTCTGCGCAATTTCCTCGTAGCTCAGTCCTTCGATCTCGCGCAGCGTAATGGCCATCCGAAGGTCGTCGGGCAGTTCCTCGATGGTGCGACGCACCGCCCCTTCAATCTCTTCGGACAACAGCTCCCCCTCCGGGGTTGCACTGTCCTTCAGGGCGGAGTCACCGCCCATCTGTTCCGCGTCCTGCGCATCGACCTCGGCCTCGGGCCGACGCCGTCCCTGGGAGACAAGGTGGTTCTTGGCCGTGTTGATGGCGATCCGGTAGAGCCACGTATAGAACGCACTCTCGCCGCGAAAGTTCGCCAGCCCCTTGTAGGCCTTGATAAAGGCCTCCTGGGCCACGTCCAGGGCAGCTGCATGGTCATGGACATAGCGCCCGACCAGATTGACGATCTTGTGCTGGTATTTCAGCACGAGAATGTCGAAAGCCGCCTTGTCGCCCTTCTGAACTCGCTTGACCAGGGCCTCGTCGGAAGCCTTCTCGCTCATGCGGGGACTCCCGCCAGCCCACCGGTCTCCGGTAATCTATGGTGCATGGACCGCCTGACTCGCATTAAGTTCGCTTTGCGCACAACACTGTTGCGCAAGGGCCACATTTTGCTCTGGCAACAAGCGCAGCACGTTACCTGACCCATGGGGACAGTACAACAACCGCGCCTGACGGACGTCCTCGTGATCGGAAGCGGCGCGGCGGGGCTCTCCGCAGCCCTCCATCTGGCCCCGCATCGGCGCGTCACCGTGATCAGCAAGGGCCCGGTGGACGAGGGCTCAACCCGCTATGCCCAGGGCGGCATCTCGGCCGTCCTCGACCGGACCGACTCGTTTGACGCCCACATCCAGGACACCCTGGACGCCGGCGCCGGCCTGTGCGATCCGGACGCCGTGCGTCGCACCGTGGCGGCCGGCCCCGAGGCGATCCACTGGCTGCTGAATCTCGGGGTGCCATTCACCCGCGAGCCACTGGAGGGGCGCAGCCGTCTGCACCTAACCCGTGAGGGTGGGCACAGCGCGCGCCGAGTCGCTCACGCCGCGGACGCCACCGGCCGGGCCATCGAGGAGGCGCTGGTCCGCAATGCCTCGGGCCTGGGCAGCATCGAGGTTTTCGAGCGCCACGTGGCCGTGGACCTGATCACCCAGGCGGTGGACGGCACACGCCGCGTGGTGGGGGCCTACGTGCAGGACGCCCGGACCCGCGAGGTGGAGACGATCCTCGCCCCGACCGTGATCCTCGCCACCGGCGGGGCCAGCAAGGTCTATCTCTACAGCTCCAATCCCGACGGCTCCACCGGCGACGGCATCGCCATGGCCTGGCGCGCCGGCTGCCGCATCGCGAACATGGAGTTCATGCAGTTCCACCCGACCTGCCTGTTTCATCCAAGGGCCAAGTCGTTCCTGATTTCCGAGGCGGTGCGCGGCGAGGGCGGGCTCTTGCTCCTGCCCGATGGCGAACGCTTCATGCCGCGCTTCGACGAGCGTGCAGAACTGGCCCCACGCGACATCGTCGCCCGTGCGGTCGACCACGAGATGAAGCGTCTCGGCATCGACCACGTGAATCTCGACATCAGCCACAAGCCGGCCGAGTTCATTCGCGAGCACTTCCCCACCATTCTCGAGCGCTGCCTGGAATTCGGCTTCGACATGACGCGCGAGCCGCTTCCCGTGGTGCCGGCAGCGCACTACACCTGTGGCGGCATCATGGTGAACCATTTCGGCCAGACCGACCTGCCGGGGCTCTACGCCGCCGGCGAGGTCTCCTATACGGGACTGCACGGCGCCAACCGCATGGCCAGCAATTCGCTCCTCGAGTGCCTGGTCTATGCCAGTGCGGCGGCCGATCACATCCTCTCGCAGACCGACCTGCCCGCCCCCGAACGGCTGCCAGTGCCGCCGGCCTGGGATGAATCCCGGGTCACCGAATCACAGGAAGAGGTGGTCGTCGCCCACGACTGGGACGAACTGCGCCGGCTGATGTGGGACTACGTGGGGATCGTGCGCGCCCGCGAGCGCCTGCACCGCGCCGAGCGGCGCATCCGCATCCTGCAGGAGGAGATCCACGAGTATTACAGCCACTTCCGCATCTCCCCGGACCTGCTGGAGTTGCGCAACCTCGCCATGGTTGCGGAGATCATCGTGAAGAGCGCCCTGTCGCGCAAGGAGAGCCGCGGACTGCACTTCATCCGCGACTACCCGGACACCGACCCGGCCCTGGACGGCCAGCCGACCATCCTTTCCCCCGAAAACGCCCTGCGCCCGGGCGACACCCGCCGCCCTTAGGGAAACACTGATTCTGCAGGGTCGTGATCGCGGCCCCGTCAGTGCGAAGAGCACCGCGATGAAGCAACCTCCCAACGCTGGCAGTGCGCCGGGATCAGGTGGTTAATCGATACCGATTAGACGTTGCATTCGCCCTGCGGGCCAAGTGTGTAGCCGCGTCACCACCACTTTTCATATTTCAGCTGCGCCTCGGGAATGCCCCATTCCGCCAGCAGGGTGGCCATATCCTCGATGAACTCGCGCGAGCCACAGAAATAGAACAGTGCATCGCGAGGCAGATCGAGCGATTCCAGCAGCCGATGGCTGATGCGCCCGGTATGTCCCAGCCAGTCCTCGGCCTCGCGCGTAACCGTCAGGCTGACGTCGATATTCGGTGCCTCCGCCATCGCCCCCAGCTCCTGCGGGAAAAGCACCTCGTCCTGGTGCGCGACGCTGTACACCAGATGGGCGTAGACCTCGGGCATATCGGCGTGGATCGCGCGCAGGATGCCGAACAGCGGCGTCACGCCGATGCCGGCGCCCAGGAGCACGACATTTCTTGCCATGCCGGGCTCGAAGAAGAAGCTGCCCTGCCCCGGGGTGATGTACACAGTGTCGCCTTCCTGCGCGACCGCGTGCAGGTGATGCGTCGCGTGATGGTGGTCGGCGTACTTGATGGCCAGTTGCAGGCGACCGTCCGCACGCGGCGCGGAAACCACCGAGTAGCCCCCGACGAAGGGCTTGCCTTCGGGCTGCGGGATCACCAGGTCCAGCCACTGCCCCGCCTTGCTGGTAAAGCGCTGCGGATCCGCCGCGAGGGTGAATACCTTGATCAGCGGCGTAACCTGCTCGATCGTCTCGATCCGGGCCGGCAGGAAATGATCGGGCAGTTCGACGGCATCGGTCATGTCGGGTCCTTGGTATCGAAGTCGTTCCGGGCAGCGCGCTCGCAGCGCCGCGCCTCTTGGTAAAGGGCCTCCTGGTCGGAGAAATCCAACGTGTCCAGGCTCGCGCCGCGGGCGACGGCCAGGGCCTCCATGCGGCGGAAGCGGGCCTCGAACTTGCGCGTGCTGCCGCGTAGCGCGCCTTCCGGATCCACGCCCAGGTGGCGCGCCCAGTTGCTCACGGCAAACAGCACATCGCCGACCTCCTCGGCGACACGCTCGGGCGGCTCGCCCTGGTCCACGGCCTCCTGCACCTCGGCCAACTCCTCGTGGATCTTGTCGACCACCGGCGCCGGGTCGTCCCAGTCGAAGCCCAGCCGGGCGGCACGACGCTGGCTCTTGACCGCCCGCGACAGGGCCGGCAGGGCCAGCGGGATATCGTCCATGGCGCTGGTCTGGGCGCGATCGGCACGCTCCCGTGCCTTGTCCGCCTCCCAGGCCGCCTCGCGCGCCGCATCCGAGGCGTGCTCGACATCCGCAAACACGTGCGGATGCCGGCGCACCAGCTTGTCGCCGATGGCGCTCGCAACATCGTCCAGATCGAAGCGACCCGACTCCTCGGCAATGCGGGCCTGGAACACCACCTGAAACAGCAGGTCTCCCAGCTCGTCGCGCTGCTCGCGGGTATCCACGTCCGAACCCTGGTCGCGGGCGATCACCTCGGCCAGCTCATAGGCCTCTTCCAGGGTGAACGGCACAATCGTGCCGGCGGTCTGCGCCCGGTCCCAGGCACAGCCCGACTCGGAATCGCGCAGCCGTGCCATGATCGCCCGCAGGCGATCGAGCGGCCTCGGCTCGTCAACGGGTGTGTGTTCGGTCATCGCGGGAGTGTACGGGGTCCGGCAGGCGGTAAAAACCGCCCACCGGATCAACATTCGGAACCGGTGGCTCCTGGCGGGGCCACCGGGCGGGGTCGGACTACCCCTGCTGATCGGTTTCGCAGAGGCGCTTCTTTTCGTCCGGCAGGTTGTCGGGGCAGATTCCGCAACCCTCGTTGCCGGGCAGGGCCCAGTCGATCTTCTTCGGATATGGCAGGTCCATCTCGTCCATGATCTTGACGAACTCCGCCTCCGCCTTGCCCTTGCCCAGGCGCGGGTTGCGCATCTTCTCCTGACCGATGGTGGTGATCTGGCGCTCCTCGTAATCGTGCGCGGGATACACCAGGGTCTCGTCCGGGAGGGTGAAGAACTTGTCGTGGATCGAGTGATAGAGCGTCTTGGCATCCCCCGACTGGAAGTCAGTGCGGCCGCAGGCCTCGATCAGCAGCGCGTCGCCGGAGAACAGCATCTTCAGGCCCACGTGGTCCATCAGATACGCGTGGTGCGCATCGGTGTGCCCCGGGGTGTAGAGCGGGTTGACCACCAGGTTCCCCACCTGGAAGGGCTCGCCCTCTCGCAGGCCGAAGTCGCGACAGGGGAGTTCGTCCATCGCCGGCCCCCCCAGCTTGCAGCCGGTCTTCTCGCGCAGCATCCGTGCGCCGGTGATATGGTCGGCGTGGATGTGGGTCTCGATCACGTAGTCGAGGCTCAGCCCCATCTCCTGCAGCACGCGCAGGTCACGGTCGACCGTCTCGATAACCGGGTCGATCAGGGCCGTCTTCCCGGTATCCGGGCAACTCAGCAGGTAGGTGTAGGTGGACGACTCGTCCTCGAACAGTTGCTTGAAGATCATTGCCTTTGCCTCCATGGCCCGGCGGGCCGGTCGATGATGACCTGATGCTAGCGAGCCGGTTCGGGTCAAACCAAACCACCCCGACTTTCCATGCAGGTGTTCCGATGTGAGCCCCGCACCGGGGTACGAGTTCCGCGTGTGGGGGCACTTCATGTCGGGCCTGGCGCCCGGCTATCATCCGCGACTGACATTCGCACTCATCATCCGCACGCAATCGGGGGACACATCATGGAAGCCAGCCAAGTGGCCGAACTCATCCGCGCCGGCCTGCCGGAGGCCGAAAAGGTCGAGGTCACCGGCGGCGAGGGCAAATTCGAGGCCCTGGTCGTCAGCCCGCAGTTCGCCGGCATGAACGCGGTCAAGAAGCACCAGACCGTCTACGCCACCGTGCGCGATCAGATCGACTCCGGCGAGGTGCACGCCCTGTCCATTCGTGCCTTCACCCCCGAGGAGGCACCGGGCGCCTGAGGCGCCCGCTTCGCGCGCCGATGCTGTCGCCCAAGGGCCGCGAGGAGATCGAACGCCTGCTGGAGGGCGGTCTGGTCCATGACTGGGGCGAGGCCGAAACCACGCTGCGCAATGTCACGCGCATGCTGCTGACCACCCGTCCGGACCTCCTGCGCCTGTACTTTACCCACGAGGCTTGGGAAGAGATCACCGCCTGGCCGCAGAAGAAAGCCGCCAACGCCATCATCGCGGCCCTGCGCACCGGGGTGGTGGACACCCTGGGACGCCCGGCCATCGCCAACCGCGAGCAGGCCCGGTTCTACCTGCTGTGCTTCCAGGACGATCTCGCCGAGCGCGTTGACGCCTGGTGCCGCGAACACCCCGACGAGTGTCCGCGCCGGAGCCGCAAGCACACCACCGCCCTGCCCGGCCGCCACGACGCATGAGTCCCTCGGGCATCCAGACCTGCGGCGATCCCGCCCTGCAGGCCCACCTGGCGAACCTGCTCGCGCGCTACGGCCTGCGTCTGGTGCCACACCCGGCCCGGTCCCCGCTGCCCGGCAGCTGGTGGGGCGAACCCGAGGCCGGAATCATCGGCCACGAGGTGCACGTGCGCCCCGACACCCCGATTCATTCGGCCCTGCACGAGGCCGCGCACGTCATCTGCATGGATGCCGCGCGCCGCGCCATCCTGCACACCAACGCCGGCGGCGACGATCTCGAGGAATGCGGGGTGTGCTATCTGCAGATCCTGCTGGCGGACGAACTTCCCGGCGTCGGCCGTGAGCGGCTGATGCAGGACATGGATGCCTGGGGCTACAGCTTCCGCCTCGGCAGCACTGCCGTCTGGTTCGGCGAAGACGCGGCCGATGCGCGCCGCTTCCTGCAGGTCCATGACCTGATCAACGCCGACGACCGGCCGCGTTTTGCCTGCCGCGGGGCCGTGTCGCCGGTTCCCGTGGCGCAATCGGATGCTACACTGGCGCCATTCGAATAGCCCGCGCATGCGCGCACTTGCCGCTGCTCACCACCCGCGGCAGCGGCGCGGGAATGGATTGGCACAGCACGGATCGGGAACCACCCCATGGATAGCACCAGCATTGACGCCCTGCTGCAGGACCTGGATCTGACCTCCAGCCTGTCGGAGCAGGCCCGCGGTGAACTGGCCTCGGCCTGCCAGGCCCGGGAGCTGGACGCCGGGCGGCGCTTGCGCCCCCAGGAGGTCGAGGACCGTTACTTGTTTCTGCTGAGTGGACAGCTGGTGCGGGTGAGCGGCGGCGCCCCGGCCCGCATCACACTGGACGCGGCCGATCCCGACAGCCCCCTGCAGATGTTCGACCACAACATTGGCCCGCAGGATTTCCTGATCACCGAGCAGCCCTGCCGGATACTGGAGATCCCGACGTCTGCACTGGAGAAGGCCCACAGCGCCTCGCTGGTCGTGCACGACACCGATCTGGACGACACCGAGGGGGCCTTCTTCGGCGAGCTGTACGACCTGATCACCAGCAACCGCCTGGAACTGCCGACCATGCCGGAGATCGCCCTGCGCATCCAGGAACTGACCAACGACCCCGACGCGGACCTGGACAAGCTGACCGAAGTCATCCAGCGCGACGGGACCATCGCCGGCGCCCTGCTGCACGCCACCAACAGCCCTCTTTTCCGCGCCGCCAAGCAAATCCAGTCGGTCCGCGACGCGGTCAACCGCCTGGGCTTTCGCAACACCCGCATGCTGGCGATGAACATGGCCCTGCGCCAGGCCTTCAAGGCCAAGCATGCCTCCACCCGCTACGCGATGGAGGCGAGCTGGAAACACGGCGCCCTGCAGTCCGCCTACAGCTATCTGATCGCCGACTCGCTGAAGCTCCTGGACCGCGAACGGGCCCTGCTGGCCGGGCTGGTCGCCGGCATCGGCGCGGTCCCGATCGTCCAGTTCGTGGAGCTGCGCGAGGATCACCCCGACACCGAACGCGTGCAGTCGCTGGTGCGGCGTCTGCGCAACCTGGCCGGCGTCCTGGTCATCAACTACTGGGATCTTGGCGGCGACCTGGTCACCGTCGCCGAACACGCAGGGGACTGGGGCTATCGTGCACCCGAGCCCGATTACGCCAGCATTGCCCTAGTCGCCGAATGGGCCGCCCGCCGTGCCGAGGGCGAGACCGTGCCCGATGCCGCGGAGGTCGCCGCGTTTGCCACCCTCGGCATCACGCCCCCGGCGACGGGCGAACCGATCGCCTTCCTCGAAGAGCGCGCCGATGACCTCGCGGAACTCCGCGCCATGTTCAACGTCTAGATCGCGGTGATCGAGGAACGCCTTCCCCAGCTGCGCCCGTTCGCCGAACTCAGCGAGCGCGCCCGCAACAAGCTGCTGCAGCACGCCCGCACCATGACGGTGGACCCGGGCTTCAAGCTGCATGCGCGCGACGAATCCCGCAGCATGATCTTCCTGCTGGAGGGCCGCATGATCCTCGCCAGCGGCCGCAACTCGGTCATGCTGAAAGGCGACTCCAGCGAGGCCCTCAATCCGCTGTTCGACACCCACGACTACCATAGCCACGCGATTGCGGCGACACGCGCGACGCTGGCGATGCTGGACCGCAAGGTCTTTGAGACCCTAGTGGACGGCGGCGGACAGGAGAGCGTCGAGGTCAGCGAGATCGAGTTGTCCGACCTCGAGGGCGAGTTGTTCAGCAGCATCTATACCCATGCCTATTCGGGGGAGCTGGCCCTGCCCCAGCTACCCGAGGTCGCGCTGCACCTGCAGCAGGCCCTGAAGGACCCGGATCTCTCCATCGCCGGCGCGACCCGCATCATCGAGGAAGACCCGAGTGTCGCCGGACGCCTGCTGAGCGTGGCCAACAGCCCGGCCATGGGCAGCCGCCGCGAGGTCGCCCGCCTACAGGACGCGGTCGCCCGCTTGGGCCTGGAACGCACCCGCCAGCTGGTGATGGCCCTGGCCATGCACCAGGTCTTCATCGATCGCGACAGTCCCTACCATGACCTGCTGGAGCGCCTGTGGCGCCGCTCCGCCCGCATCGCGGCCATCAGCTGCGTCCTGGCCGACCAGAGCGAGGCGATCGACCCGCAGACTGCCCTGCTCGCCGGCCTGCTGCATCGAGTGGGGGCCCTGCCCGTGATCGCCGAGATCGCCCGCACCCACCCGGGACGCACACCCGAAGATGTCGAGCGCGTACTATTCCGCCTGGAAGGCCTGATCGGGGAACTGGTTGCCCGACAATGGGATCTGGCTTCCGATATCATAAACGCCATTCGCGATTCCGGCGGTCCGGAAAGCCCCGAGGCCCCGGTCCTGACGGACATCGTGCGGATCGCCCGCGCCGCATGCCCGCGGGATGCCGAGGACGACCCGCTCGCCGACCGCATCCCGCTCGCCGACCTGCGGGCCGTGGAACGGCTCGGCTTCGTCCTCGACGAGGACGGCAGTCTGCCGGCCATCGAGACCGCACAACAGGAAGTCGAGGCATTGATCCGTCAGGTCGCCTGACCCGGTGCCGCCCCACGCCGGCCGACTGCATCCCGGCCGCCAGAGAGATTCAGGGAAGTTCCATGGACACTCGCACCCGCCCCCAGCCCGGAGAGAAACAGCGCGCCGCCGACAAGGTCGCCCGCATCCCGGTCAAGATCAATCCGACCGAGCGCCCGCAGCGCAAGCCCAAGTGGATTCGCGCGCAGAGCCAGGCACGCCCCGAGGTTCAGCGCATCAAGGGCATCCTGCGCGAGCAGAAACTGCACACCGTCTGCGAAGAGGCCAGCTGCCCCAACCTGGGTGAATGCTTCGCGCACGGCACCGCCACCTTCATGATCATGGGCGACATCTGTACCCGACGCTGCCCGTTCTGCGACGTCGCCCACGGGCGCCCGGAGGCGCTGGATACGGACGAGCCTCGGCACCTGGCCGAAACCATCCAGGCGCTCGGCCTCAACTACGTGGTCATCACCTCGGTGGACCGCGACGACTTGCGTGACGGCGGCGCCGGGCACTTCGTCGACTGCATCCGCGAAGTGCGCACTCTCAACCCGAAGACGAAGATCGAGATCCTCGTGCCGGACTTTCGCGGCCGCATGGACCGCGCGCTGGAGATCATGCACCAGGCCCCGCCGGACGTATTCAACCACAACCTCGAAACCGTCCCGCGACTGTACCGCGAGGCGCGCCCGGGCGCTGACTATGCCTGGTCGCTGGAGCTGCTTCGCCAGTTCCGCGAGCAACACCCGGGCGTGCCGACCAAGTCCGGCCTGATGCTGGGCCTTGGCGAAACCCGCGAGGAGCTGCTGGAGGTCCTGCAGGATCTGCGCGATCACGGCTGCGACATGCTAACCTTGGGCCAGTACCTGCAGCCCTCGCGTCACCATCTGCCGGTCACGCGGTTCCTGTCACCCGAGGAGTTTGACGAGCTGGGCGTGCGCGCCCGCGAGATGGGCTTCAAGCAGGTCGCCAGCGGACCGATGGTCCGCTCGTCGTACCACGCCGATCTCCAGGCCCAGGGCCTCGAAACCGCCTGACCCGTCCCGGGTGCCTTGCCGCGGCAACGCGTCCGGTGCGGCCTGGCTGCTCCGAACGTTCACGTGTCGTACCAGCGCAGCCCGTAGCTAGAGCGGCTTGAAAACCGGTTGTTTGCAAGGCCTCGCGCCACCGCCTGCCTGGTCGTGGCTGGCCCCGGTTCATCCTCTGGTGTTTACGGTGGCTCCGGTCCGCATACTGCCCGGCGCTGACTCGCCAGCGCGCCCCGAGGCACTTTCTTGCTTGCCCAAGAAAGGACCCAAAGAAGGGCACCCGGATTCCGCCCGGGAACCTTGCTCCAGGGCCCTCGGGCCGGCGGCGCTGAACTCGCTTCGCTCAGACATCCATCGCCTTCTTCCGCCCGAGCGCCCTTCCGCAAGGGGCTCCATACGGGAGGCGAAGGTCAAAACAGAAGGTATCCCTACGCCACGACACCACAAAGGCTCTGCCGCCCGAAAGCCCCCGGCGCCCGCTTGCGGGCGCGGCACGCAACGGCCAAAGGCCAAGCCTGCCCAAGATGGCCGAAGACCTCGCCCTCATCCACTGGCAATAACGCCGGGACAGCCGTTGTCTTGACCTCCCTCCCCGTTGTCGTCGCGCCGAGTGGAGAGGCTTTTCGCGGGAGAAAAGGCACTGGATGTCTGAGCGGAGCCGAAGGCGCAGCGAGTTCAGCGCCGCCCGCGAAAAGCCTCGGAGCGAGGGAAACCCCGGCCCGCACAGCGGGCCGGGGTCGCGGCAGTCGGGCGTGTTTCTTGGGTACTTCCTTGCACGAGCAAAGAAGTACCTCGCGGTGCGCTCGCGAGAGAGCGCGTGGCAGGCGGCCGAGCGAAGGCTCGTAAACACCAGATGATCAACCGGGGCCAGCCACAACCCAGCCTTAGGAAGGCCAGGCGACGTGTTACGGCGCCGGGCTGCGGCCCAATGCCTGCACGCGCACCAGTTCAGCGGGCAACGCCGCCTCGTGCCGAAGCGCGACATCCCCCCCCCCGAATAGCAGCACGACGAGATTCGCCAGGAGCGCGTCGCGAACGCGGTCGATCGCGACCGGCCCGCCCAGAAGCGCCCGCATGGAAGTAGTCGCCAGGCCCGCATAGCCACAGGGGTTGATGCGCGCAAACGGCGCCAGCACCGGCGCCACGTTCAGGGCAAGGCCATGGATACTGCGGGCATGCCGCACCCGCAAGCCGAGTGCCGCAATCTTTGCGTGCCCGACATAGACGCCGGGTGCATTCGTCCGGCGTTCGGCCTCGATACCCCATCGGGCAAGCGTATCGATGATGGCCTGTTCCAGGCACTCGACCAGACGGCGCACGCCAATCCCGAGGCGCCTGAGATCCAGCAGGGTGTAGACGATCAGCTGGCCGGGCCCGTGATAGGTGATCTGCCCGCCGCGGTCGATCGCTACCACCGGAACAGCAGCGGGATCCAGAAGGTGTTCCGGGCGGCCATTGCGCCCCTGCGTGAAGACCGGGGGATGCTGCACGCACCACAGGGCATCGGGAGCATCGGCCGCACGCTCGCGCCCATGCAGCTGCATCGCCTGCCACACCGGAACGTAGGGCTGCAGCCCCAGCTCGCGCACCTCGACCCGCGCCGGGGCCGGCGTCACAGGATCATGCGCACCCGGTCGCAACGGCCAAGGGAGCGGTAGAAGGCGTCCAGCTGTTCCTGGCTGGTCGCGGTAAAGGTGATGGTGATGCCGACGAAACGACCGGCGCGCGAGGCGCGCTGTTCGATCACTGCGTCGTCGGCATCCAGGTGCTCCGCCACGCAGCCCTCGACTGCCTCCATCAGTTCCGGGTGCGCGTCGCCCATTACCTTCACCGGGAACCGGCAGGGAAACTCGATCAGCGTCTCGCGGTCGCTCATGCGGCACCTCCAGACTGCATGGGTTCGCTCACCTGAGCGCCTGGCTTGGCGGCCTGGTAGGCCGCGTGCACGGCCTGCCAGGCCGGTCCGGGTCGGCCGGCACCCACAGCGCGGTCGTCCAGGCGCGTGACCGGAAGGATCTCGCGCGTCGAACTGGTGAGCCAGATCTCTCTCGCCCGGGCCAGCTCGTCCGCGCTGATCCCGCGCTCTTCCACCGGGTAGCCCAGCTCGCGCGCGAGTTCGAGCACCCGCCAGCGGGTAATCCCCGGCAACACCGAGGCGTCCAGTGGCGGCGTGATGACCCGCCCGTCGAGGACCACGAAGACATTGCTCGCCGCACCCTCGGTCAGCTTCCCGTCGCGCAACAGCACGGCCTCGACGGCACCTCGCTCCATCGCATCCTGGCGGTTCAGCACGTTGGCCAGCAGCGTGGTCGCCTTGATGTCACAGCGTTCCCAGCGACGATCCTCGGCCGTCACCGCCGCCACCCCCTCCACGCGCACAGCCTCCGGCAGGGGGCGAATCGGGTTCGCCATCGCCAGGACGGTCGGCTGCGCATCCGCGGGGAAGGCATGATCGCGCGGGGCCACGCCACGCGTCACCTGCAGGTAGATGCCCAGGTCCGGGGTGGCGGGATCGGCATTGCGCGCCAGCAGATCCTTCAGCAGCGCAGTCCACTCCCCGGGCGCAAACGGGTCCGGGATGCGTATGGCCTCGAGGGACCGCCTCAATCGCTCGAGATGTTCGGGCAGCAGGAAGAACTCGCCGGCGTAACTGGGAATCACCTCGTACACCGAGTCCCCGAACAGGAAGCCCCGGTCCAGCGGCGAGATCCGAACCTCGTCCAGCGGCAGGTACTCCCCGTTGAAATAGGCAATGCTCATGATCGGTACGCGGTTCAGAACGGCCAGGCCGCCTGGATACCAAGGGCCGCGCCGTCCCACAGGCGCCGGACAAGACCGCCCTCTTCCACCGGCTGCAACGCGACCAGCGGCTGGGTCCGTACCACCTCGCCGTTCAGCCGCACCACGACTTCGCCCACCGGCTCGCCCGCGGCAAACGGCGCCTCCAACGGTTGGTTCACTTCCATCGACGCGTCCAGATCGTCCTCGCGCCCCGGCGGGACCATTACCCAGAAGTCCTCGGCCAGCCCGACGGCCACCTCGGTCTGTGCCCCGCGATAGACCCGCGGAGTCCCCAGTTCGTCCCCGCCATCAAACAGCTTGCGTGTCGCGGTAAATCGCATGCCCCAGTTCACCAGTGCCTGCGATTCGTTGGCGCGACGGGTGCCGCCCTGCTGGTGGTCGGACGCCTCGATGCCCATGACCACGGCCACCAGACGGCGGTCGTTACGCTTGGCCGAGGAGACCAGATTGTAGCCGGCATTCGAGGTCCAGCCGGTCTTCAGGCCGTCGAATCCGGCATCGCGCCAAAGCAGCATGTTGCGGTTGCTCTGCGAGATGTCGTTGTACTCGAACGAGCGTTCACTGTAGTAGCCATAGAGATCGGGGAAGTCCCGGATGAGCGCCCGCGCGAGTAGCGCCATGTCCTGCGCGGTGGTGTACTGCTCCTCGGATGGCAAACCGTGCGGGTTGGCAAAGTAGGACTGGCGCATCCCCAGTTCGCGGGCCTGGGCATTCATCATGTCGACGAATGCCCCTTCGGAGCCGGCGACATGCTCGGCCAGGGCGGTCGAGGCGTCGTTACCGGACTGGACGATCATCCCGCGGAGCAGATCCTCGACGGCTACCTCCTCGCCGACCTCGATAAACATGCGCGACGCCCCACGCATGCCGGTACGCCAGGCGCGCTCGCTGACGGAGACCATGTCGTCCAGCGCCATGCGGCCGTCGGTAATCTCGCCGAAGACCACGTAGGCCGTCATCAGCTTGGTCAGGCTTGCCGGCTCGCGTTCCACGATCGGTTCGCGGCTGGCCAGCATCAAGCCGGAGTCGAAGTCCATCAGTGCATAGCTTGCCGCCGTCACGTCCGAGGGCGGGCTCGGGATGCCGCCGGGCACGCTCGCACCCTCGCCGGCCACCGGCAGGTCCGACACCTGCGCGTGCGCCGGAACAAGCGCCACCACGAGCACCAGGATCACCGGCAGACAGACCGCCAGAAGCGGCAGGAACGGGGTGCGGACGGACAAATTCATGATTGGGAAGGACCTCCTGAAGGACCGGACTACGATAGCAGAATCAGGGCCCGGAACGGGCCGGGAGAGCACGGAACGAATGCTACGGCGCGTCGTTGACCACGCGATAATCCACATGCGCCGCGCCCTGCAGACGATCGGTAGTCGTGCGGACGGCCTCGCCATCGGCCAGCGGACCGATACGCACGCGGTGCAGGTCCGCGCCGTTGTCCCGCTCGACGCTCGAGATTCGCACCGACTCGAACCCGAGTGCGCGCAAATCCTCACGCACCTGCTCGGCGGAGTACCGATCGGCGAACGCCCCCACCTGGACAAAACGCCCGGACCCACTCGCCTCGCCATTGCCTGCGTCCGTGTCCTTCGGGGCGTCCTGCGGATCGGCTGCGGCGCGCGTCTGCGGGGCCGCGCCCTCTTCGAGCGGTTCCGGCTCCGGTGCCGCCGCGACACGGGAAGAGGTGCTATCACTCGGCCCAACCGCGCGGATGCGCACCCGCGCGACCCCGGTATCCGTCATGTCGATGCGATGGGCAGCGGCGTACGAGAGATCAATGATGCGCCCGTCCACGAAGGGCCCGCGATCATTGACCCGCACCACGACCTGCTTCCCATTATCCCGGTTGGTCACCTCGACGTAGCTCGGCAGCGGCAGGGACTTGTGCGCGGCGGTCATCGAGTACATGTCATAGGGCTCGCCGCTGGAGGTTCGCCGACCGTGAAACTTGGTCCCGTACCACGAGGCAACCCCCTCCTCCTCGAACCGGTCACTGGTCTCGAGGGTGCGATACCGCTGACCGAAGACCTCGTACTCGGGTGGATTGCCATAGCGACTCGGGGGCTCGTCCCGCGGCTCCGGTTCCGGAAGGAGCGCGAGGTCCTGTGGCACGTGCGTGGGGTCGGGGTAGCTGTCGTCCGCGGCATCGCCCAGCGGGCGATCCGGGTCGGCCTCGCGGTCGGGGGTGGACGAACAGCCCGCCAGGACCAGCGCCAGCAAGGCCGCGAACGCAGCACCTACCGCATGTGCCCGGCGCCGGTTAATCGACCAGGGCCTCGGCCAGTTCGTGCGCGGCCATCGCATACAGCGGGCTCCGGTTGTAACGGGTGATCACATAGAAATTCGGATACCCGAGATAGTACTCGTAGCCGTCATCGCCCTCGAGCCGGATAAATGAATACTCGCCGCCCTCGTCCACGGCCTCGTCCGGGTAGATCCCGTGTTCGGCCAGCTCGTCGAGGTCGAAGCGGGCCTGATAGTTGCGGCTGACCAGTTCCTCGTGGGCATCGCCTTCGACGCGGGCCTTCGCCACTACCGGCTCGCCGTGGTTCCAGTGGTGCTCGCGAAAATAGTTGGCGACCGAGCCGATCGTGTCCGGCCAGGAGTTCAGCAGATCGCGCTGACCGGACCCGTCGAAGTCCACCGCATAATGGCGATAGCTCGACGAGATGAACTGGCCACGCCCCATGGCTCCGGCGTAGGAGCCACGCGTCTCGCGCGGATCGAGGCCTTCCTCGTCTACGAGCGTCAGGAACTCGCCCAGCTCGCGACGGAAGAAGTCGGACCGCGGCGGGTAGTCGAAGCCCAGGGTGGCCAAGGCATCGAACACGCGAAAGCCCCCGGTGTTGCGGCCATAGTAGGTCTCGATCCCGATGATCGCGGCAATGATCTTGGGGTCCACGTCAAAGCGGTCCTCGGCGCGCTGGAACCATCGGTCATGTTCCTGCATGAACTCGCGGCCCCGTTCGATGCGCTCGTCGGTGATGAAGATCGGCCGGTAGTCCTTCCATGGCCGCGCCTCGGCCGGGCTGGAAATCAGGTCGAGGATGCGCTGCTGCGGGTCGGCCGCAGAAAACATCGCCTCCAGCGCCTCGCGGTCACGGCCCGCGGCGACCTGCTCGTCGATGAAGGACTGAACCTCGTCGCGCTCGAGATATGGCGAATCACCGGCGCGGAAGTCGCTTTCCGCCGCCACCGGGACGGACGTGGCCGCCAGGGAAACGGCCAGCCCGACGGACAACAGGAGCGGACGGGCGAGGCGGGCCCACACGGGGCGCAGGGTCACGGTCATCGATTCACCAGGCGTTTCTGGGAGGCTATGCTCATGAGAATACCGAAGGCGACCATCAGGGTCACCAGCGAAGTTCCCCCGTAACTGACGAGGGGCAGCGGCACGCCGACCACCGGCAGCAGCCCGGTCACCATGCCGATATTGACCACCATGTAGACCGCAAAGGTCAGGCTGATACTCCCGCCCAGCAGCCGGGCATAACGGTCCTGCGCCAGCGCGGCGATCCACAGCCCGCGGGCGACAATCGCAAAATACAGCAGCAGGAGCAGCGCGACACCAATAAAGCCGAATTCCTCGGCGTAGACCGCAAAAATGAAGTCGGTGGAACGCTCCGGCAGAAACTCCAGCTGCGACTGGGTGCCGTTCAGCCAGCCCTTGCCGTAAAGCCCGCCGGAGCCGATCGCGATCTTGGACTGGATAATGTGGTAGCCCGCCCCGAGTGGATCGGATTCCGGGTTGAACAGTGTCAGTACCCGCTGACGCTGGTAATCGAGCATCTGCGACCACAGGACGGGAATGGCAGCCGCGACGGCTACCCCGAGCCCGAGGAACCAGCGCCAGCCCAGCCCCGCGAGGAAGACCACCAGAAATCCCGCCGCCCCCACCAGCATCGAGGTCCCGAGATCCGGCTGCTGCATGATCAGGTACACCGGCACCAGGATCAGCGCCGCGGTCGCCACAAGGTCCCGGAAGCGCGGACGCCCGTTGCGCAACGACAGGTACCAGGCCACCATCATCGGAACGGCGAGCTTCATGACCTCAGAGGGCTGGAAGCGCATGAAGCCGAGATCCAGCCAGCGCTGGGCGCCCTTGCCGACATCGCCGACCCACATCACCGCCAGCAACAGCAGTACCCCGGCCACGAACAGCCACGGCGAGATGGCGCGCAGGGCGTGCACGGATACCTGCGCTATCAGCAGCATCGCCGCCAGACCCAGGCCGATGCGCATCAACTGGCGTTCCAGCGCGATCACGTTCTCGCCCGTGGCGCTGAACAACACCGCCAGACCCAGCAACAGCAGGATGGAAAGCAACACCAGCAACACGCTGTCCAGGCGCAGGCTGCGCAGGGCCCACTGGCTAATGGACATTTCCCGTCCGGTCACGCTGATCATTCGTTCTCCGGGACTTCGAGGGTCATACCGGACCCCTCCAAGAGATAGGCATCCATCACCTCGCGGGCCACGGGCGCGGCGACCCGGCCCCCGGAGCCCCCGTGCTCGACCAGCACGGCGACCGCGATGCGCGGGTCCTCGGCCGGGGCGTAGCCCACGAACAGTGCGTGGTCCCACAGGCGCTGGGCCAGCTCCTCTTCGTCGTACTCCTCGTCCTCGCCCAGGCCGAACACCTGCGAGGTGCCGGTCTTGCCGGCAATGGTGTATTCCGGACGGGTACTACCCACGCTGCCCCAGGCGGTCCCGTGGCGGGCGTTGACTGCCTCCACCATCGCGCCATGGATCGCGTCCCAGTGCTTCCCGTCCACCGTTACCGGCTCGCGATTCACGGGAAGGGGATATTCCGGCTCGCCACGCCCGTTGTCCATGGCACGCAGCAGATGCGGCTGGTAGCGCTCGCCCCGCGCGGCCAGGGCTGCGGTGAAATCGGCCATCTGCAGGGGTGTGGACAGCATGTAGCCCTGGCCGATGGCGGTGATCAGTGTCTCGCCGGGGAACCACACCTCGTCGTGCGTGGCCCGCTTCCAGTCGCGACTGGGCAGGATGCCTGCTCGTTCGCCGGTTGAATCGATGCCGGTCCGCTGGCCGATCCCGAAGGCCCCAAGGATGGGAACCATGCGATCGATGCCCATGGTGTGGGCGAGGTCGTAGAAATAGACGTCCGAGGACACCGCAATGGCCCGCGACAGGTCCACCCGGCCATGACCCTCGCGACGCCAGTCGCGATAGCGCCGCTCGTGCCCAGGGATCTGGAAGTACCCTCGGGCGAACATCTCGCGGTCAGCGGTGGTGACGTCCTCGTTCAGGGCGGCGAGTCCGACCAGTGGCTTGATCGTCGAGCCCGGCGGGTACTGGCCACTCAACGCGCGGTTGAAGAGCGGTCGACGCTTGTTATCGCGCACTGCGGAAAAGTCGGCCTGCGAGATCCCGTGGACAAAGGCCTCGGGATCGAAACCCGGGGCGCTGACCAGCGCCAGCACCTCGCCGTTGTTGGGGTCAATGGCCACGATGGCGCCATCCCGCCCGGCCAGCGCGCGGTAGGCGGCCTGCTGCAGGCTCACGTCCAGAGTCAGGGTCAGATTCGTGCCGGGTTGCGGCGGGGTCACCGAGAGTTCGCGGATCACCCGCCCCTGAGCATTCACCTCCACCTGGCGGTAACCCGGCCGACCGTGCAGCAACTCCTCGTAATAGCGTTCGACACCGCCCTTGCCGGTATGCGAGGTACCGGCGTAGGCCCGCCCGTCCAGACGCTGCAGGTCCTGCTGGTTGATACGCCCGACGTAGCCGACCGCGTGCGAGAACTTGGAGCCCAGAGGATAGAAGCGCAGCGGCCGCGCCTCGATCTCAACGCCTGGAAGTTCGTGCCGCGAGACCGCGATTCGCGCGACCGTCTCGTCGTCCAGACCGGCCTTCAGCAGCACTGGCTGGAACGGACGCCGCTGCCGAACGCCCCGGCGGAAGCGTTCGATATCCGCCTCGCTCAGCTCCAAGTAGCCACGGAGCCGGGTCAGCAGGGAATCCAGATCCCCGGCCTGCTCCACCGTGACCTCCAGCTGGTAGGAAGCACGATTGCCTGCCAGCAGGATGCCGTTGCGGTCCCGGATCACGCCCCGGGTCGGGGCGATCGGCTCCACCCGCAGGCGGTTGTTCTCCGACAGCGTGGTGAAATGCGAATGCGCGCCGACCTGCAGGCCCGACAACCGCCAGCCAAGCGCCAGCAGGATCGCCGCCAGAATCACCAGTGCCAGCAGGATCCGGACCACGAAGCGCTCGCGATCCTGCTGTTCCTCGCCATAGGCGTCGCGTTCGGCCATGTCAGCGGGTCACGCCGCCACGACCCGGCCGGTCGCCCGCCCGCACGAAAGCCGAACCGCCCCGCTGGGACGGCCCGGCGCTTGCCGATCGCTGCATGCAGCGGGTTGCGGCGTCAGATCTTGCTCTTCTGGTAACGCTTGTAGCTGGCAACAATCTCCGCCTTGGCTTCCTCGGCGCCAACCCAGCCTTCGACCCTGACCCACTTGCCCTTCTCCAGCTCCTTGTAGCGCTCGAAGAAGTGCTTGATCGAGTCGAGCAATTCCGGCGGCACGTCTTCCGGGCCCTGGAATCTCGCGGACTGGGTGCAAAGCTTGTCGACCGGCACCGCAAGGATCTTCGCGTCCACGCCGGCCTCGTCAGTCATCTTCAGCATGCCAATCGGGCGCGAGCGCACGACCGAGCCCGGCAGAAGCGGCACCGGGGTAATCACCAGCACGTCCACCGGGTCGTCGTCTTCCGACTCTGTGTTCGGGATGAATCCATAGTTGCACGGATAGAACATCGCGACCGCCATGAAGCGGTCGACCACCAGGGCGCCGCTGTCCTTGTCCATCTCGTACTTGACGGGCTGGCCCTGTGTGGGGATCTCGATCACCACGTTGATGTCGTTGGGGAGATCCCTGCCGGCTTCGATCTGGTTAAGGTCCATGCTTGAGTAGTTTCCGATTGCTTTGGAGAGCGGGGGATTATACAGGGGAGAGCACCCGCAATGGCACCCGTTTTCCGACAACCCCGGAGAATGTGGATGAACGTCGGCGGTTGCGGCGCATCCGCCTCAAGCGGTATAAGACCGCGCTCGGGAAACGGTTTGTGTCCGTCTGCTGCAACCCGTTCACCAAGACCATTCACCGCGCCGCTCGATACCCGGCTTGTGCTGCGGTTCGGCGACGCAACGGGCAGCAGGAGTCAATCATGCGAATTGTCCTGATGGGCGCGCCGGGGTCCGGCAAGGGCACTCAGGCCAAGAAGATGGTCGCCACCTTCGGCATTCCCCAGATCTCCACCGGCGACCTGCTGCGCGCCGCGGTCGCCGCCCAGACCGAACTCGGGAAGAAAGCCGAGAACGCAATGGAATCCGGCAATCTGGTGCCGGATGACCTGGTCCTGGGCCTGATCCGCGACCGCCTGCAGGAACCCGATGCGCAGAAGGGCTTCATCCTCGATGGCTTCCCGCGCAATGTCGCCCAGGCCGAGGCCCTGGACACCATGCTGGCCGACATCGAGTCGCCACTGGACCGCGCCATCCAGATTGACGTCCCGTTCGAGGAACTCAAACAGCGCCTCACCGGCCGCCTCGCCTGCGGGGATTGTGGCGCGGTGTTCAACACGCATACCTTCCCGCCGCAAAAAGAGGGCGTATGCGACCTGTGCGGCGGCGAACTGATCCACCGGTCGGACGACAACGAAGAGACCGTGGTCAACCGCCTGAAGGTGTACGAGGAGCAAACCCAGCCGCTGATCGAATACTACGATCACCGCGGCCTGCTCAAGCATATCAACGGCACCCGCGACATCGAGCTGATCTTCGACGAGATCCGCCAGTTGCTGTCCTGAACCCCGGATGAGCCGACGCCCCCCCAACTCTGTGCCGCACCGTCGCCCGATCGCGCGGCAGGTCGCGGTGGGCCTTGGCCTGGTGAGCGCCAGCCTGGCCCCGGTGACCGTGCCCGCTGACGACCGCCCGGCAGGATGCGAATTCGCCCCGGGGATCGAATGGCCCGAACTGCGCCCCCTCGAGGGTGGCCTGACCGAGATTGACGCCGATCACGTTCGCCGCGAAGGCGAACGCGTCTCGGCCACTGGCAATGTCCAGCTGTTCGAGGCGGACCAGCGGCTGGATGCCGACTTCCTCGAATACGACCGCGCCGCCGGCAGCGCCCGCACCGAGGGCGATACCCGGCTGTTCGACGGCGATCTGCTGCTCCACACCCAGGGCGGCGAGTACCGCCTGGATGCGGAGACCGGCGAATTCCGCAGGATCGATTTCCTGGTGCAGTCCATCCCGGCCCGCGGCAGCGCGGCGCTGGGCATCCAGCAGGCCCCGCACCTCCACGAGTTCGAGGATGCGGAATACACCACCTGCCCGGTCGGCAACGACTCCTGGTGGCTGCGCACCCGCGACCTGAAGCTGAATCGCGAGACCGGCGTAGGCGTGGCGCGCAACGCAACGATTCGCTTCAAGGGCGTGCCCATCGCCTACACCCCGTATATCAGCTTCCCGCTGGACGACCGCCGCAAGAGCGGTTTCCTGCTGCCCAGGGCAGGCACCGGCGGGCGCACCGGGTTCGATCTCGCGACGCCCTGGTACTGGAATATCGCGCCCAATTATGATGCCACCTTCACGCCGCGCATCATGCAAGACCGCGGCATGATGCTCGGAACCGAATTCCGCTACCTCCAGCCCCGGCACAACGGCATTCTCGACGTGCGCTACCTGCCGGATGACCGGCAGACCGGGGAGGACCGACACTTCGCCCAGTGGCGCCACCAGACCCGGATCACCTCCAACCTGAACCTGCGCGTCAACGCCGCGGATGTCTCCGACCGCGAATACTTCTTCGATTTCGGCAACTCGGACCGCTACGGAGGCTCCACACCGTTCCTGCGCCGCTCGGCCGACCTGTCCTGGAACCAGCCCGCCTTTCGCCTGCAAACGCGCATCGAGGACTACCAGATCGTCGACCCTGACCTGAGCGGCGCCGGCGAACCCTATCAGCGCCTGCCGCAGATCACTCTGGAGGCAGGGGAATACCTGGGCCGCGGCCTGTCCTGGGATCTCGACACGGAGTTGGTGCGTTTCGAGCGCGACGAGGACCTGTCCGGGCGCCCGGTGGGCACCCGCCTCGACCTGAACCCCGAAGTGCGCTGGCGCCATGACACCGGTGGCTTCTTCTTCGAGCCCGCCGTGGGCATCCGTCACACCCGCTACGAACTGGACCGCCAGGACAACCGTCCCGAATCGATCAGCCGCACCGTGCCGCGCGCCTCCATCGACACCGGGCTGATCTTCGAGCGCCCGATCGCGGACGGTGGACATCTGCAGACCCTGGAACCGCGCATCTTCTACGGCTACGCGCCCTATCGGAACCAGGACGACATCCCGATCTTCGATACCGGCGAGGCCGACTTCAGCTTCGACAACCTGTTCAGCCTGGACCGCTTCGTCGGCGTTGACCGGGTGGGCGACACTCACCAGATCACCACCGCCCTGACCACGCGGATCTTCGACCAGCAGACCGGCCGCGAGCGTCTGAGCCTGTCCGCCGGCCAGATCCACTACCTGGAAGACCGCGAGGTCCGCCGGAGTCCGGGAGACGACCCACTAACCAATTCACGATCCGATCTCGCGCTGGAAGGCCGGGTCCGCATTGGTGATGCATGGGACGGCCGCGGATCCATCCTGTACAACCGGGATGCCGGCGAAACCACCCTGGCGGCGGTCTCCGTCGGCTACAGCCCGAGAGAACGCGCCCGGATCAACGTAGGCTATCGCCAGCGCGAGGCCGGTGCCCGCTCCATCGACCAGACCGATATCTCCGTGATGTGGCCGGTCACCGAGCGCATCGATGCCATCGGCCGCTGGAACTACAGCCTGCAGGAAGAACGCGATCTCGAACTTCTGGCCGGGCTTCAGTATCGTAGTTGCTGCTATGGTATCCACGTGGTTGCGCGCCGCTCGTACGGCTTCGACGGGACCTACGACAACTCGATTTACTTCCAACTCACGCTGGACGGGCTGGCACGGTTCGATTCCGGCGTGGATTCGCTATTGCGCGAGGGTATTGCCGGATATGACGCACGTCCCTGAACAACGCCGCCGCGGCGGGATCCGCTTCCTGTTGCCGCTGCTGGCCGCCCTGGTCTACATCCTGGGCCTGCCGGCGATGGCCCAGACGAGCGGGCCCTCGGCCGGCGACCTCTCGCAGGGCGCGGTCGAGGCCCCGGTCACCCCCGGGGCCGCCCGCGACAGCGGTTCCCCGGCCGCTCCGATCACCCCCGAGGGCGACCGCTTCACCGACCGCATCCTGGCCGTGGTGGGCGACGACGTGATCACCCAGCGCGAGCTGGTGGAACGCATGAACCTGGTCGCCCAGCAGATGGTCGAACGCGGCAACCGCCCGCCGGACCAGGACACCCTGGCGCGCCAGGTCATGGAGCGCCTGATCGTCGAGCGCGTGCAGCTGCAGGAGGCCGAGCGCGTCGGCATCAACATCGACGAAATGACCCTGAACCGCGCGATGGAGAATATCGCCCGCGAAAACCGCATGACCCTGCCACAACTGCGCCAGGCACTGATGCAGGACGGCGTGGACTTCAACGCCTTTCGCGAGCAGATCCGCCACGAACTGACCGTCAACCAGCTACAGCAACGCCAAGTCGACCAGCGCATCCGCGTATCGGACCAGGAGATTGCCGACCTGATCGCCTCCGAGAGCGGCGCCATTGACCGCGGCGTGCGCTATCGCATCGCACAGATCATGGTCGCCCTGCCGCAGGGGGCCGACGCCCAGCAGATCGCCGAGGCACGCGAGGAGGCCGAAGCGCTGCGCGAGCGCGTACGCGAGGGCGAGGACTTCGCCACCGTCGCGGTCAGCGAATCCGAAGGACCAGATGCCCTGGAGGGTGGCGATCTCGGCTGGCGCTCGGCCAGCGAGATCCCCACCGTTTTCGCGCGCGAGGCCGTGCTGATGCGTTCCGGCGAGATCAGTGAGGTCCTGCGCTCGCCCAGCGGCTTTCACATCATGAAGCTGCTGGACCGCGAGGGCGGTGACCAGACACGCGTGCAGCAGACCCGCGTGCGCCACATCCTGATCAGCCCGGACCAGGTGCGCAGCGACGAGGACGCCCGGCGCCAGGCCCAGTCTCTTTATAACCGCATCCGCGAGGGCGCGAGCTTCGAGGACCTGGCACGCGCCAATTCGGACGATCCGGGTTCGGCGGCCCAGGGCGGCACCCTCGGCTGGATAAGCCCGGGCGAGCTGGTGCCCGGTTTCGAGGAGGCCATGAACGCGCTGGAACCGGGCGTGGTCAGCGAGCCGGTGGAGAGCCAGTTCGGCTGGCACATCATCGAGGTCCTGGAACGCCGCGAGGTGGACACCTCACGCGAACAGATCCGGGCCCGCGCCCGCGAGATCCTGCAGAACCGCAAGCGCGAGGAAGAGCTCGAGCTGTGGCTGCGCCGCCTGCGGGACGAAGCGTATGTCGAATACCGGGTCGACGGCTTCGGTTCCTGATCCGCGCGGGGCCGATCCGGTCCCGCGCCTGGCCCTGACGGCTGGCGACCCGGCCGGCATCGGGCCTGACCTGCTGATCGCCATGGCCCGGAAGCGCGGCCACGCCCAGCGCATCGCCATCGCCGACCCCGGCGTCCTGGAGGCCCGTGCCCGCCAGCTCGGCGAGTCCCTGCGCCTGGTACATTTCGACCCGAAACGCCCGCGCGAGGCCACCCCGGCCCACACCCTCGAGATCCTGCCCGTGCCGGTGGCCCGCCCGGTGGTCGCCGGCACCCTCGACCCGGCCAACGCCGAACACGTGCTGGCCCTGCTCGCCACGGCCGCCGACGGCTGCCTGGAAGGCCGCTTCGAGGCCATGGTCACGGGACCGGTCCACAAGGGCGTAATCAATCGCGCCGGGATTGCCTTCAGCGGGCATACCGAATGGCTGGCCGAACGCGCCGGTGCACCGATGCCGGTGATGATGCTGGCCACCGAAGGACTGCGGGTTGCGCTCGTCACCACTCACCTGCCCCTGCGTGCCGTCCCCGACGCCATTACCGCCGAACGCCTGGAGACCGTGACCCGCGTCCTGCACCACGACCTGCGGCGCGACTTCGGCATCGAGGAACCCGTCATCGCGGTCTGCGGCCTCAACCCGCACGCCGGCGAAGATGGCGTTCTCGGACGCGAGGAAATCGAGATCATCAATCCCACCCTGGAGCGCCTGCGGGATGCCGGCATGCACCTGCGCGGCCCCCTCCCGGCCGACACCGCGTTCACCCCGCGCGCCCTGGAGGGCGTCGATGCCGTGCTCGCCATGTATCACGACCAGGGGCTTCCGGTCCTCAAGCACTCCGGCTTTGGTGGCGCGATCAACGTCACCCTGGGCCTGCCCTTCATCCGCACATCGGTGGACCACGGCACCGCGCTGGACCTGGCCGGCACCGGGCGCGCCGAGGTCGGCAGCTTCCAGGCCGCCGAACGCCTGGCCGAAACCCTCGCGGCCCGCGCCGCCGCCCGCCGGGGCACCACCAGGGCATGACCCGCATCAAGACCTCGTCGCCGATCCGCAAGCGCTTCGGCCAGAATTTCCTCCACGATGCCGGCATCCTCGGTCGCATCGTCGCGGCCATCGACCCGCAACCGGGCGACGCCGTGCTGGAAATCGGCCCCGGCCGGGGCGCCCTGACCGCCGCCCTGCTGGAACGCCTCGACCACCTCGTCGCCGTGGAGATCGACCGCGACCTCGCAGCCGGCCTGCGTGCGGGTTTCCCGCCCGAACGCCTGGAACTGCACGTGGGGGACGCCCTGGACATGCAGCTGACCGAGATCGGCACGCTGCCCGAACGGGGCTGGCGCGTGGTCGGCAACCTGCCCTACAACATCTCCACCCCGCTGATGTTCCACCTGCTGGAGCAGGTCGGCGCGATCCGCGACATGCACTTCCTGCTGCAACGCGAGGTGGTGGAACGCATGACCGCCGCGCCCGGCAGCAAGCGCTACGGACGCCTGACCGTGATGCTGGCTGCCCGCGCCTCGGCGACCGCCCTGTTCACCGTACCCCCCGGGGCCTTCCACCCCCCGCCCAAGGTCTACTCCAGCGTGGTGCGCATCACGCCCCTGGCCGAGCCACGGGTCGCGCCCGCGCTGTACCCGACCTTCGCCCGGGTGGTGAACCAGGCGTTCTCCAGCCGCCGCAAGACGCTACGCCGCGGACTCTCCGGCCTGGTCGGGGTCGCGGACCTCGAGGCCGCCGGACTGGATCCGGGAGAACGCCCCGAAAACATCGACATCCGCGGGTTCGAGGCCCTGGCCCGACGCCTCCACGACGCCGCCTGAACAGGCGGCACCCGCGATCCGCTACCATGGCCCCATGGACCTGATCGTCGCCGATGTCGGCGGGACCAACACCCGCGTCGCCCGCGCCCGCCACAGCGCGGATGGCTGGTCGTTGCACGAGGCTCAGCGCTACCCCAGCCGCGAGCACCCCGATCTCGCCAGCATCCTCGAACGCTGGCACCGCGAACGGGCCACGGTGGATACCTTCGCCGCCGCCGGCCTGGCGGTCGCCGGCCCCGTGCATCAAGGCCAGGCACGCGTCACCAATCTGACCTGGCCACCGCTGGAAGGGGCCACGCTGGGCGAGCGCCTCGGCATGCCGGTCACCCTCCTGAACGACTTTGCCGCCATCGGCGCCAGCCTCGACGCCCTGCAGCCCGGGGACACCGCGACCCTGCAGGACGCCACGCCCGACCCGGACGGACTGCGCCTGGTCGCGGGGGCCGGCACCGGTCTGGGCACCTGCCTGGTGGGGCCTCCCGGTGCCGCCACGATCTACCCGGGAGAGGGCGGGCATGCCCGATTTTCGCCCAGCGGGCCCGAAGAAACCGCGCTGGGCGACTTTGTGGCCCGCGAACTGGGGTATTGCACCCGCGAACACCTACTGAGCGGGCGCGGGATCGCCCGCATCGGACATTTCGAGCTCGACCGGCAACCGGACCCGGAGCTGGAACAGGCCCTGGCCGCCACGGACCCGGCCGCCGCCATCGGCGAACTGGCACGGATGGGAAACCCGGCCGCCCGGCACGTCATCGAACGCTTCGTGCGTCTCTATGCCGGTCAACTGGCCGACATGGCGCTCACCGCACTTCCTACTGGCGGGGTCTATCTCGCCGGCGGCATCGCCCCGCGCTGGGTTGACACCTTCCGCGGACCCCGCTTTCGCAGCGCCTTCCGCAATCGCCCACCGATGACCCACTTGCTTGAGCAATTGCCCGTGGCCCTTATCATGCATCCCGAACCCGGCCTGCTCGGCGCAGCCGTCTGCGCGAGCCGGTCCGTGAAACCCTGAGCCGGGGCTGCCCCGCGTACAGGCGTTTCCCGCTCACGAACCTGGAGCCACAACCGAATGAACCAGCCCCAAGAGCACGATGCCGAAGCCCACACCATCGAGATCGAGGTCTCCACGGCCTATGTGGAGGACCAGTCCGAGCCCGATGACGACCGCTATGTCTTCGCCTATCACGTGGTGATCCGCAACGCGGGCGCGCTGACCGTACAGCTGCTCAACCGCCACTGGATCATCCGCGATGGCCGTGACCAGACCCAGGAGGTCCGCGGCGAGGGCGTGGTCGGCGAGCAGCCCAGCATCGAACCCGGCGACAGCTTCGAATATACCAGTGGCACGGTAATCGAGACCCCGGTGGGCACCATGGAGGGCTCCTACGGCATGCGCGACGAACGCGGCAACACCTTCGATGCGCCGATCCCGCCGTTCACCCTCTCCGTCCCGCGCACCCTGCACTAGGCCCGCCCAACGCGATGGCACTGTACGCAGTAGGCGATCTCCAAGGCTGCCGGGACCCGCTGGACCGGCTCCTCGATGAGGTGCGGTTCGACCCGGCCGAGGATCACCTGTGGCTGGTTGGGGACCTGGTCAACCGCGGACCGGACTCGCTGGGCTGTCTGCGCCGGGTCATCGCCCTGGGCGACGCGGCGACGACAGTACTCGGCAATCATGACCTGCATCTTCTGGCCACCGCCCAGGGCGTCCGCACGCCCGGCGGCAAGGACACCCTGCGCCCGGTGCTGGACGCCCCGGATGCCGCCGAGATGCTGGACTGGCTGGCGCGGCGCCCGCTGCTCCATTCCGACGCGACCAGCGGCTGGACCATGGTGCACGCGGGAGTGCCCCCGGCCTGGGACCTGGATGCCGCACACGCCGAGGCGCGACGGGTCGAGGCCGAGCTGAGCGACCCGGCGCGCCGTCACGCCTTCCTGGACGTTATGTTTGGCAACGAGCCGGCGCAGTGGAGCCCCGATCTCGACGGCTACGACCGCCTGCGTTACACCGTCAACGCCTTTACTCGCATGCGCTACCTCACCCAGGAAGGGGCCCTGGAGTTCACCGGCAACGGCCCGCCAGAGAAAGCGCCTCCCGGCCTTACGCCCTGGTTCCGAATGCCGGGCCGCGCGGCCGCCGGGCATCCGCTCGTGTTCGGCCACTGGGCGGCGCTCGGGCATCGGGTGGGGGCGGACTGGCTGGCGCTGGACAGCGGCTGCGTCTGGGGCAACGGCATGACGCTCGCCCGTCTCGATGATACCGGGGGCGATCCCGCGCGCGTCACCACCTGGCAGACGCCCTGCCCCACCTGATTGGTTCGCTACCGTACCTGTCACCACCTTCCCGATCGCTCGCCCTCGTCCAGCCGCCTGCCGGGTGGCGGCACCCTGTCAGCGGAGGAAGAGGGAATACGCCGGATTGGCGGTCTCCTCGTGCCATGGATACCCGACCTCCTTCAGAAACTCGCGGAACCGCGCCCGATCCTCGGCCGGGATCTGCATGCCGACCAGAACGCGCCCGTAGGCCGCCCCGTGATTGCGGTAATGGAACAGGCTGATGTTCCAGGTCTGCCCCATGTGGGTCAGGAAGTTCAGCAGCGCCCCGGGACGCTCCGGAAACTCGAAGCGGTAGATCCGCTCGTTACGGACCTCGCCCCCGTGCCCCCCGACCATGTGCCGCAGGTGCAGCTTGGCGACCTCGTTCTCGGTCATGTCGAGGACCTCGTATCCGGCGCCCTCAAGGGCTTCCAGGATCTCCTGGCGCTCGGCATCGCCACCCTCGAGCTTGATCCCCGCAAACACATGCGCGCGCTCGTCGTCCGCATAGCGATAGTTGAACTCGGTGATGCCGCGCTTGCCGATGGCCTGACAGAACTGGCGAAAGCTCCCCGGGCGCTCGGGGATGGTCACGGCGAACAGGGCCTCCCGATGCTCGCCGATCTCGGCACGCTCGGCCACGTGGCGCAAGCGATCGAAGTTGATATTGGCCCCGCTGAGTACCGCCGCCAGGTTCGCTCCCTGCAGGCCCTCGCGCTGGATGTATTGCTTCATGCCGGCCACCGCGAGGGCCCCGGCGGGCTCGGCCACCACGCGGGTATCGTCGAAGATGTCCTTGATCGCCGCGCAGATGGAATCGGTATCCACCAGCAGGACCTCGTCGACCAGATCGCGGCACAGGCGGAAGGTCTCCTTGCCGACCTGGCGCACCGCGGCGCCGTCCGCGAAGATGCCGACCTGCTTGAGGTTGACCCGGCGGTTCTGCTGCAAGGCCTTGTACATCGAGGGCGCATCATCCGGCTCCACGCCGATCACCTTGATCTCCGGACGCAGGCGCTTGATGTAGGCGGCCATGCCGGCCGCCAGGCCACCGCCCCCGATGCACACGAACACCGCGTCCAGTTCGCTCGGGTGCTGGCGCAGCAACTCCATCGCCACGGTCCCCTGTCCGGCGATCACGTCGGGGTCGTCGAATGGGTGAATGAACGTATAGCCATGCTTCTGTTCCAGCTCGCGGGCGTGCGCCGCGGCCTCGTCGAAGGAGTCCCCGTGGAGCACGGCCTTGCCGCCAAACCGGCGGACCGCGGCGATCTTGATCGACGGTGTAGTCACCGGCATCACGATCACCGCCTTGATGCCCAGATGGCTGGCCCCCAGCGCGACCCCCTGGGCGTGGTTGCCGGCGGACGCCGCCACCACGCCCTTGGCGCGCTGCTGTGGGGTCAGCTGGGCGATCTTGTTGTAGGCGCCGCGCAGCTTGAAGGAGAACACCGGCTGCAGGTCCTCGCGCTTAAGCCACAACGTGGATCCCAGACGCTGCGACAGGGTCGGCATCGGGTCCAGTGGCGTCTCACGCGCCACGTCGTAGACACGCGCCGTCAGGATCTTCTCTAGATAGGGAAATTTCATGGCGAAACCATAGCATGCGCGCCACTCACGGTTCCGCTTGTCCCGGGGGCGGAGCAGTGGGTATCCTCAATAGGTTATGGACCGTACATGCGAGAGACGTTGATGAATCAGGACGAAATGAAAAAGGCGGTCGCCGAGGCGGCGCTGGAACGGATCGAGAGTGGCTGGATCGTGGGCGTGGGAACCGGCTCCACCGCCAACTACTTCATCGACGCCCTGGCCGGCATCAAGGGCAAGATCGACGGTGCCGTGGCCTCCAGCGAGGCCAGCGCCGAGCGCCTGCGCGGCCACGGCATCGAGGTGTTGGACCTAAACTCCGCCGGCCCGCTGCCGATCTACGTCGACGGGGCCGACGAGGCCACCCGGCACCTGCACCTGACCAAGGGAGGCGGCGGCGCGCTGACCCGCGAGAAGATCGTCGCGGCGGCGTCGAAGACCTTTGTCTGCGTCGTCGACGAGACCAAGGTGGTGGACTACCTCGGTGCCTTCCCCCTGCCGGTCGAGGTCATCCCGATGGCACGCAGTCATGTCGCACGCGCGCTTTCGAGGCTGGGGGGGAACCCGGAGTTGCGCGAGGGCTTCAAGACCGACAACGGCAACGTCATCCTCGATGTGCACAACCTGCGCATCATGAATCCGGTCGAGCTGGAGTCCGAGCTGGACCACATCGCCGGCGTCGTGACCAACGGCCTGTTCGCCCGCCGTTCCGCCGACGTCATGCTGGTGGGCTCCGCCTCGGGCGTCGAGGAGATGGTCGCCCAGTAACAACGAGCCAGATCGTTCGCCATGACCGGGGCCGGCAAGTGGCTGATCATCATCGGCGGGCTGATCATGGTGATCGGCCTCCTATGGCCCTGGCTGGGTAAAATCCCCTGGGGCCGGCTCCCGGGGGACATCGTGATCGAGGGCGAGAACAGCCGCTTCTACTTCCCGCTCACCACGATGATCATCGTCAGCGTGGCGATCTCGATCCTGCTGGCGCTTTTCCGGCGCTGATACCGCTTCAACCAAAAGGGCCGGGATCGCGAGACCCCGGCCCTTTTCGCTGGACGCAACGGCACGCCCGGATCAGCGGCTCATCACCTCGTCATAGAAGTGCTGAAGGCCGCCTTCCAGGAAGCGGTAGTCCTCGATACCGCGCTCCTCCAGATGGTACTGCAGCCAGCGGACCTGCTGGCCATTCTGGTCAAAGATCAACAGCGGACTGCCGTCGCGGCGGGCCCGGTCGACGATGCGATTGAGGCGGTCGATATTTTCCAGCGAAGCGGAGACCTCGCGTCCGGCGAACAGCGAGATCTCGTCACGTTGCTCGCTGCCCCGGACGTCCACCACGACCGCGTCATCGTCGTCGCGGACACGACGGGCAAAGGAGTCGGCATCGAGCAACCGCGCCTCGAACGCCTCGTCGTCAATGAGCTGGGACTCGGAGTCCTCGATCGGCTCGCCGCGCAGTATGGCCAGGTCCGGGTAGCGTTCCGCCCAGTCCCTGACCCCGGCATCATACGCTTGGGTCGGGCCCAGCCCGGCCGAATTCGCCCGCGCTGCCGCGCGATAGGACATATAGCTCTCGCGCCCGTTGCAGTAGAACACCAGCGGGCCACCGTGCTCCTCCTCCAGCGCCCGGACCTGATCCTCGAAATCCGGCGCACTCAGCGGGACATGATGGGCCCCCTCGATATGCAGGATGTCGTACTCCAGACGCGGACGAACATCGATCAGCGTGGAACGCGAGAGCTGCCCGCGCAGATCGAACAGGTCCACGGCATCCACGCCAAACCGCTCGTACAAACTGCGACCGGGAAACTCGACGAAGGCCTGGGCACCGGCGGCGATGGGGGCACCCGCCAGCCCGACACAAAGGGCCATGGCGGCGAGGCGGGGACTCAAAGAGCGAAAGGTCATGCGAACTCCCTTGCATGGACGGGTGGAAATGCCGCACGCGCTGCCGCGGCCTCGACGAACGTGTGGGACGATACGGATTCCGATCCCCCATTTACGCCCGCTAGGGCGACGCGGGGCGATAATCCTTTATTCCACGGCGCGCGTCGGTTGCCCCGATTGTAGCCAACCCGGACGGCGCCGTGTGGAGTATGCGCCCCGGGAGCCGCTCACGGCACTACAGCAGGACCTTCTCGATACCGCCCTCGCGGGCGCGCTCGATGAAGTCCTTCTGCCAGCCCTCCCCCATCAGGCGGTTGGCCATCTCCACCACGATGTAATCGGTGTCGAGGCCCGTGTCCTCGCGATACCGCGACAGGCCCTGCTGGCAGGCCGGGCAGGAGGTCAGCATCTTCACGTTCCCGTCCTTCGCCGTCTCCTCGCCGGTCAGTTCCTTGATGCCCTTGTGCAACTCTTCCTGCTTGCGAAAGCGCACCTGGGTGGCAATATCCGGGCGACTGATCGCGAAGGTACCCGCCTCGCCACAGCAGCGGTTGGACTGCAGGACCTCCTGGCCCAGCAGCTTGGCCGCGACGTCCGTCGGCTTGTGCGACTTCATCGGAGAGTGACAGGGATCGTGGTACATGTACTGCACCCCATTGAGGCCCTCGAGGTGCACCCCCTTTTCCATCAGGTACTCGTGGATGTCCAACAGGCGACAGCCCGGGAAGATCCGCTCGAACTCGTACTTCAGGAGCTGATCCATGCAGGTGCCGCAGGACACCACCACGGTCTTGATGTCGAGATAGTTGAGCGTGGTCGCGAGGCGGTGGAACAGCACCCGGTTCTCGGTACTGATCTGCTGCCCCTTCTCGAAATCGCCACCGGCGTTCTGCGGGTAGCCACAGCACAGATAACCGGGGGGCAACACGGTCTGCGCGCCCACGTCGTAGAGCATGGCGAGCGTGGCCAGTCCCACCTGGCTGAACAGGCGCTCGGAGCCACAGCCCGGGAAGTAGAACACCGCATCCGAATCGAGATCGGTCTTCACCGGGTCACGCAGGATCGGCACGTAGCGTGAATCCTCCAGCCCCAGCATCTGGCGGGTGGTCTGGCTCGGCAGTCCGGCGGGCATCGGCTTTTTCACGAAGTGAACGACCTGCTCGTGCATCGGTGCCTTGCCGGTGGTCGAGCGCGGGGTCTTGCCCTCGCCGGTCAGGTTCAGCTTCTTGAATGCAAAATGCCCCAGGCGCTGGGCGGCATAGCCCATCTGGATCGCCCCCTTGCGGATGCCCTTGATGGTGGCCGGGTCCTTCGCGTTGAGGAAGGCCATGGACATCATCGTCGCCGGCGTCGCCTTGCGCTTGCCCTTCTTGCTCAGGATCGAGCGCATGTGCATGGTCACGTCACCGAAGTCGATGTCGACCGGGCAAGGATTCAGGCACTTGTGGCAGATCGTGCAGTGATCCGCGACGTCGTTCATCTCCTCGAAGTGATTCAGCGACAGACCGCGCCGGGTCTGCTCCTCGTAGAGGAACGCCTCGACGATCAACCCGGTCGCCAGGATCTTGTTGCGCGGCGAGTACAGCAGGTTGGCCCGCGGGACATGCGTGTTGCACTCCGGCTTGCACTTGCCACAGCGCAGACAGTCCTTGATCTCGTCGTTGAGATCGCCCAGTTCGCTCTGCTCGAGGATCAGCGCCTCCTGCTTCACCAGGCGCAGCGACGGCGTGTACGCATTGGACAGCCCGGATCCCTCCAGCAGCTTGCCCGCGTTGAACACGCCGTTCGGATCGACCTGTTTCTTGTACTCGGCGAACGACTCGATGCGTTCCGGCTCCAGGTACTGCATCTTGGTCAGGCCAATGCCGTGCTCGCCGGAGATCACCCCGTTGAGCTCGCGCGCCAGGCGCATCACGTCGTCCACCAGCCGCTCGGCCCGGTGCATCATCTGGTAGTCGTTGGAGTTGACCGGGATGTTGGTATGCACGTTGCCGTCGCCCGCATGCATGTGCAGGGCGATGAACAGTCGGCTGGTCAGCACGCGGTCATGGATCGCGGTCAGACGCTTGCGCACCGGCTCCAGCTGGTGGCCGCCGAAGATCTCGAACAACGGGCGCTCGACCTCTGCACGATAGGAGATGCGCAGGCTGCGGCGCAGCAGAAGGTTCATCAGCTTGTCGTGATCACGGCGATCGGCGCGGGCCAGCTCGTCCAGCAGCTCGTCGCATTCCGAGGCCTGGGTAAAGAAGTTCTCCGAGATCTTCTCCCAGCGCTTCTTCACCTCCTCCAGGACCTCTACCGCACGCTCGCGCTTGGATTCGAACCACTGCTGACCCTCGCCGCCGGTATCCTCCAGCAGTTCGCGCAGTTCCGGGTGGTCGCCGCGCATGCATTCCAGCATCTCGTCGACCATGGTCAGCTTGTTCTTCAGCGACTCGCGCACGTTCAGGGATTCGATGCCCTCGGTGTACTCCGCCAGGCGCTCCAGCGGGATCACCACATCCTCGTTGATCTTGAACGCATTGGTATGGTGGGCAATCGCCGCGGTGCGGGCGCGATCCGCCCAGAAGCGCTTGCGTGCCTCGGGGCTGACGGCAATGAAGCCCTCGCCATTACGGGCATTGGCCGCACGCACCATGCGGGCCGCCAGCTGACCCAGCGCATCTTCGTTGTCGGAGACGATGTCCGCGACCAGGACCATCTTCGGCAGGTCGCCGCGTGCCCCCTTCGGGGTGTACTTGACCGCGCGCACGTAGCGCTCGTCCAGGTGTTCGAGGCCCGCCAGCAGGACCTCGTCCTCGGCATCCACGGCGTCCTTGATCTCGACAATCGCCGGGACCGCCTGGTGCAGGTCGGTCCCGTAGAACTCGAGGCACACGGTGCGGATGTTGTCCGGCATCCGGTGCAGGATAAACTCGGCCGAGGTGATCAGGCCGTCGCAACCCTCCTTCTGGATGCCCGGCACGCCCATCAGCGTCTTGTCGGTGACGTCCTTGCCCAGCCCCAGCTTGCGGAAATTCTGCCCCGGCATCTCCAGGATTTCGGGCGCGCCCTTCGGCGTCTTGCCATCCGGCTGATAGCGGGTCACGCGGAAGCGCACGGTCTCGGCGTCGTGAATCTTGCCGAGGTTGTGATCCAGCCGCTCGATGTACAACCACTCCGCCTCGGGCGTGACCATCGTCCAGGCGGCGAGGTTATCCAGCGCGGTTCCCCACAACACGGCCTTCTTGCCACCGGCGTTCATCGCCACGTTTCCGCCGATGGTCGAGGCGTCCTGCGAGGTGGGGTCCACCGCGAACACCAGGCCGTTGCGATCGGCCAGCTCGGAGACCCGCTTGGTGACCACGCCGGCCTCCACGCGCACCACCGGCACGTCATGGTCGACACCCGGCAGCGACCGGCGCTTCACATCACCAAGACCCTCGAGCTTCTCGGTGTTGATGACCGCCGAACGCTTGGACAGGGGTACAGCGCTGCCGGTATAGCCGGTGCCGCCGCCACGCGGGATCACCGTCAGGCCCAGCTCGATGCATGCCGCAACCAGCGGTCCCATCTCTTGTTCGGAATCCGGGGTGAGAACCACGAACGGTAGCTCCACGCGCCAGTCGGTGGCATCCGTTACGTGGGAGACGCGCGCCAGCCCGCCGAACTGGATATTGTCCCGGTGCGTCAGGGCCTTCATGCGCTTGCGCACCTTGTCGCGTAGCGCAGCGGTGTCGGTGAACTCCTGCGCAAAGGCGGATACCGCCGCCTGCGCCCGACGGGCCAGCTTCAGCGCCTTCTCGTTGCCGTCGGCCCGGGCCGTGATCTGGTCCAGACGATGCTGCATGGCGTCGATCAGCGCCTTGCGGCGCTTCTTGTCCTCCAGCAGGTCGTCCTGGATATACGGGTTACGGGTGACCACCCACATGTCCCCCAGGACCTCGAACAGCATGCGCGCGGACACGCCCGTCCGACGCTCCCCACGCAGTTCGTTGAGGAGATCCCAGGTGTCGGATCCCAGGAAACGAATGACAATTTCGCGGTCGGAGAATGAGGTGTAGTTATAGGGTATTTCTCGAACGCGTTCGGCGGTCATTGAGGCTTGGCCCCCCGATCAGAATGAGGCCAAAGAGTAACGGGTCCGCGCGACCTGCGCACGAACTCGCACTGTTGGTCCATGCTTTTGGGTGCCAAACTATCGGCGTCTGCCTAGAAATAGGCGAGCAGCCCCAGCACCCCTACCACGATCAGGTAGATCGCAACGATGTAATTCAGCAGACGGGGGCGGATCAGGATCAGGATTCCCGCCACCAGTGACAGGATGGCCATCAGGAGGCCCGGTTCGATATTCAGTGTCATTGGCGATCACTCCTTTCGCTCGCGGGGGGGGGGCGGAGATACCTCAAGCGCCCACCAGGGAAACGGCCTGGCCTCCCCCGGGACTCATTTCATTTCAGAAAAGCTTCTCTTCCATCTCCAGATAGACCGCATTCGCGTTGCTGCGATTGGTCTGCTCGAAGGCCGGCAGATCCTCGTATTCGCTCCAGTCCATCGCGGCGTAGGCCTCGTCGAAGGTCTCCATGTCTTCCACCGCCGCGGCCATGTGCTCGCGCAGCTTGACCAGGTAGTCCCGGGTGAACTTCACCGCGCGATCGGCCCGATCGGTAGCCTCGCCATGCCCGGGCACCAGGAATTTCAGGTCCATCTCCATCAGCTCTTCCAGGCGGTTGACCCAATTCTCGGAGTCCAGCGAGTCGTCACCGAGGAACGGGATCCGGCCGTCGAAGACGATGTCCCCGGCAAACACCACGCCGGTCTCTTCGACTACCATGATGATGTCGTCCGGCGAGTGGGCCGGGCCGGCATGGACGCAACGGAAGGTCTTGCCACCCAGGCGGATGGTGTACTCGTCGTCGAAGAATTCGTCCGGCGGGATGATCTGGGTGTCCTCGTCCACCCACGGGCTCAGCACGCCGCGGCGCTGTTCCAGCCGGGCCACCGCACCGTCACCGCCGAGATAGTCCCGCGCCCGCGACTGGCCGATGATCTTCGCATCGGTGTGGTCCGCGAATGCCTGAAGCCCGTAGATGTGATCCGCATGGTAATGCCCGGCGATCACGTACTTGATCGGCTGGTCGGTCACCTCGCGAATGCGGCGAATCATCTCGAACCCGAGGGATGGGGTACCCAGGGCGTCATAGACCACCACGCCCTCGTCGGTCACCACGAACCCCGCATTCGATGTATGCCCCTCGTTGTCGGGATCGGGGACTCCGGAGATCCCGATCATGTACCAGGTGTCCGCACCCTCGACCTCGTGGGCGGTGGTATCGACGGTCACGGGCTCGTAGGGGTTATCGGGTACCGACATGTTGATTCCTCTCGTTTTGATCTCTTCTGCATTCAGCCAAATTCGGCCCGGTGACTCCGGGCTCTGCGAAGTTGGACGGAAAAAGGGCGCGAGAATTCCCTGCATTTCCCGATCCTGGTGGAGGGATTCTAGCGTAGACAGGGCGGAGATGACCGAGGACCTGATGCCGGGACCCGGGTCCACCCCGAATGGGGAAGAAAATGGGCCGAAGGGACCTCGTCCGGTCGTCGATGAGGCTTCGGGGACCATCGACAGGCACGGGCCAAAAAGCGACTGGCCCGGGAGTCATGGCCCGGATGATTGCCCCGCCTATGCGACATACGGGTGCGCCCTGTCGAGGGGAGCACCCGCATGGATGGCTGGGGAACCAGGATTACTCGGCGCTATGCGCCTCGCCCTTCGGGCCAGCGCCGCAAACGGCGCTGTTCGGCTCGGCTACGCCTCACCGTCGACCCTTGCAGGTTCTCATCCTGAAATCTTCCAGCCATCCATGAAAAAAGGCCCCACAAGGGGGCCTTCTTCCATGGATGGCTGGGGGACCAGGATTCGAACCTGGGTTGACGGAGTCAGAGTCCGTAGTCCTACCGCTAGACGATCCCCCAGTAAACCGGGTCGGGTGCAGCCCGAAACTCGGCGCGTATCTTAACGCTTCGAGTACTGGGTTGCACGACGGGCCTTCCGCAGGCCGATCTTCTTCCGCTCCACCTCGCGGGCATCGCGGGTCAGGTGACCCCCGCGGCGCAGCGGCGAGCGCAGCTCTTCGTTGTACTGCACCAGGGCACGGGCGATGCCCAGACGGATCGCGCCGGCCTGGCCATTGCCGCCACCGCCTTCGACGGTTGCGATCACGTCAAAGTTGTCGGTCGACTCGGTCGCCTCCAGCGGCTGGCGCACGACCATGCGCGAGGTCTGGCGGCCGAAGAAGTCGTCCAGCGGCTTCTCGTTAACCGTGATGTTGCCCGTACCGGGGCGCAGGAAGACACGCGCCGAGGCGGTCTTGCGGCGGCCGGTGCCGTAATACTGATTGGTAGCCATTCGGATCGATTCCCTTGCTGATTCTGGCGGCTCAGACTTCGAGCGGCTGCGGCTGCTGGGCCGTGTGCCGGTGTTCGGTACCGGCGTAGACCTTGAGCTTCTTGAACATGGCCCGGCCAAGCGGATTGCGCGGCAGCATGCCCTTCACGGCAAGCTCCAGCACCTTCTCCGGATGACGCTTGATCATCTGGGTGAAGTTAGCTTCCTTGATACCACCCGGGTACCCGGAGTGGTGGAAGTACTTCTTGTCCATGGCCTTGTTGCCGGAGACGCGAATCTTTTCCGCGTTGATCACGACGATGTAGTCGCCGGTATCGACATGCGGCGTGTACACGGGCTTGTGCTTCCCGCGCAGGCGGCGTGCGATCTCGGTGGCGAGTCGGCCGAGGGTCTTGCCGTCGGCGTCGACGAGAAACCAGTCGCGTTCGACTTCGGCCGGCTTGGCGCTGATGGTACTCATGATGTTCGAGGCTCCGAGGTCGGGGCGATTCAGAAAGCGCGCAAGAATAACGCTTCCCTTCACCCGATTCAAGCAAAAGGGACAATTCTCGAGAGACACCGGGCTCCGCTCCATGTTCTCCGGAGATGGCATGGCGGGCGGCGGCTGCGCGAGCACCCCTGCACACAATAAAGGGGCCGCCCTGAGAGCGGCCCCTGTGCAGTGCCGGGACCCAGAGGCCCCGAGCGGCGGACGTTACCCTATTCCATCTCGGATTCGGCGCGCTCCTGCACTTCCTGCATCAACTCCGGGTCGTTCTGCAGGGCCATGGCGACTTCGTTGTACTGCTCGACGTCCATGCCAGCGTCTTCCACGGCGCTGACCATCTCGTCCTGCGCTTCCTGCTGCATGGACTGGGCCTCGCTCTCGTCCTCGGCATCCTGCAGGCGATCGGCGAAGTCCTCGCGCACCTCCTGCACTGCGACAAAGGCGGCCACGAAGGTGTCGATGTCTTCTTCACTCAGATCAACATCGGGGGCTTCCTGCATCGGGGCACCGCCCTCGGCCGCGCCACCCTGGGCACCACCCTGCGGCGGCTGACCGCCCTGGGCGCCACCACCGGCACCGGCACCACCGCCAGCACCACCGGCACCGCCGCCAGCACCGCCTTCCTGGGCCGGCGGCTGGCCACCCTGGGCACCACCCATGTCACCGC
>NZ_JAWLFK010000084.1:0-5270 GCF_041685615.1 Thioalkalivibrio sp.
CTGGCCGCGCCATTCGACTGCGACGGGATCGAGGTGCATATCTCCTGCAGCATCGGGATTGCCCTGTTCCCGCTGGATGCGGCGGATGGCCCGGCCCTGTCGCGGGCCGCCGATGCGGCGATGTACGTGGCCAAGAACGCCGGGCGCAACCAGGTGGTGGTGTTCGACCGGGCGGTGCACGGTGCGGAAGCGGTTGGCTACCGTGGGTATTGACCTGACCCGAATCTGCGGTAGAATACGCGCCGTTAACGAAGAGCGGGAATAGCTCAGCTGGTAGAGCACAACCTTGCCAAGGTTGGGGTCGCGAGTTCGAATCTCGTTTCCCGCTCCAACAGATTCCTGAAACCCCGGTTCCGCCGGGGTTTTCTGTTTCGGCCCCTGGCGCTGCAAGGCGTCTTGCCGGGCCGGAATCCACCCGATACAGGCTGGGTGGCAGAGTGGTTATGCAGCGGACTGCAAATCCGTGTACGCCGGTTCGATTCCGACCCCAGCCTCCATCATGCAGTATCTGCAAAAGGCCGCCCCTGGGCGGCCTTTTGCGTTGGCGCCCATTGCTCCCGGGCCGGCAACTCGGCATGCTCGGGCACGGGTGCTCAAGGACCTGTTCCGGGCGTCGATGACGGGCCCTGGTGCAGGAGCAGAATCGGGAAGGTGGCATGCAGAAAGAGATAACCGGCCGCGCACAGGTAGATGGACAACGGCTACGGGCGCGCAAGCGGTTTGTCTATCTCGTCGCGTTGGCGGCCGGGGTCGCGATCTTCCTGCTCAGCTGGATGATCCGCACGCCGGGGGATGCCTTCCTGGCCTACCTGTATCCCCTGTTCGCGCTGATGCTGGTGGCGCTGTTCGTGGCCGTGTGGCGCGCTCCCGGCCCCTTGTCGCGTCTCGAACCGTGGATGCTGGGCCTGGTGGCGGCCATGATCCTCAGCCGTCTGGCCTGGCATTTTCATGCCGGTGGCCCGCTGGACGCGCACCTGCTGGTCCTGGCGGGCGGGCACTACTGGGCGGTGGGCATTGTCATCCTGGCCGCCTTCGTGATGCTCGAACACCGCCGGGGCCTTCGGGCCGGGCTGGCCATCCTCGTGGTCGCCACCCTGATCGCCGTGTCCGGTATCGCGGGCGAGTGGCAGCAAGGCGCGTTGTCGCGCGAGGCGGCCGTGTATCTGCTGCGCATCCATCTGTTTCTGGCGGTCTTGCTGGGGCTGGCCAGTGTCGCGACCTCCATGCGCGACACCGTAAAGGATGCGCTGGTGCGCAGCGAGGCGCTGGAACAGGCCGCGCGTACCGACCCCCTGACCGGGCTGGCCAATCGGCGAGCAGCGGAGGCAGTGCTCGAGCAGCATGCCGCTTCGGTTCGGCACGATGGGGTTCCGGTTACCGTGATCGGTCTGGATATCGATCATTTCAAGTCGGTGAACGATACCCATGGTCATGCCACCGGAGATGCCGTGATCGCGGGTGTCGCGGCGATCCTCCGGGCGTCGGTCCGCAAGCCGGATCTGGTCGCTCGATGGGGTGGCGAGGAATTCCTGATCGTGGCGCCGCACGTCGGACGCGAAGGGGGGCTGGAACTGGCGGAGCGCTGCCGGCAGGCGATCGCCCGGGAACCCATCGCCGAAGTGCCGGTGACGGCGTCGTTTGGGGTCACCACCTTCGACCCGCAGGACACCCTGGACGATGTGCTGGGGCGTGCGGACGACATGATGTACCGCGCCAAGGAGGCGGGGCGTGACCGCGTCCTGTCCGACGACGCCCTCGCTTGCGCATGACCCGTCTGCCAGCGTTCCGCGTGCCCCTGGAGAGGGTATGACGGTGGGAAACCAGACGGCGGTGGCCGTGTCCCGGGTCGGGTTTGTGTACGGGCTCGCCCGGCGCTGGATGGGCTGTGCGCCCCGCATGGTCGGGGCGGGCATGGCACTATGCGGGGGTCGGTCTAGTAGAGAGAGCGCGGTGCGCCCAGCGGAAGGACCCCAGTCGCCCAGAGCGAGGCACTCCCGGTCGAGCCCTGTACGGAGTCTGTCTACGGGCCGGGCCCCGGCTCTCGCGCTTCTCTTCGGGCTGTTCCTGGCCTGGGCCACCCCCGCCGCGGCCGCCGAGGCGGAGCTGCGCGTGGGGGTGTACGACAACCCGCCGAAAGTCAGTGTGGACGAGCATGGGGAGGCCGGCGGCCTGTTCGTGCGCCTGCTGAATGCCATCGCCCGGCGCGAGCACTGGGAGATCGAGTACGTCCCGTGCGAATGGGCCCAGTGCCTGTTGGACCTGCGCGAGGGCCGGCTGGATCTGATGCCCGATGTGGCCCTGACCGAGGTGCGCGAGGAATTCCTCGAGTTTCATCAGGTCCCGGTGGTGCAGGGTTGGAGCCAGGTGTATGCGTTCCCGCAGTCCGGCGTCAGCAGCCTGGAGGCACTCGGCGCGCGGCGGATCGCGGTGCTGGAAGGCTCCGTGCAGGAGAGCCATCTGCGTGAGCAACGGAGCCGCAACCGGGAGCTGGACTACGAGGTGCGGACCTACAGCCGTCTGCCAGCGGTGCTTGGCGCGGTACGGGAAGGCGAGACATCGGCGGCCGTCAGCAACAATTTTTACGGGCGTCAGCACGCCCGGGCCTACGGGCTGGTCGAGACGCCGGTCACCTTTGGTCTGGCGGGGCTGTACTACGCGGCGACGCCCGGGGCGCACGAGGAGCGTCTGGCGGTCATCGACGCCTATCTCGAACAATGGAAGCCACTGGCGGATTCGCCCTACCAGGAGGCCCTCGCGGCCACCCTGCTCGCGGAGGACGCGCCCGGGTTGCCGGGCTGGGCGATCTGGACGCTGCTTGCCGCGCTGGCGCTGGTCCTGCTGCTGGCGGTGATGGGCCTGGCGTTGCGCTGGCAGGTGCACCTGCGTACGCGGGAGCTGGGGGCAGCCAGCCAGCGGCTGGAACATGTGCTCGACAGCGGGCCGACGGTCATCTATCAGCTTTCCGCCGTGGATTTCCATCCCCAGTGGGTCAGCCCCAACCTGGAGCGTCTGTTCGGCATCGACCCCGTCGCCGCGATGCGCCCCGGCTGGTGGGAACAGCAGCTGCATCCGGAAGATCTCCCGGGCGCCATGCGCGAAAACCAGCGCCTGCTGGAAGACGGGGCGGTCGTCCGCGAGTTCCGGATCTTCGACGGCTGGGGCAAGCTGCGCCACGTGCGCGACGAGATGCGGCTGGTGCCGGGCCGCAGCGGCCGGGGTGAGCAGGAGATCGTCGGTAGTTGGACGGATTTGACGGACAGCGTCGAGCAGAAAGAGCAACTGCGAAAGGTTTCCCACTTCGACGCCCGTACGGGGCTGCCCAACCGGACTCTGCTGCAGGACCGCCTGGGGCATGCGGTGGAACGTGCCATGGCGGATGGCGAGGCGCGCTGGGTCGTGTTGATGGACCTCGATCGCTTCCGCAACGTGAACGAAACCCTGGGCACGGCTGCCGGGGATGCCGTGCTGCAGGGCATCGCACAACGGCTGGGCCAGACACTCTCGCCGCAGGACACCATCGCCCGCATCGGCGCCGACGAGTTCTGTCTGATCATCGAGGATCCGGGCGACCAGGGTGCCGATGCCTTCATGCAGGGGCTTCTGGACAGCCTGCGCGCTCCTTTCCATACGGCGGGTCGGACGCTGGTGCTTACGGTCAGCGCCGGCTTGGCGCGTTTCCCGGGGGATGGCCAGACCCGTGACGAGCTGCTGACCGCGGCCGAACTGGCCATGCAGGAGGCCCGCAAACAGGGTGGCGATAACTGGTGTGCCTACGCGCCGGAGATGGGCACGCTCACCGAGCACCGGTTGTTCCTCGAGAACGACCTGCGCCAGGCCATCGCCAACAACGAATTCGTGCTCCACTTTCAGCCGCAGTTCGACCTGGCCAGTGGCGCGTGTGTGGGGGTGGAAAGCCTGGTGCGCTGGAACCACCCGCGCCGGGGCATGGTGCCTCCGGCGGAGTTCATTCCCCTGGCGGAGGAGACCGGGCTGATCGTGTCGATCGACCGCTGGGTGCTCGAGGCCGCTTGTCGTCAACTCGCAGCTTGGGACGCGGCGGGCCAGACCGTTCCGATGATCGCCGTGAATCTCTCGGCCCGCGAGCTCCACGACGAGCAGCTGGTCGTGACGGTGCGCGAGAGCCTGGAACGCCACGGCATCGCGCCCGAGCGCCTGGAAGTCGAGCTGACCGAGACCATGATCATGGAGGACCCGGAGCGAGCGCTGGCCATCCTGCGTCGCCTGGACGGCCTGGGCGTGCGCCTGGCCATGGACGACTTCGGCTCTGGCTACTCCAACCTCGCGCACCTGCGCCGCCTGCCGCTGCACCGGGTCAAGGTCGACCAGTCCCTGGTGCGCGATATCGGCCGCTCCCGCCACAACGAATCCATCATCCGCGCCATCATCGCGCTGGCCGATGCCCTGGAACTGGACCTGATCGCCGAGGGTGTCGAGGAAGAACCACAGCGCGCCTTCCTGCTGCGCGAGGGCTGCGCCATCGGCCAGGGTTTCCTGCTGGGCCGCCCAGCGCCCGCCGATCAGCTGTTTCGCGACTGACAGGCGGTGTGCTCGCCGCGGCCAGGGAGGCGAACCTTTGCGCCCGGCCGCCGCAACGACCCGCCATCCTTCTGCGCCCGGCCTCCGCCGCGAAGCCCCTGCCCGAGTCGACGCCTATTCGAGGGCCTGGGCAGTGCTGCCGCCTCTGGTCGAGAACGGCATTCAAAGTGGGTGTCCCGGATTCCAGATTTCATCTCGATGATCAGGCTAGCACCCGAAACGGTGCAGGTGGTGTTCCTTGTGGATCCGAAAAAATTCCATTCAAAACGACCGTTCATGATGCAAAAGCGACCGTTCATGGAATTGGTGGCGATGTGACTGGAAATTCAGGCGGGTTCTGCTAGCTTGTGCCCCGGGGCAGGGAAGCCCCAAAAGGGTCGTCCAGGAAGGGAATCCGGGGCGGCCCTTTCTCGTTTCTCGGCCCCAGCCGCACTTGGGCCGTCCACTGCGAAGTCGCTCGCCCCAGAGTGTTACCGCATGGCCACTCATTGCGTCGCCCTCGAACCCCGGTTCTGGAATGCGCTCGCTGCGAGCCTTTGCCGGAAGGGTATCCGTGTGTCGGTGACGCCTTCTTTCGCGGCCAGGCGTGCCGTTTCCGGCGGCGTCAGGCCGCGCGACGAGGGAAGAGCTTCCGGGCTGCGGCGATCCCCCGCAAGTAGCGGGTCGGGCGCGCGTCGCGCCGGGCGGTGATGCGAGCGGGTGTTCCGATCACG
>NZ_JAWLFK010000039.1:0-21533 GCF_041685615.1 Thioalkalivibrio sp.
AGCAGACCGAACCGACCAACGACGAGGAATCCTCCATCACCGACCGGAGCGCCGCCTGAACCAGCGATCACTCATACACCAGACTTGACCATAACTCCTTTGTATCCGGGCGTGCCCCCCCGTTTAGCGAGGCCACCACAGTCTCTCATCCCGGAAACCGCGAAGGGGTTATCCGGGGTCTGCAACGTCGGCGTTGGCAAGGCGTTGGGGTCATCCGGGGGCTGGAGGTCCCGGTTCTCCGCTTCCTGCTAGCGCGGCCCGATGCGCAGGGTCTCGGCGCCCAGAGCTTGCAGGCGGCCGCGCACGCTGAGGCTCAGCGTCGAATGACCGGCCTCCAGCGACGGCTGGCTGGCGGACTCGTCCATCGCTCGCATGGCTATCATTGGCTGTGGGCGGTCGTAGTGTTCATCCGGGAGTTCCACCTCCAGCGTGCGCAGATGCGTGGCCCCCATTGAACGGGCGATCACCCGCGCCTGTTCGTTCATATCCTCCATGGCTTCCTCGATCATGGCTTCGCGGTGCGCCTGGCGTGCCTCGGGGCTCAGCGAAAAGCGAATCTGGCTGACGGTCAGTTCGTGTTGCTGGAGGTTGCCGACCAGCTCGCCCAGGCGGTCGAACTCGCCGCTGGTCAGTTCCAGATTCTGCTCTACCTGCCAGGCGTTGATACGGCTTGCATCCTCGGGGTCATGGAGGGCGCGGGTCGAGTAGCCGATGGTGCGCGCCTCGACCGCGTCGTGTTCTGCCGTGCGTTCCAGTGCGGCCTCCATGTTGCGGTTCAGGGCGGCGGCGGCAGTCGCGGCCTCCGGAGCGCGCGCTTCGGTCGTCATCAGTACGGTCATGCGGTCGTTCTCGACCTGGCGTTCGGCCTTGCCCGTCACGGACAGGGTCGTGCTGCCATCGCTGGAGATGGCGCTTCCCGGGGAGACCAGCGCGAGTACGGCAAGCCCGGTGGCCAGCCAGGTCCGGAAGGGTGCGGGGTGGGTGTGCCTGGTTTGCATGGTCAGATTTTTCCTAGAGGTCGCGCGCAAGCCGGACACCGGCGAACACGTGGCGTTTGTCGGGGGTGAAGAAGTTGCGCATCGTCGAACGCGTAAGCAAGGCATCGCTCCAGGCGCTGCCACCGCGCAGGACGTAATGCTTGCCATCAAACCAGGGGAGGGAGTATTCCTCATAGGGGTAGGGCCGGAACCCAGGGTAGGGCCGAAAGGGGTTCCCACACCATTCCCAGACCTGTCCCGTTCCCCGTAGTCGGCCGGCCTGGGCGGCGTGCTCCCATTCGTGCTCGTGGGGGAGGCGGACCCCCAGCCAGCGGGCGTAGGCGGTGGCCTCGAACCAGGAGAGCCCGACGGCAGGTGCGTGCGGGTCCAGCAGGCGGGTGCCGCTCGGCAGGGTCTGGACCCACGTCCCGTCGGGATCACGGCCCCAGCCCAGTGGGGCCGTGATCCCCGTCTGTTCGAGCCAGGCCCGTCCGGCGTCGCCCCACTGGGGACCGGGGCGATAGCCCCCGGCCTCGACGAACGTGGCGATCTCGGCGTTGGAGACGGGATGCGAAAGGATCGCGTGGGGTGCGATCCGGATGACGTGACGTCCATACTCATTGTCGAAGGCGGTGACCGCCTCGCTTCCGGCGACGTGTTCGCCGCCCGGATGTTCGATCCAGTCGCTGCTGGTGCCCGGTGTGGGGGCGGGCTTTTGCACACTGGTTGGTTCGGGGTTGCGCAGGCGCGCGAACCAGCGGACCTGTTCGATGCTTTCCAGGTGCATCGCGTGGTGTTGAGCGAGAAAGCCCGTCAGGTAGCCGCTGTCGAGCAGGCGGTGCCGGCGCACGTCCGGATGGCTTTGTAGCAGGTCCAGGTGGTGTTGCTGGCATGCCTGCCCCCAGGCCAGCAAGGATGCACGCGGCGGGAGTCTTCCGCCGCGACGCCATTTCGGGCTTTGCTCCGGAAAATAGAGGTCGTGCCAGTCACGCCGGGCGGGCGGCGTTTCACCCAGGATGCGTTCGTGAAGCCACACCGCTTCGATGAAATGGCAGTGGGCGTAATGCCAGCCAATGGGGCTGAGGTCCGGGTGGTACTGATTGCGCCATTCGTGCTCCGGCGTGGCCTGAAGGGCCGCGTTCAGGCGGTCGTGCTGGGCGGTCAGGCATTGCAGGAGGTCCGGTTCGGACCCGTTCGGCAGTGGATGGACGGCGTTCATATCCTGTGGAGGGTGTTACAGCGCCAGGAGTTCCGGCGGTTCATCGGGGTCCAGGATCAGCAGATGGCCGGGCGGAACCGGGCGCCAGCGTTCGCGATCGGTGAGCGGTTCGGAGGCCACCACCACGCCCCCATCGGGAAAGGTCTCGTCATCCGTGGTGTAGTAGAGGCTGGGGCAGGGCGCGTTGATCGCGTGACGACTGGCGATGACACGGCGCCCGTCGGACAGGATCACGTTCAGCAGCGCGGTCTCCTCGCCCAGCCAGGCCTCCAGCGTCGAGAACGCCTCACCCAGGGCCCCTTCCAGCGTGGCGTTTTCGTCGTCGGCGAGATATTGCCGTACCAGCGCAAACAAGTGCTCGGAGTCGGTGGTGCCCTCGATGCTTGCCTCAATCTCCTGGCTGAGGATGTTCTGGATCTGGCGCCGGATATCCGGACGGAAGCGACCGATCAGGCCGTTGTGGCTGTACAGCAAGCCGTCGCGCGCAAAGGGCTGGGCGTTGACCGTGTCACCGCCGAAGCCCGGGGTGGCGCTGCGGATGGCCGCCACCCACAGGGGCTGGGTCATGTCGCTGGCGAGATCCTCCAGGTTCGGATCCTGCCAGAGCGGATCGGCGCGACGGTAATGACGCGGGACCCCGCCCTGGCCGTACCAGCCGAAGCCGAACCCATCGACGTTGACCCGGGCGTACACCAGCTCCTGCGGTGCCATGGCCTGTTCGACCAGGTTATGCGGCGGGTCCAGGATCAGGCTGCGCAGCGCGATCGGCGGACCCAGATAAGCGAGATGTCGGCACATTGGTCAGCGCTTCCCTGGGGGCAGTTGGGGCGTCCGGGGTTTCATGCTAGCGTGCCGCAAACCCTCTCGATACGGAAGCCCGCATGTTCGCCGATCCCAGCGCTGCCCGCTTGACTCCCCGTTACAGCCGCCGGGTGGTGGAGGAACGCGACGCCCACGCCGAGCTGCTGGCCGATTTCCGCGCGGGAATGCTGGAATCCCCGCGATCCCTACCGCCCAAGTATTTCTACGATGCACGGGGGTCGCAGCTGTTCGACGCGATCTGTGATACCCCGGAGTACTACCCCACGCGCCTGGAGGCGGAGCTGCTGGAGCGTCACGCCGGCGCGATCATGGAGGCGTCCGGAGCGCGCACGCTATTCGAGCTGGGCAGCGGCACGTCGCGCAAGACCGAGTATCTGCTGGAGGCCCTGGCCGGGCGGGTGGCACAGCCGCACTACGTTGCGAACGATGTCTGTGGCGAGATCCTGGACGAGGCGGGCGGACGTCTGTTGCAGCGTTTCGAGCAGTTGCAGGTGGACAGCCTGTGCGGGGACTACGCGGCAGCGCTGACACACTTGGCAGATGTCTCCGGGGCGCAGGCCGATGGTCCGCGGTTGTTCGCGTTTCTTGGCAGCAGCCTGGGGAATTTCGAGGACGCCGAGGCGGGGGACCTGCTGCGGCGAATCCGCGAGACCATGAATCCGGAAGACCGGTTGCTGCTCGGGCTGGACCGGATCAAGCCGCGGCCGGTGCTCGAATCGGCCTACAACGATGAAGCGGGTGTGACGGCGGCATTCAACCTGAACCTGCTGGCCGTACTGAATACCGAACTTGGGGCGGACTTCGATTTAGAGGGGTTCGAGCATCGCGCCCCCTTCGTTGAGGCACAGTCGCGCATCGAGATGCATCTGGTGTCGCGCCGCGATCAGGTGGTGCATGTGTCGGAGCCGGAGGCCAGGCTCCAAATTGCGGAAGGCGAGGTGATTCGTACCGAAATCTCGCGCAAGTTCAGCCGCGACGCAGTGGACCGTCTGCTGGCCGTCGCGGGACTCGAGCACGAAGCCGAATGGTCGGCCCCCGAGGATTGGTACTCCCTGTTCCTGCTGCGGCCGGGTGTGGCCTGAGCGGTATGCGGGCACCGCGGCTGGTGCTGGTCCGTCACGCGCAGGCCGGGAACCCCGGCGACTGGGACGGAGCGGACCGCGACCGTCCGCTGACCGCGAAGGGCCAGGTCAGCGCCGTGCGCATGGCGCAGTCCCTCGGAGAGATGCTGCCAGAGTCGGTCGAACTCCTTTGCAGCCCTTACCTGCGTGCTCGGCAGACGGCGATTCCGCTCTCCCAGGCGCTGGACGTCCCGGTACGGCAGAAGAAATGGCTCGCCCCGGGGCAGCCCGCGGGGCTGGAGGTCGAATCCCTGGCCCGTAACCTTCCGGCCGATGGGGGGCTGGTGCTGGTGGGGCATGAACCGGACCTCTCGCTGCTGGCGGGTTGTCTGCTCGGCACCTCCGGCGGGCGGAGTCTCGTGCATATGGGCAAGGGCGATGCCTGCGGCCTGACGGGGCAGTTGCCGGGGCCGATGCAGCTGGTCTGGCATCTGCCCCGGAAGGTTCTGGAGCGGATGGCGGGTGGGGAGGCCAATTGAACATGCAGCCGGGGAATGACGCACAAACAGTCGCGGCGGTCGATCTGGGGTCCAACAGTTTCCACATGATCGTATCCCGGCGTCAGGAGGGCGAGGTCCTGAAGGTCGACCGGCTCAAGGAGATGGTGCGCCTCGCCAGTGGTCTCGATCCGGAGGGCCGACTGGATCCGGAGGTCGCACAGCGGGCCCTGGATTGTCTGGACCGCTTTGGCCAGCGCCTGCGCCAGCTCCCGCGCGGACATGTCCGTGTGGTCGGGACCAACACCCTGCGCCAGATGCGGGAAAGTCGGGTGTTTCTGCGGGCGGCCGAGGAGGCGCTCGGGCATCCGGTGGAGATCATCGCCGGGCGCGAGGAGGCGCGGCTGATCTATCTGGGCGTAGCGCACACGCTGGCGGATGACAGCGGGCGCCGGCTGGTGATGGATATCGGGGGTGGCAGCACGGAGTTCGTCATCGGCGAGCGCTTCGAACCGGTCCTGGCCGAGAGCCTGGAGATGGGCTGCGTGACGTTCACACGGCGTTTCTTCGCGGAGGGCCGCTTGACCCGAAAGGCCTTTGCCGCGGCACAGCTTCGGGCGGAACAGGAGCTTCAGCCGATCGCGAGTGCCTATCGCGCGCAGGGCTGGGATCAGGCACTGGGGGCCTCCGGCACGATCCTGGCGCTCGACCGCATGGTGCACGAGGCGGGGTTGGACGAGGCGCCCGGTGTAAGCCGCGAAAACCTGGAGGCCCTGCGCGATGCGTTGCTCGAGCAGGGGGCGATCGAGGGGCTGAAGTTTCCCGGGCTGGCTGATGACCGGGCACCGGTGATTGCCGGCGGACTGGCCGTGCTCCTGGGATCGTTCGAGGCCCTGGGAATCGAGCGCTTGCATCCCTCGGAAGGGGCTCTGCGCGAGGGCGTGGTGCATGACCTCCTGGGGCGGTTCCGGCACGAGGACGTGCGCGGCCGCACCATCCATACCCTGCGCCGGCGCTTCGCGGTGGATGCGGCGCAGGCCGATCGGGTCCAGGCGACGGTGGCCCGCCTGGTGACGGCCGCGCGCGCTGCCTGGGAGCTCGACGAGGATGATGCCGGGCGGCTGGACTGGGCGGCGGAATTGCACGAGATCGGCCTGGCGCTGGCGCACAGCAAGTACCACAAGCACGGGGAGTATATCCTCGCCTGGGCCGACCTTCCGGGCTTCTCGCAGCCCGAGCAGGCCGAACTGGCGCTGCTGGTCAGGCTTCACCGACGTTCGCTGAAGCCCAAGATGCTGTCCGGCGTGCGCGAGGGCCGCGCCCGCCCCTTGCTGTTGATGGCGGCGTTATTGCGGATTGCGGTGTTGCTGCATCGCTCGCGGGCGCCGGATCCCGTCCCGCTGGAGCGCATCGAGGCGACGACGGAAGGCCTGACGTTGACCTTTGCGGGCGGCTGGCTGGACGCCCACCCCCTTACGCGTGCCGATCTGGAGGTCGAGGGCGTGGAGTGGGCGCGCCACAACCTGGTGCTGGAATTCGGGTGACTCTGCGCCCGGCAATCAAGTAGAAGGAGGCAGGATGCTGAACGTGGTGGTCTGGATCTACGTGTTTGCGGTGCCGGCATGGATTGGCACTGGTGGTCGGCGACCGGGTTCCGTCTTATGCGGCATAATCCACTGCTGGCGCTGCCCTTTCTTTTGAGCTTGGCCTATGTGATCGGCAACGCGATCCTGGTGGCGGGGTTCGGCGGGTTGAGCTAGGCCACCCATGAGGAGAGCCGCACGATCTTCATTACCGACCGAGCGATGATTGCGGTCCAGGCGACGGCAAGCGTCCTGATCGTGGCAACCATTGTGTACGGGCTGAGCATCCGGCGGGTACCCGTGTACTTCATCCGGTTCAGGGTGTATTCCTTCGTCGCGCTGCTGGGTGTCATGGCGCCGATCCTGTGGATCCCGGCCCAGGAGGCGGAGTTCTTCTTCGTCCTGCGTCACGTGCAGTCGATCGGCCTGAACTTCGGGCTGTTCCTGTGCGTGGCGGGGATTGTGGTCCTGCTGCAGGATCTGCTTCGGCACGGCGACGCCGCGGTCAGCCTGCTGGGCGGGATGCACGACGTCCCGCGCTCCGGAACCGGAGCACCGCATGACGCGAAACCCGGGGAGGACCCGCAGGACCCCTGATGCGTGTCAGGGCGCGTCCCTGGCCGGAAGAGTCTCCGACTCCGGGATGCCCAGGCGGTGCAGCAGCTTGCGGCACTCCTCCGATTTCGCCTCACCAGAGGTCAGCAGAAACGCGGCGCGCATGATGGGCAAATGCACGTGGCCACTGCCCAGTCCGAATCCATAGATGGCCCCGACCATCTGCTTTAGCGCGAGGGATAGTCGCAGGTGGGTTTTCAGGGCCCCGGCCATGCGGGCGGGCCAGGGACCGTTGAGCGTGGCCTCGATTTCCGCGGCCGCGAGTTCGCACCCTCGCGTGGCGCAGCGCTGGGCCGTGGCGAGCACGGCGAGCTCCCCCAGTCGATGCATCAGGCCGGCGGTGTAGCACAGCTGGGGATCGGCCTTAAGCTGATGCGCGAGCACCGCCGCCTGCTGGGCTATGGACTCGCTTTGCCCCTGATACTGGTCGATAAAGGGCCGGAGGACTGGATCACGAACGCTGGTGGTCAGGTCCAGCGCCGCTGCCGTAGCCAGGTTCAGGGCGGCAGGGATGCCCAGCACGTTCAGGGCCTCGCGTAACGACGCGTTGGGCGTCCCGGTGTGGCGCAACGTACTGGTATTGGAGGCATCGATCAGGCGCGCCACCAGTGTGGGGATGCCTTGCCAGGCCGTTTCCAGTTCCGACAGCGAGAGTGTGTCCTCGCGGGCTCGCAGATCACGCAAGGCGTCCAGATCGACCGTGGTGGGAAGGGCGAGCCGGCCGACTTCTGCCTCCTGCAAGGCGGCCTCGAGACCGGGCGGGGGTGTCGGGTTGGCGGGTGCGCCCCCGGATGATCCCGCAGTGCGCGCCTCCTGAAGGATTTTTTGCAGGCGCTGTTGGACCAGTTCCGCCCGGAAGGGCTTGGAAATGAATCCGTGGACCCCGTAGCGCGCTGCCTGACGGACACTCTGGCGGTCCGGGGTCTCCGCGACAATCACGACCGGGGTGTCCCGGCCATGGATCGCGGCGCGCCGGAGGAACTCCAGGCCGTCGCCATCCGGCAGGGAGAGTTCCGCCAGAACCAGATCGTACGGACGTTCCTTCCAGTATTGCAGGGCCTCGCCGATCGAATGAGCGTGGAATACGGACGCACCGGCATACAGGCCCTCGACGAGGGTCGTGAGCAGGTCGGCAACCAGCTTGTCGTCTTCGAGGATCAGGATGTTCACGGGATGTGGGCGGCCGGTGGCGGGGCTTCGGAAACGGGCCGCCAAGATCGATGGCCCCGCCCGCTCTGTCAAGCGCCGTGATGATCAAATGCCGGTCAGGTGATGGCGGGGGATCCCGCGAGTCGGGCCAGCAGGGTGTCCTGGGCTGAGAAGGGCGGTTCGCCCCCGTCCGGCCGGATGCGGTGGTAGCTGCCGTCGGGCTGCAGTGCCCAGGCGGTGGAACTGTCCTGCAGGTAGTTGAACAAGGATTCCTGAGCGACGCGGTCGCGCAGTTCCGGATCGCGAACGGGAAAGGCGACCTCGACCCGGCGGAAGAAGTTGCGCGGCATCCAGTCGGCGCTGGAGAGGTACACCTCGGGGTCGCCGCCGTTCTCGAAATAGAACACGCGGGAATGTTCCAGGAACCGCCCCAGCACCGAGCGCACCTCGATGGTTTCCGAGATGCCGGGCATCCCCGGGCGCAGGCTGCAGATGCCGCGCACGACCAGCTGGATGGGGATGCCCGCCTGCGAAGCCTGGTACAGGGCCTGGATGATCCGGGCCTCGTTGAGCGAGTTCATGCGCGCGATAATGCGGGCGGGCTTCCCGGCCTGGTGGTTGTCGATCTCGCGCTGGATCTTCTCCAGCATCGCGTCGTGCAAGCGGAAGGGCGCCTGGAGCAACTGGCGCAGGCGGGTCACCTTGCCCAGGCCGGTGAGCTGAAGGAACACGCGGTGGACGTCCTCGGTGAGCACGGGGTCGGCCGTTAGCAGGCCGAAGTCGGTATAGGCCTTGGCGGTGCCGGAGTGATAGTTCCCGGTGCCGAGGTGGGCGTAGCGGGTGATGCGGTCGCCATCACGGCGCACGACCAGCGCCAGCTTGGCGTGGGTCTTGTAGCCGACCACGCCGTAGGTGACGTGGACCCCCGCGTCCTGCATGCGGTTGGCCAGCTCGATGTTGTCGGCCTCGTCGAAGCGCGCCCGCAGCTCGATCACGACGGTGACCTCCTTGCCGGCCTGCGCCGCCTCGATCAGGATCTCGACCAGCGGCGAGCGGGTGCCGGTGCGGTAGAGCGTCTGCTTGATGGCCAGTACGCGCGGGTCCGCCGCCGCCTGGCGCAGGAAGTCGACCACCGGCATGAACGATTGGTACGGGTGATGCAGCAGCAGCTCCTGGTCGCGGATGCAGGCAAAGATGCCGCTGCCGCTCGTGTCACTGCGGGGCAGGGCCGGGACCAGCGGAGGAAACTTGAGGTCCGGCCGGTCCACCAGCTCGTGCACGGCCATCAGACGGTTCAGGTTGACCAGGCCGGTGACCTGATAAAGGTCGTCCGGGTCCAGGTGGAATTGCTGCAGCAGGAATTCGGCGACTTCCTGTGGACAGTTGTCCGCGACCTCGAGGCGCACGCCGGCGCCATAGTTGCGCTGCGGCAGCTCGCCCTCCAGGGCGTTCAGGAGGTCGTCGATCTCTTCTTCCTGGACGAACAGGTCCGAGTTGCGGGTCAGACGGAACTGGTAGCAACCGGTGACCTTCATTCCCTGGAACAGCTCGTCCACGTGCGCGTGCAGGATGGAAGACAGCAGCACGAAGTCGTTGTCGCCACTGGCGACTTCGCGCGGAAGCCGCACCAGGCGGGGCAGGGAACGCGGGGCCTGGACTACGGCGCGGCCGGATTCGCGCCCGAAGGCATCCTTGCCCTTGAGAGTGACAATGAAATTCAGGCTCTTGTTGAGGATGCGCGGGAATGGATGGGCCGGGTCCAGGCCGATCGGGCTGAGTACCGGCTGGAGTTGTTCGCGAAAGTACTCCCGTACCCAGTCCTGCTGGGCCATGTCCCAGTGCGTGCGGCGCACAAAGTGCACGCCTTCTGCGGCCAGGGCCGGGATCAGTTCATCGTTGAGGGTGCTGTACTGCGCGTCGACGAGTTCGTGGGCAATAGGCGCGATCTGGCGCAGCTGTTCGGCGGCCGAGAGACCATCCGGTCCCGGGGCCTGTACGTTCAGTTCGACCTGCTGGCGCAGGGAACCCACACGGACCTCGAAGAACTCGTCCAGATTGGTGGAGGAGATGCTGAGATAGCGCAGCCGTTCCAGCAGCGGGAAGGTCGGGTCCTGGGCAATGGCGAGGACCCGGCGGTTGAATTCCAGCAGGGACAGTTCGCGATTGAGGAACAGATCAGTTTGAGTCACGTCGGCATCCGGCATGCACGACTCGCGGCAGAATTGGACCCGCCAGTCTATGACGCCATTATGTCATTTCCGTGAACGGGCTTGGGGACCGCGGAGGGGGCGATGCCCCCGGCCCGCGTGCCTGAACTGCGGTACAGGAGCCGGGACGACTATACTTTCCCGCTTGATCATGCAGCGCGGAATGCGCTGCCGTAAGGAGAAGTCCGTTGGCCGAATTTTCCCTGACACTGCATGCCCGCGATGATGCGAACCCGGAGCTGCGCAAGGTCTCGGTGTCCGCCGAAGGCGAGCTGCCCGAGTACGGCCAGGTCTGGGTCTGGGACATCCTCTATGCCCAGCAGCTGTTCGCCCTTGGCGAGGTCCAGGCAGCCCAGGACCTCAAGGAGACTCTGGAGCTCTGGGCGGTGAACATGTCCAGCAAGGTATTCCAGCCCCATGGTCACATCCTGGCGAAGGGCTACCTGGACCTGTCGGAGAACCTGCAGCTGGTGAGTGGCGACGAGGTGCCGACCGCAGCCGACGGGGATCGCCGGGTGGTGGTATCGGTCGATGGGCAGGCTGGACAGCTCCCCGATGTGCGCGTATCCCCGGAGAGCCTGGACGCCGACGAGCGCCAGGATCTTGTGCTGGGGCTGGGGCAGTACTTCAACTTCGAGAATCCGATGTTCGCGCGCGAGCTGCCGATCCATGTGCTGGCCATGCGCAAGTACCATGCGGACATCCAACTTCCGCACACCCGGACCGCTCTGGACGAGGCCCCGTTCTTCGCCATCCAGAAGGCGATGGAGTACTTCCAGGCGGCCAATGAGGGTACCGTCCAGTAGACTGCTCCGGGCCGCGTGCTACGGTTTCCCGATGAGAACCGTCTACTCTGCTGCCGACCCGGTGATGGCCGGGTTCATCGAGAACCTGCTGCAGGAGGCCGGGATCCCGGCCTACGTGAACCAGGCCGGACTCTACAGTGCTGCCGGGGGCATCCCGCCGACCGAGACCTGGGCGCGCATCATGGTGGTGCACGAAGAACAGGCCGAGGAGGCGCGCGCCATCATCCTGGAATACCTCGAAGGTGAACCGGCGCACGATGGCTGTGACTGGAAGTGTCCGCGCTGTGGCGAGGTAATCGAGCCCCAGTTCACCCAGTGCTGGAACTGCGGGCGGGAGAAGCCCCGGAGCTGAGCCCGGTCAGTTGGCCTGTCCGTTGCCATTGTACTGCGCACGAATGCGCTGGATGTAGGTTTGCGTCTCGCGAAACGGCGGTACGCCGCCATGGCGTTCCACCGCCCCGGGCCCTGCGTTGTAGGCGGCCAGCGCGAGATCCAGGTTGCCCTGGAAACGATCGAGCATGGCTGCGAGGTAGCGTGTCCCCCCATTGATGTTCTGGGCGGGGTCGAAGCGATCGGTGACCCCGAGGTCGGCAGCGGTGGCCGGCATCAACTGCATCAGGCCGTGCGCACCCACCCGCGATACCGCCTGCGGATCGAAGCAGGACTCGACGTGTATCACCGATTGCACCAGCGCCGGGTCGACACCTTGGCGGGTGGCGGCCGTGTGGATGAGATCCGCGAACTCTCCACCTCCGCTGGCAAGGGCATGGCGTGCGCGCTCGCCGCAGCGGGCGCGCGCGGTGGGGCGCCCGTAGGTGGCGATCAGCTCCATCCCGTTGTCCTGCCGCTGCTGGTTGGTGACGAGGCGTTCGCCCCCCGGTCCCTGGAACACGAAGATCTGGCTGGGTGACCAGTCGCCACCATCCGGCGCCGGGTTGGCCGCGCCGCTGCGCGCGGGCGGACGGATGGTTTCGTACGGGCCGTCTTGCGGGCGTTCGTCGGTCAGGACGCGGGCGCCGGAGGCATCGCGATAGGTGTAGAGTTCGGCGGTGCTGCTCCCGGCCAGGGACAGACCGGCCAGCAGCACGAGCAGGGGCAGCGGCGACCGCCCGGAATGCTTACCATGGTGCCTTGTGTACAACCCCACCCCTGTTCTCCCTGGCCCCGCTGCGAGCCGAGTACCGATCCCGATGACCGAGACCCCGTTCACAGTCTGCATTATGGCTCCGGAAAGCGCACGGCTTAAAGAGCGGTTGGACGGCCTGCTCGCGGGCGGGGAGATGGTGGCTCCGACCGTGGAGGTGCTGGAGTCGGTCGACTCGACCAACCGTTACCTGCTGGAGATGGCCGCCACCGCCGGAGATGGGCCGCAGGCCTGCGTGGCAATGAACCAGACGGCGGGTCGCGGCCGGCGTGGCCGGACCTGGCACGCGCGACCGGGGGCGAGCCTGGCCCTGTCGCTGGCATGGCCGGTCTCGCGCGGGCGGGTGCCGCCGTCCTACCCGGTCGGTGTGGGCATCGGGGTCATCCAGGCCCTGGAAAGCCTGGGCCTGGAAGGCGTGCGGCTCAAGTGGCCCAACGACCTGATGCTGGATGGTGCCAAGCTGGGCGGGATCCTGGTGGAGCAGCGGATGCCGGGACCGGACCGTCCGGGATGGCTGGTCGCGGGCATCGGGCTTAACCGGGAGGCCGCGGATACGCTGGGGCTGGAGCGCGCGGTGACCGATCTCGCCAGCCACGTCCCCGGAGGGGCGCCGGAGTGGCTGGAACTGGCCGCCCGGGTGATCGAACAGCAATGCCGTCTGCATCCGGTATTGTTGCGCGAGGGGATTGCGCCGCTGGATGCCGAGCTGGAACGGATCGACCTGCTGAGGGGGCAGGCTATCGAGGTGCTGGACGATGGCGCACATGCCCGGGCAGTCGGGATTGATCCGGCCAGCGGCTGCCTGGTCGCGGTGTTCGACGATGGGGCGGTGCGGCACCTGCATTCGGGCGAGGTTTCGGTACGGGGATGTGAACATGGGTGACATCGCGCTGGTGGATATCGGCAGTAGCCGCGTCAAATGGCAGGTACGCAGTCCGGATGGCGACGTGACGGGGTCCGGGGCGACCTCGGAGCCCGCGGGTTGTGTCCGCGCGTTGGCCTCCATGGCGCAGGAGTTGCCAATCGCGGCCGTGTGGGTTTCGCGGGTGGCAGGAGAACGGGGATCGGAGTTTTCCGGGGAACTGTCGGCCGCCGGTCTTCGTGCGTCGGTGCATGCGGTCCAGGCCGCGGCCATCGGGCCGAACGGTCTGCGTAGTGACTATGCCGCAGGGCAACTGGGCGTGGATCGCTACTGCGCGCTGGTGGCCGCGCGCGCCTGCTGTGATATGCCGGTCATCGTGGTCGATGCCGGAACAGCAGTGACCGTGGACGTCCTGCACGCCGACGGCCGGCACGACGGTGGCTACTTGCTGCCGGGGCGACAGCTTGGCTGGGAGGCACTGCAGCCGCGTCTGGCCGATCGTATTGCGCCGCGCGAGGCCACGCAGTGGCCGGAGGACCTCGATCCAGCGCCCGGGCTGAACAGCGCGGATGCGCTCGAGCGAGGATGGGGGCTGGGACTGGCGGGCGCGCTGGATGGCCTGATCGCTCGTTCGCGTACCGTCCTGGGAGCGGACGCGGCCTGCTGGCTGACCGGGGGCGATGCCTACTGGCTTGCGCCGCTGTTGCGCGAGGAGTCGCGAATCTTCCCCAACCTGGTCCTGGACGGGCTCTGGGCGTTGTCGCGTGGGGAGTACGATGTATGCGCTGGTTGATCCTGTTGCTCGCACTGATGAACCTCGGGTTTTTCGCCTGGACCTGGCATGACGGGCGCCTGGACCCGGACCCTTATGCGGGGGTGCCCCCTCTGGAACGCGATCGGGGTGGGGTCGAGCTACTGGATGTGCGACTGGAGCGGCCGGTGGCGGAAGCGGACGAGTCGGGCGACGGCGCGGAGCGAGACTCCTCCTGGTAGCGGCGTTTAGCGGTCACGGCGAGCGACGCGTTCGGCCCGGCGCCGGTCACGGTGGCGTTGCCAGGCGGCCGAAAGTTGGCGGGAAGCCCAGTAGCCGGCCATGGCCGTGGGCGTGGCGATCAACAGGCTGCCCAGCAGGGTATAGGTGATCTCGTCGCCGAACCCTTGCAGATACCAGGCGTCCATGTCGTGGTCGAGGAGCGGGATGTACCAGAAGACCGCTTCCCCGAGTTCATGAAAGGCCCAGTACAGGGGCGCCGTGGTGAAGGGATTGCTGACGAACGAGGCCACGAGGGCCGTTGGAAAATTCCCGGCCAGCGCGATGCAGAGGATGATCATCAACACGGTCTGAAAACCGACCGTCGGGGTCAGTCCGATGAACAGCCCGATGGCGACCCCGCGGGCCATGGCCTCCGGGCCGCTCTTCATGCTCCCGGCTGCATGCAGCCCGGAATGCAGGCGCGGATGCCGGGCCAGCCAGTTGTGGGCGCGCCAGCGCAAGGCCCGCCAGCGGATGCTGGCCCGCCTCAGCATGGCCGCGGGTACCTCAGGCTGCCCCCCACCGGGACGCGGTCTCGGGCGTCCAGCCGACGGTGATCGCATTGTCCTGTTCAACGACGGGGCGCTTCATGAGCGCCGGGTGTTCGAGTAACAGCGCGATGGCGCGTTCCGCGTCCACTCCCTCGCGGTCGGCCTCGGACAGTTGGCGCCAGGTCGTGCCGCGCCGGTTGACCAGGGTCTCCCAGCCGACTGCCTCGACCCAGCCGCGCAGCCGGTCCGCTGCCAGTCCGTCCTTGCGAACGTCCACGAAGCGATAGGCCACGCCGGCCGCATCCAGCGACCGGCGGGCCTTGCGGACGGTATCGCAGTTGGCGATGCCGTAGAGCGCGATCTCAGACATCGCGCAGCAGGGCGTTGAGGCCGACCTTGGCCTTGGTCTTCTCGTCCACGCGCTTCACGATCACCGCGCAGTACAGCGAGTACTTGCCGTCCCTGGAGGGCAGGGTGCCGGAGACCACCACGGAACCCGCGGGGACTCGGCCGTAGAGGATCTCGTCGTTCTCGCGGTCGTAGATGCGGGTGGACTGGCCCAGATAGACACCCATGGAGATGACCGCGCCTTCCTCGACGATCACGCCCTCGACCACCTCGGAGCGTGCGCCGATGAAGCAGTTGTCCTCGATGATGGTCGGGGCGGCCTGCAGCGGCTCCAGCACGCCGCCGATGCCCACACCACCGGAGAGGTGCACGTTCTTGCCGATCTGGGCGCAGGAGCCAACGGTGGCCCAGGTGTCCACCATCGTGCCTTCATCGACATAGGCGCCGATGTTCACGTAGGACGGCATCAGCACGGTGTTGGGTGCGATGAAGCTCCCGCGACGGGCGGTGGCCGGCGGCACGACGCGGACGCCCGACTCGCGAAAGTCACGGCTGGAGGTATCCGCGTACTTGGACGGGACCTTGTCGTAATAGTTGGTGAAGCCGCCCTTGATGAACTCGTTCTCGGAGATGCGGAAAGACAGCAGCACGGCCTTCTTGAGCCATTCGTTCACCACCCACTCGCCGCCCTGCTTCTCGGCGACGCGGGCGCGGCCGGTGTCCAGCATCTCCAGCGCCTCGTTCACGGCATCGCGGACGTTGGTTTCCACGTTGCGCGGATTGATGTCGGCGCGGCGTTCGAAGGCGGTTTCGATGGTGCTCTGGATATCGGACATTAAGAATTTCCTTTAAGACAATGAAAGTGCGTTAGAAATTATTGAAATATTGCCGCGATCCGTTCTGCGGCCTCGGTGCAGGAGGCGGGTTCGGCGACCAGCGCCATGCGCACATGCCCGGCGCCGGGATTGTGCCCGGTGTGAGGGGCGGTGCGGGAGAGGTAGCGCCCGGGGAGGACCGTGACCCCGGCCTCGCTGTACAGCCGGCGGGCAAAACCCTCGTCGTCCCCGTCCGGCACACGTGGCCACAGGTAAAAGCCGGCGGCCGGCGTCCGCACGTCGAGGACCGGTTCCAGGATGGGTACCACTGCGGCGAACTTCTCGGCGTACAGGGCGCGATTCTCCGCCACATGCGCCTCGTCCGACCAGGCCGCGCGGCTGACGGCCTGGGTCGGCGGGGGCAGGGTGCAGCCGTGATAGGTGCGGTAGAGTGCGAAGCTTCCCAGCAACTCGGCGTTTCCGGCCACGAAACCGGACCGCAGCCCCGGGAGGTTGGAGCGTTTGGACAGGCTGTGAAACACGATGCAGCGCTCGAAGGTGGTATTACCCATTCGGGCGGCAGCCCCGAGCAGGCCGGCAGGCGGTTCGGCATCAGGGTGGTAGATCTCGGAATAGCATTCGTCCGCCGCGATGATGAAGTCGTGGCGTTCGGCCAGGCGGATCAGATCCTGCATCGCGGCCTCGGACATGCAGGCCCCGGCCGGATTGCCCGGATTGCAGATGTAGACGAGCTGCACGCCCTCCCAGGTGGCTGCATCGATTGCCGAGAAATCGGGCAGGTAGCCATTCTCCGGCGCCAGGTCGTAGAAGGCCGGCTCGGCCCCGGCGAGCAGTGCTGCGCCCTCGTAGATCTGGTAGAACGGATTCGGCATCAGCACGCGGGCGCCGGGTTTGTCCGCCACGACCGCCTGGGCGATCGCGAACAGGGCCTCGCGCGTTCCGCTGACCGGCAGTATCTGCCGTTCCGCGTCCACATTGGCGAGATCAAATCGCCGTTGCAGCCACGCCGCGATGGTCTCGCGCAGGGCCGGTTCGCCGCGCGTGGTCGGGTAGTGGTTGAAGCCCTGAAGGGAGGCCCGCAGGACGGGTTCGACAAAGTCGGGCAGCGCGTGACGCGGCTCGCCAATCGAGAGCGCAATGGGCTCCCCGTCCGTGGGCGGTTGCAGGTCCGCGAACAGCCGGCGCAGGCGTTCGAACGGATAGGGCTGTAGCCGGTCCAGGCGCGGGTTCATGGCGGCTCGGGCGTCGTGGTCGGAGTTGAACGGAAGACCGCGCAGTATACCGGGCCTCGATGCCCCGCGGGAAAACCCCGCTAGACCGGTGGCGAACGGTTCAATCTGCGTGGAAGCGACAGCCCGCCAGGGGAGCCTTTCACTGCCAGGCCAAAGCGGCTCAGGCTGAACATAAGGCGGGGTCCTTGCGGGCCCCGATTGTGTATTGCGATCTTGGCAGATCCCGTGAGTCGGCTCAGTCGGTCAGGAACACGGGTTCCTGGTCTGGTGGCATCTGTTCCAGTTCCTCCTGCGTGAGCATGGCGTAGATCTCGATCAGCGTGCCGTCCGGGTCCTTCAGCCACAGTTCGTGCAGGGGCGTGCCACGCCAGGTGGTGCGCGGCGGCTTCTCGACGTGAAAGTCGTTGTTCCGCGCGGACTGCCAGGCGCGTACCACCGTGTGCTTGTCCGCCACACCCATCCCCAGATGAAACAGCGTGTCGTGATGCAGGGTCATGCCGTCGCTGACCAGCAGCACGAAGTTGGTGCGGGTATCCGGGCGCAGGAAGGTCACATAGCGGTGGGTCCACTCGGCGGGTTCGACGCCGAACAGCCAGGTGTAGAAGCGTGCGGAGGCCGCCAGGTCGTGCACGCGGATGCTCCCGTGCAGCTCCTGTGATGCGAATCCCGGGTCGAGGTCGCGCACCGCCTGCAGGATGCGGATGCGCTCGCGCAGCTTGGGCTCGATCTCGCCGTCGACGTCGTCGGGTCCGAGATTGTCGAACAGCAGATCCCAGTTGTAGAAGTCGGCCCCCATCTCGCGCAGGGTGCGCGAGGCGGTCTTGTCCAGCGATACCGGCTTGACGGGGCCGGGTACCTCCACGGTCACCGGGTCGGGATACAGGCCGAACTCGTTCAGCACACGTTCGAGGAGGGTCTGGTAGCGGGGTCCGAGTGCGCCAATGACAGGCAGGGGCTGGGGCATCAGAGGTTCCTCCAGGAGTATTTGACAATATTTCAATCCTAATTGAATATTCGAAATATGGACAAGGGTACTGCCACCAACATGTTCGAGTCGCTGTCTTCCGGCATTCGCCTGGACATTGTTCGCCTGCTGGTACGTTACGGCCATGAGGGGCTCGTCGCCGGCGAGCTTGCCGAGACGCTGGAACTGCCGCGCACCAACCTCTCGTTCCACCTCAAGACCCTGACCCAGGCGGGCCTGCTGAGCGTGACACAGGAAGGGCGCTATCAGCGCTATCGCGCGAATCTCGACGCGATGCGGGATCTGGTGGCCTATCTCACGGAAAACTGCTGTGCAGCCGAGGCCGATGGTTGCGTGCTACCTGTTGCTCGGAACTGTGCAGGGTAGACAGAAGACACACCATCGGTGCACTAGCGGGGCCGGAAAGTACGATAAAGCACACGCCGGGGCGGCCGTCCAAATGACCGGAAATGACGGGGTCAGCCTGCGTTCACCGGAGATCACCGAGAGGGCCCCGAGCGTCCTTACGACTTCGTTACTCGAGGAGACTGATTTATGAAACGCATGCATCTGCACGTATCCGTGCCGGAGCTGGAGCCGGCGATCCGCTTCTACTCGCAGTTGTTCGCGGCGGAGCCGAGCGTGGTCAAGGGCGACTACGCAAAATGGCTGCTGGATGACCCGCGGGTCAATTTCGCGGTGTCGGCCCGCGGTGCACCGGTGGGTTTGAACCATCTCGGCATTCAGGCCGAAGAGGCGGCTGAGCTCGAGGAGCTGGGCCAGCGCCTGGACGACATCGACGCGGATGTGCGCGAGGAGATGGGCACGCTTTGCTGCTACGCGCAGTCCGACAAGTACTGGACTACCGATCCGGCCGGGATCGCCTGGGAGAGCTATCACACGCTCGGGAGCATCCCGATGTTCGGCGCACAGGATGAAGGCGCGGGCGATTGCTGCGTACCGGAAGGGGCGTCAAGCGGTGCGTGCCAGCCAGCCCGTGACGATGAAGCCAAGGGCCGCTGCTGACGCGATACCCCGGCAGACATGGAGGAAGCAATGACCGACCGGAATGCCTCCGTCGAGGAGATCTCGGCGAAGGAAGGCATGGGGATCTTCGAGCGTTACCTGAGCGTGTGGGTGGTGCTGTGCATCGTGGCGGGCGTCGCGCTGGGGCAGCTCCTGCCTGTTGTTCCGGAGACGCTCTCGCAGTGGGAGTACGCGCAGGTCTCCATCCCGGTGGCGATCCTGATCTGGGCGATGATCTACCCGATGATGGTGCAGATCGATTTCTCCGCCATCCTCGGCGTGCGCCGAGAGCCGAAGGGCCTGGCCATCACCACCTCGGTGAACTGGCTGATCAAGCCATTCACCATGTTCGCGATCGCGTGGTTCTTCTTCCTGGTGGTGTACGCCCCCTGGATCTCGGAGGATCTGGGGCGCGACTACCTGGCCGGGGCGATCCTGCTGGGTGCGGCGCCATGTACCGCGATGGTGTTTGTCTGGAGCTATCTGACGCGCGGTGATGCCGCCTACACGCTGGTGCAGGTGGCCGCGAACGACATCATCATGCTGTTTGCCTTTGCCCCCATCGTGGTGTTGCTGCTGGGCGTGTCCAACATCCACGTGCCGTGGGACACGGTGGCGCTGTCGGTGGTGCTGTACATCGTGATCCCGTTCACCGCCGGCTACCTGACGCGCATCGGGTTGATCCGCAGGAAGGGCATCGAGTGGTTCGACAACGTGTTCATGAAACGCCTCGGGCCGGTTACGCCGATCGGTCTGCTGGTGACGCTGGTCCTGCTGTTCGCCTTCCAGGGCGAGCGCATCCTGGAGAACCCCGGGCATATCGCGCTGATCGCGATCCCGCTGATCATCCAGACCTTCCTCGTGTTCTACATCGCCTATTACTGGGCCAAGGCCTGGCGCGTGCGTCACGCGGTGGCGGCCCCCGGCGCGATGATCGGCGCGAGCAACTTCTTCGAGCTGGCGGTGGCCGCGGCGATCGCGATGTTCGGCCTGCAGTCGGGTGCGGCGCTGGTGACGGTGGTGGGTGTGCTGGTCGAGGTGCCGCTGATGCTGGCATTGGTGCGCATCGCCAATCGCACCCGCCACTGGTTCCCGGTCGAAACCGAGGCGAAGCCGGCGTGACCGCGATCACCCTGACCGAAGCCGCGCGCGAGTGGCTGGCCGGGCAGGGTGGCGAGGTGGTGCTGCGGCTGTCCACGCGCCACGGCTGCTGTGGCGGCCAGGCGGCGGTGCCCGTGGCCGAGCCGCGCGCCCCGCGTATCGCGGATGGATACAGCGAGCGCGACATCGGCGGCATCCGGGTTCACCTGGCCGATGGTCTGGGACCGGGCCCCTACCGGATTGACGTCGAGGGCCTTTTTCGCTGGCGCCGCCTGGTGGTGGAAGGGGCGATGGGGCGGCGTTAGTCATCGGGGCTGGGGGGCGGGATGTCCAGACGTCTTCAGGGCGCGGTGGATCAATGCCCCGGTGACGGACGTTGTCGACACCGTGATCATCGGCGCCCGATTTCCGCGTTCGGTCTCTTCCTTACGGCCGGCGAGGCCGGGTGTACCAGAACCAGCTGAGGCGGCGGGAGCGCAGGCTCCAGGGGAACAGCAGGACCTGCAGCACGACCAGGAGGTGGCGCGTGGGGTTGAACCAGTCCGCCTTGCGGCCGGAGGTCAGGACGGGCGTGTCCAGGATCTCGACGTGCTGGCCGTGCGTGCGGCCCCAGCGGCGCAGGGCGCGGGACAGGAAAACCTCTTCCCCGGCGTACACGCGCTCGCTGAAGCCGCCAACTGCTGCGAAGGCCTCGCGGGTGGAGAAGACGTAGCAGCCCGCGGCCAGCCCCAGGCGCGCGGAGAGCGTATTCCATGTACGCGCGCCCCATCGGTAAATGCGGTGATTCAGGTGGTCGAAGTCCACCGGTGCGCCACCCCCGCAGACCTGGCCGCTGTCCAGGGCGGTCAGCGTGGCCTGCAGCAGGTCACGGTCCGGCCAGGTGTCGGCGTCCACGAACAGCAGGTAGCCCCCGTTGGCGGCCTCCGCGCCGGCATTGCGGGCGCGGCTGATCCTGCGTTCCGGCTCGAAGACGACGCGGCAGCCCGCGCGCTGCGCGATTTGCGGTGTCGTGTCCGTGGAGGCGTTGTCGACCACGATGATCTCGCTGGAGCGGTCGAGGCCGGAGAGGGCGTTCTGAACCGCCGTCAGGGTTCGTGGCAGCCACTCGGCCTCGTTCCAGGCCGGGATAATGACCGACAGGGCGGGAGCGCGGGCCACGCAGCGGCCGGGATCAGTAAGTCGGCATGTGGGGGTCGACGTCGCGTGCCCAGGCGTCGATCCCGCCGGACAGGTTGATGACGTTCTTGAACCCGATGCGGTCCAGGAACCCGCACACCTGCTGACTGCGCACCCCGTGATGGCAGATCACCACGATCTCGTCCTCCGGATTCAGATCCTGATACCCCGTCGGGATCTGCCCCATCGGAAGCAGCTGCGAGCCTTCGATATGGCAACGCTGGTACTCCCAGGGCTCGCGCACATCGAGCAGTGTCGGCGGGGTATCCGCTCGCGAGAGAAGGTCGTGCAATTCGCTGGGAGACATCTGGTGCATGGGTCGGATCCGTGCCTTGTCCGGCCTGTCACGCTATGACCCGATCACGAGATTGGCAAGTAGGGGGA
>NZ_JAWLFK010000008.1:0-59910 GCF_041685615.1 Thioalkalivibrio sp.
GAAGCCCACGGACAACGGCGTCTACGAGGTCCGCGACCGCAAGCGCGACCAGGTGAAGTGGACCGCCAGCCGCATCGACCTGGTGTTCGGCTCCAACTCTATCCTGCGCAGCTACGCCGAGGTGTACGCCCAGGATGACAACGAGGAAAAGTTCGTGAAGGACTTCGTCAGGGCCTGGACCAAGGTGGTGAACGCCGACCGCTTCGATCTGGAGCAGTACCAGCAGTAAGCACGGCCTGAACCGGGCCGTTTGCCCGGCATGCAGACCAGGACGCCCGGGGCTATCCCGGGCGTTTTTTTGTGCCGGGGGCTAAGGCTACCGGTGCCCGGTGCGCGAATCCCGGGTCGCACCCGGCCTTCGGTTCCCGTGATGCCACCCACTCGCCTCCGGGCAGGAACCGCCGTTCGTCCCTGGGCCAACTCCTCTTTCGTGGCCCAGGCGGGGCCGTCCACGCCCTTCAAACAGACCTAGGAGTCCGGGAAGACCCTTTAATTCAGTCCACTGCCGTGGCCCGACCCTGTCTGCCCCGGTGTTGTTCCGGCATGGGCGGCAAGAACGCTCCGGCAATCCAGAACGGAGCTGCCGCCCGTTGGTGCATCCGGCGGCATCCCGAATGTGTGGCCGAGTAGCGTATGGCGCGGCATGAAGCCGCTCCGTGGTGGTTGGCGAATCAGCCGGGTGTTATTGGCACGGTGGCTGCTAGCGAATACTCGCAGGAGCGCATCACCGATCCGGGTGCCGCGCTGCATGACTCAAAGACTGTCAGGAGCCGAATCATGTTCGACGGAATTGGAGCCAACCCCGCTTATACCCGTACCACCCCCGCTTACAGTCCTCAGCAGAATGACCCTCGGGCCGACGCCGCCCGTGAACAGCGCGCCCAGGCGCAACAGGCCGAAGCACGGACGCAGGGACAGCCGGCTCACGCGGCCAGTCGCGGCGAACAGGCCGAGGCGGCCGTCCAGCAAACCCCGTTCAGCACTGTGGCGGCGCAGCCGATGAATGCGCCAAGCACATTGCAGGCGGCACAGATGGGGCCCTCGGCACAACCCGGCGCAGTGAACGCCCCCATGGCGCAGACGACGATGACCGGGGCGATGAACCCGGTGACGGCCTCGCAGGCCGTCGGCGCGGCGTCCACGGGCAGTCTGGGCGAGACCGTGCAGCCCAACGGGATGGTGGATGCGACCGATCCCGCAAACCGCGGCTCTCACGTCGACACCGAGATCTGAATCCGCCGTTCACGCTTCCCTGCCCTCAGGTCGCCGAATCCTGGCGAGGTGTTATGGCATCGCGCGCGTGATTCGGTGGGTCTGGGGCAGGCCAGTCTTCCTTTCCCTTTGAACCCTCCCCGTTGGCTGGTGGCCGCGACTTTTCGGGGTCGCGCACGGGCCGCCGTGCCCATGCGGTTGGGGCTAGCCCGTGGCGGTTTCACCATCCACCGGAACGACGGGATGCTTCCGGTGTGGCGTCATGACCGGGTTGCCCTGACCCATGTGTCGAGATGAAACGCGCCGTCGCGCATGGCTCTGCGCTGCCCCAGTTCGGTGGAAACCGCATAAGTATCGGAAAGTAAACTAGGAAAATCCGCCTTCGTTATCCTGGCATCGTGTTTGCTCCTCCCCGGGTGCAGTCAACCGAATGCACTTCCATACGGATCGGATGACTGCATGACTTGATTCCATCCTGAAGGAGAGAGAGAAGAATGATGTCGACTTTCCAGAAGACTGCAATCGCATTGGTCCTCGGTTCGATGTTTGCCCTGGGAGGCATGGGGGCTGCACATGCCCAGGCAGGTGGCGACGCCGGCGCGGGTGCCGGGTCCGGCGCTCCGGAAGCCGGTACTGGCGCTGAGGGCGGCGCGGGTGCACCGGAAGGCGGTGCCGGTGCCGGCGCGGGTGCTCCGGAAGGTGGAGCCGAGGCCGGTGGCGGCGGCTCCATGGGCGGTGGAGGCGCCGAAGGCGGTGCCGGCGCAGGCTCCATGGATGACGACGATGACGATGATGATGAAGAGGACGACGACGAGGGGGGCTCCTCTGATTGGTAACCCTTGATCCCCCCGCCAGGCCGGGCATCCCGCCCGGCTTGCTTTTATGGACGTCTGGGGACAAGACCTTGCCTTTTTCTGCGCGGGTGGCGGAGGCAAAAGGCAAGGGCTGACAGCGTGGTCTCGGCGGCCTTTTAACGCAAAGGTTGAGCCTTAAGACGCTCCTTCCGTTTCACCGACATCCAAGGTTCAAGTTCACTGGCCACCGGCGGTAATGGAGCACAAAGGGATTGCTGTTCGCCCAGCGCCGTGTTATCCGGCTTGGATATCCGGATTTTCGAAGCCGAATCGCTCGCCGGTTTTCCATGCCTCACGGTCATTGCCCTCATTGGGAATTCCTCCAGCCTCCTTGAGAATTCGTGCGAGATGCATGCAATTCCAAGTCATGATTGTAGTGTTGCGTTGCGTGAAGTCATTGTCGAAGCCGGTATGTCCACCTTCTTCCTTCGTGTCTCCATATGAGGGACCGGGGCCCGCCTCGCCGATCCATCCGCAGTCTGCTTGTGGTGGTGTTGTATAACCCAAATGATTTAGCGCGTATCCGATGGTCATTGCCGTGTGTTTGATTCCATCCTCGTTCCCGGTGATGACGCAGCCTCCAACCTTGCCGTAATAGATCGACTGCCCCTTGTCATTGAGCGCCCCGGACATCGCGTATAGCCGTTCGATCAGTATACGGCAGATCGAACTCTCCTCCCCCAGCCAAAGCGGCGTCCCTACAACCAGGATGTCGGCGGCTTTAACCTTCTCCCAAAGCCTGGGCCATTCGTCTCTTTCCCATCCGTGTTCGCTCATGTCCGGATAGACGCCCGGTGGTATTTCGTGTGCAGCAAGATGCACGTGTTCGACCGATATGCCGTTCTTTACCATGAGCGACGAGGAGGCATTAAGGAGCAGTCGCGTATGGCTATCCTCTGCCTTTCTTTCCAGCGACGTATTGATGAATAAGGCATTGAGTTCTTCAAATATCATCATGGAATACCCCGAGTGAATATGGATTGGATCTGCAAGCGGGATTAAAGTGATTGGTAGTGCGCATGGATATTGAATCAATGTGGGCGCGTGTTTGATTCGATATTGTACCGGGCGAGGGGTTCGGGAAAGGCGCTGGAAATCAGGGGATGCATCGGCGAGGGGGTTTTGAAAGTCTGTTTGCGTCGGGCAGACCTTGCCGACTCGGGTCGTGGTTGTCCTTCCTTGCCGGGCAGGTCGTCACCAGCCGGGCACGTCATCACCAGTAGCGTAGCGATGTGGCGATCTGTGTCTTGTGGGCCACCCGATGTCGGTTGATTGGTCGGTTGTGGTGGCTTCTGACGTGGGAGATCCCGGCGTTTCGCTGCGGTCGGGATGATCGGGGAGTTTGTTGGGCGGGGCTTGCGCGCGACGCGTCTGCCAGAGGTGGATGCGGACAGGGGCTTCGCGGGCGGGTTCGGTTCCAGCAGACGCTACCACGCGGCCTTCCGCAGAATCCTTCGTCGGGTCATGGGGACTACAGGTCGGAGTATTTGCGGGCGTTGCCGCGGGCCTTTTCGACGGGGTATTTGCGGATGTTGATCTCGAGTTTGTCGCTGGCAGCGGCGAGCAGGTCGATGTCGAGCTTGCGCGCGAGTAGCAGGAGGTAGATCTGCACGTCGGCGATCTCCTGGCGCACGGCCTCGTGGGTGTCCTCCGGGAGGTTGCGCGACTGGTTCTGGGTGAGCCACTGGAAGTGTTCAATGAGTTCGCCGACCTCGCCGGCCAGTGCCATGGACAGGTTCTTGGGCGAGTGGAACTGCGCCCAGTCGCGTGCCTCGACGAAGGCCTCGACCCGGGCGGTCAGTTCGTCCAGTGCCTGTGTGCCGTTTGATCTGGCGTCCATGGGTTCTCCGTTTGGCTGGTGACTCTGCATGGCCCGCATCGTAACGGAGTCGGCGTGCGGACTGTAAGCGAGGTTGTGTGGCACCCCCGTGGGGGCGGAGACGTTATAGCCAGCCGCGGCGGCGGAAGAGGTCGAGCATGCCGAGGACGACGGCCAGCATGACGCCGAGCAGGATGGGGTAGCCGTAGTAGGTGTAGAGCTCGGGCATGGACCAGGGGCTGTCGGGGTGTTCGAAGTTCATGCCGTAGATTCCGACCAGGAAGGTGAGCGGGATGAAGATGGTGGCGATGATAGTGAGCACGCGCATGACGTCGTTGGAGCGCTGGTTGATCGTCGACATGTAGGCTTCGATCAGGGTGGCCGCCATCTCGCGGTAGGACTCCAGCAGATCCATGATCTGGATGGTGTGGTCATGGGCGTCGCGCAGGTACGGGAACAGCTCGGGTGTGAAGGGCTCCATGTCGTCGCGCATCAGGCGGGCGACCACGTCGCGCGTGGGCCAGAGCTGGCGGCGCAGGACGAGGAGTTCGCGGCGCAGGATGTGGATCTCGTTCAGGGTGTGGCGGTCGGGCTGGTCGAGGACCTTGTCCTCCAGCGTCTCCAGGCGCTCGCTGATGTGTTCCAGCACCGGGAAGGCCTGGTCGATCACGGTATCCATCAGGGCATAGGCGAGGTAGGGGGCGCCCAGGCGGTTGAAGTTGCGGTTGGCGCTGCGCATGCGTTCGCGGACCGGACCGAAGGGGTCGCGTTCGCCGCTGTGGATGCTGATGACGAGGCGCGTGCTCACCACGAAGAGGTTAACCTGGTCGAGTTCGATGCTGCTGTTGTGATGACGCGGCTGGCGCAGGATCGCGACCAGCTGTTCGTCGAAGAAGTCCACCTTGGGGCGCTGTCCCTGGTGGCGCACGTCTTCCAGCGCCAGCGTGTGCAGGCCGAAGGCCTCGCCCAGGTCGTGCAGCTGACGCGGGCTGGGTGCGCCCTGCAGGTGCAACCAGACCAGGCCGCCGTCGAGTGGTTGCAAGCCCTCGCGCAGGGTGCGTTGCGGGTCGAGCTCGACCAGCTGCTCGCGGTGGTATTGCCAGGCCGAGACGGTGGCGTCGCCGGTGTGCGGGTGTTCGGTGGCGTGAGCACCGTGGCCGGGGGCGGCGCCGGGCTTGAGGTAGGTCTTTTCGAACAGGCGGGTCATCGCGCGTCCCCTGCGGATTTTCTGCTCAGTATAGGGGGCTGAAAATTGCTGCGCGCGGGGGGCGAGTCTGGCAGTCTGGGCGGCCACTGAACGGCTCGGCCCTGGGCCGGTCCCACGAGTGAGGAACAAGGAGCACGCTATGGAACTGAAGACCATGTTGGTGCCGGTGGATGGTTCCGCCAACGCCTGGCGGGCGGTGGAGGTGGCCGCGGACCTGGCGGCCAAGTATCACGCCCGGGTGGTGCTGGTCAGCGTGCTGCTGCAGGGCGAGGTGCCCCCGCATATCCGCAAGCTCTCGGACCTGCCGGATCCGGACGATCCGCCGCTGGCGTTGGGCGGTGCGGCCGTGGGCTCCGCGGTGCCGCCAAAAGTGTTGCAGGATATCGCGAAGAAGCTGGTGGAGCAGGCGCACGCCTATTTTACCGAGATGGGCGTGACCGACATCGAGCACCATATCGAGGATGGCTCGCCGGCCAAGGTGATCCTGCAGCAGGCGGAGTATCACGACGTCGACATGGTGGTGATGGGGTCACGCGGGCTGGGCGGCCTGCAGGGGCTGCTGTCCGGCAGTGTGTCGCACAAGGTCCAGCAGCTGGCGCGCTGCATTGTGGTGACGGTGAACTGAGCCTCTTCTCGCGGGGTTCGCGATGTCGCGGTTGTCGATCGATCTGCACGAGTGCTTTCGCAATGGCCGCCGGATCGACGCCGAACTGAACGGCGTGATCGAGGCGGCCTGCGACAAGCGCATCAAGACGGTGGAGATCATCCACGGCAAGGGCAGCGGGCAGCTGAAGAAGCGCGTGCTGCGCTTTTTGCAGCAGCCGGAGATCAAGGCGCGCTACCACCGAGTGGAAAAGGACTCGAAGAACCACGGGCGGTTGTTCGTGCACTTCAAGCACTGATCTGTGGATTCCTTTGTGAAGGAGGCCCGCCTCCTGAAGTATGGGGCCCTTTCAGGGCCTCCTTTTCCAACGCGCAACTGCGCAGTGGTCAGCGTCTCCCTAGCTTGCGGTCGGCGAGTTCGTAGCCGAGATCGATCATCTCGGCTGCGCGGTGATAGTCGAATATGCCGCAGGCGTTGACCGGGACCTCGATCAGGTGTTCCGGGTTGTAGGCGGCGATGCGAAAGCGCGCGATCGAGCCCTGCATGGCCTCGATGGAGTGGGAGACGATGTCGATCAGGCCCAGCGCGCGGGCCTCCTGTTCGCGGCTCAGGCCGGGGTCGGTCTCGCCCAGGCCCAGCTTGTCCTGCCAGTCCTGCAGCCAGCTGCCGACGCGGTCGGGCAGGGCTTCCGCAAGGCGGTGGTTCAGGAGGCTTCCAGCGTCGGGTTTACCCGGGGCGTGGCCGGGTTCGCTGGTGTGTTCGGGGCGGATCAGTTCTTCGCCGACGCGGCCGTTCAGGCTGACCGCCAGGGTGATGTCGGTGTCGTCATGGAGGGTGGGGGCGATCGGGACCGGGTTCAGGATGCCGCCGTCCACCAGTAGCCGGCCCTTGAGGCGCACCGGGGTGAAGACGGTCGGGATGGCGATGGAGGCGCGGATGGCGTCGAACAGCGAGCCCGAGTTCAGCCATACCTCGCGTTCGCGCTCGATGTCCGTGGCCACGGCGGTAAACGAGATCGGCAGCTGTTCGATATCGGTGTCGTCGAGCATGTCGCGCAGCTTCTCGATCAGGCGATCGCCGCGGATCAGGCCGGCGCCGCGGAAGGAGAAGTCCAGCAGCCTCCAGACGTCCTGGCGCCGCAGGGTCTTCACCCAGTCCTCGTAGGCGTCCAGCTGGCCGGCGGCGTAGATGCCGCCGACGACCGCACCCATGGAGGCACCGGCAATGGAGCGGATGTGGTAGTCGGAGTGTTCTTCCAGCCAGCGGATCACGCCGATCTGCGCCAGGCCGCGGGCGCCGCCGCTGCCAAGGACCAGGGAGATGGATTGGGGCTTGTGCGTCATGGTTGCCGGGGTGCCTGTGTGGGGTTCGGCCGTCCGTCGGCCCGTGGCACTGCCTGATTCAACGTTGGGGGCGTACGGCGCTTTTTCCAGCGCGCTGTCATGCGCGATCGGGGGCCAGCAGATGGTCGTGCAGGGCCTGGGCGGCCTCGCCGGCGGGTTGTTCCACTCGTAGCTGCCAGACGGCGGCGGGGTGGTCCGGTGACCACTCGCTGAATACCACCAGCCCGGCATACGGGCCGAGCCCGCGGATGGTGCCCAGCGTCAGCCGGCCGTCCGGGTCGCCATACAAGTGCACTTCGAACTCGGGGGCGGGTGGCGGTAGCTTCCAGTAACCGTCACTACCGGTCTCGCGGAAGGCGGCGTCGGAAGGCTCGGCGTCGTCGCCAAAGTGGCGGCGCAGCAGTGGCACCGACAGTCGGTGCGGCAGCCCCAGGACGGTCTCGATGCCCGTGCGGCCATGGTCAACGGCCTGAACGGCGGCCTCCAGTGGATCGCGCGGGCCCAGCCATTTCTTCAGTAGCTTGCGCATGCCCGGATGATCCGTGTGCCGTCCCCAATCTGCAAGCGCAGGTCATCACGCGGTAGCTTGGAGGGGCATGGCCGTCGGCGTTACCGTTCGGGCAGGCAACACAAAAGGAGCCAGTCATGGGTTTTGCACTGTCCGCGATGCAGCTGTCGAGTTCCGCGTTCGGCCCCGGCCAGCCGATCCCCAAACGCCACAGCGGCGAGGGCGAGGATACCTCGCCGGCGTTGCGGTGGCGGGACGTGCCGCAGGGCACCCAGTCCCTCGCGGTGATCTGCCATGACCCGGATGCGCCGCTGATCCAGCCGGGCACCTACGGTTTCGTGCACTGGGTGCTGTACAACCTGCCGCCGGATCTGGATGGCCTGTCCGAGGCAACCGATCTGGGCGCGACCGGGTACACGGATTTCGGCCGCACCGGCTATGGCGGTCCGATGCCGCCCGAGGGCCATGGCAAGCACCACTACTTCTTCTGGTTGCTGGCGCTGGACGCCGACCTGCAGCTCCCGCCCGGGTTGACCCTGTGGCAGTTCCTGGAGCACGCCGAGCCCCACGTGATCGGCATGAACCGCCTGGTCGGAACCTACCAGCGCGACTGAAGTCTAGGGGGGCATTTCTTGTAGGAGCCGCCTTGGCGGCGAAGCCCCCGCCAGAGTCGGACGCGGGCAGCGGCTTCGCGTGCAAGCACGTTCCCACAGTGATGCTTTCCCCACCGGCGGGGGTCAAGGCTTGTGGCGGTCTGGAAGAGGGCGTCATCCCGGAAACCGCGAAGCGGTTATCCGGGATCTCGGGCGTTGGGGCGTTGGGCTGGCGTTGGAGATCCCGGCTCTTCGCTGCGCTACGGCCGGGATGACGGGGTATAGCGTTGCGGCCGGGATGAGGGGGGTGCGATTGGTGCAGGCAGGGGGTGGCGGCGTTGTTGGCGCCATCCATCCACAAAAAAGGCCCGGGCCGAGCGAACTCGGTCCGGGCCTTTTGCGTTCCCGGGCGGGTGCCCGGGGCGGCAGGGTGCTTAGTAGCGGTAGCCGAAGGCCTTTTCGAACTTGTCCGCGAACTCTTCGGCGGTGAAGTGGTGGTTCTGGGTGCCGGAGTGCGCGATCTTGATCGAGCCGATCAGCGAGGCGATGCGACCGGTGGTGTCCCAATCAAAGCCCTTTTCCAGGCCGAACAGGATACCGGCGCGGTAGGAGTCGCCACAGCCGGTCGGATCCTTGATCGCGGCCGGTTCGACCGACGGGATGGTGATCTTCTTGCCGCCGGTGTAGATGTCGGAGCCGTCGCCACCACGGGTGACGATCATCGCGTCGACCATCTCGGCCAACTGTTCCATGCTCATGCCAGTCCGGTCGGCGGTCAGCTGCGCCTCGTAGTCGTTGAACGCGGCGTAGGTAGCGTTCTCCATGAAGCGCTTCAGGTCGTCGCCGTCGAACATCGGCAGGCCCTGGCCCGGGTCGAACATGAACGGGATGCCGGCGTCGGCGAACTGCTGGGCGTGCTCGATCATGCCGTCACGGCCATCCGGGGAGACGATGCCGACCTTGATGCCGTCCGCGTCGGTGACCTTCTGTTGGTGCGAAAAGCCCATCGCGCCCGGGTGGAAGGCGGTGATCTGGTTGTCGTCCTGGTCGGTGGTGATGAAGGCCTGGCCGGTGTAGGTGTCCTTCAGCTCCTTGACGAACTTGCGCGAGATGGCATGCTTGTCCATCCAGTCGGCGTACGGGGCGAAGTCGCCGCCTACGGTGGCCATCACGGTCGGGTCGGCGCCCAGCAGCTTCATGTTATAGGCGATGTTGCCGGCGCAACCGCCGAACTCGCGGCGCATGTCCGGGACCAGGAAGGACACATTCAGCATGTGCACCTTGTCCGGGAGGATGTGGTTCTTGAAGCGGTCGGGGAACACCATGATGGTGTCGTAGGCCATGGACCCACAGATCAGTGCGGACATTGTTACTCCTTCGCGTTGGCTGAAATCGTTGTCGTGCCGGTCCCCTGCGGGTGGCACAGGACGGCCCGGGGCGCGCGCTGGGAGCCCGAATGGCGCGCCGGTCACGGGCCGTACGATGCGCATAGGGTAAGTATTTGGGCGCAAAACAACAAATCGGGGGGTGTCGGGCGCTGTGGGCGCGCGGGCTTTGTGCTCGATTTCAGCGTCTGACATGCCGGTGCGGCGGCGCACCGTGTCCCGCAATCACGCGGCTTCCGGCGACGTTGTACCGCGGGCTTTGTGGCAGCATGGAGTTATTCCCGCGAGCGAGGGCGTGAGTGATGAATCCGCGTGTTCTGATCCCCATCCTGATCATCCTGCTGTTGTTGCTGAGCCTGTGGTCCATGAGCCTGGACGGCGACGGGGGCATCCTGCCCGGCGCGCCCGATACTGGCGCGGCACCTGCCGCCGAGCGCCTGGCCGATGGATCCGGATCGGTTGTGCCCCGGGCGGCATGAATGCATCCGCTGCGCCGGACGCCGGGCGCGAAGTGATTTTCCGCGCGGCCGGGGTGACCAAGGTCTACCGCATGGGCGAGGTGACGATCCACGCCCTTCGCGGCGTGGACCTGGAGCTCCACACCGGCGAGCTGGTGGTGATGCTGGGGGCCTCGGGATCCGGCAAGTCGACGCTGTTGAATATCATGGGCGGGCTGGACACCGCCTCCGAGGGCGAGGTCCGCTATCGCGAGCAGGCGCGCGAGAACCTGGCCGCCGCGCGGGCGCGCCTGCAAAGCGCGGAGGCGAACCTGGAGAACCTGCGGGCCGAGGCGCGGTTTGCCGAGTCCGAATATCGCCGGCATCAGGAGTTGTTCGACCGCGGGGCGGTGTCCGCGACCGAGATGGAGCGCATGGAGACGATGCGTGACCGGGCGCGTTCGGCCGTGCGCGCGGGCGAATCCGCGGTGGAGGTTGCGCGCAGCGAGATCGAGAGTGCCCGGGTGGTGCTGGATGTCGCCAGCGGCCAGATGCCGGAATCCGAGGCGGATACCCTGTCCGTGCGCTCGCCCGCCGAGGGCGTAGTGCTGGAGCGCTACCGCTGCTGCGAGGGCACCATCAGCGCCGGTGAGCCGGTGCTGGTTGTCGGCGATCTGGACGACCTGGAGGTGCAGGTAGACCTGCTGTCGATGGACGCGGTGCGCGTGGTACCGGGGATGCGCGTGCGCCTGACCGACTGGGGTCGTGACACGAAGCTGGACGCCACGGTGCGCCGGGTGCAGCCGTTCGGCTTTACCAGGATCTCCGCCCTGGGCGTGGACGAGCAGCGCGTGCCGGTGATCCTCGATCTGGATGCGGTGGCGGCGCGCATGGCCGGACTGGCCGTTGGCTACCGCGTGGAGGCCGAGTTCCTGCTGTGGGAGGGCGACGACGTACTACAGGTGCCGACCAGTGCGTTGTTCCGCGACCGTGGCGACTGGTCGGTGTTCGTGGTCGAGGACGGACGCGCCGAGCCGCGCCGGGTCGACGTCGGGCGCCGTTCCGGGTTCACCACCCAGATCCTGGAGGGCCTGGAGGCGGGCGAGCGCGTCGTGACTCGCCCGGGCGACCGCGTGCAGGCCGGTACCCGCGTCGTCGAAAACTGACCTGCCCATGGTCGAAACCCCGAATACCTCGCCCGAGGCGCTGGATGACCTGCTGAGTCCGCTGGATGCCGCGCTCGCCACGCGCGGTGCGGCCGTGCTGGTGGCCGAACCGGGGGCGGGCAAGACCACGCGGGTGCCGCTGCACTTGGCGGATTCCGTCTCGGCAGGGCGGGTCATCGTGCTTCAGCCGCGCCGTCTGGCCGCGCGCATGGCGGCCACCTTCATGGCCGTGCAGCGCGGCGAGCCGGTCGGACAGACGGTGGGTTACCGCGTGCGCGACGAGCAGAAGGTCTCGGCGCAGACCCGCGTCGAGCTGGTTACGGACGGCCTGTTCCTGCGCCGCATCCAGGCCGACCCGCTGCTCGAGGATGTCGCCGTGATCGTGTTCGACGAGTTCCATCTGCGCCGGCCCGAGGCCGAACTGGCGCTGGCCTTCGCGCTCCAGGTGCGCCGGTTGCTGCGCCCCGAGCTGCGGATCGTGGTGATGTCGGCCACCCTTGACGACGAGGCCGTAGCGCGCCTGCTGGCGGGGCCGGAGGCGGACCCCGTGCCCGTGTTGCGGGCTCGCGGGCGACAGTTCCCGGTGGAGGTCCGTTACGCGCCGCCGAAGAAGGATGCACCGCTGGCCGATGGTGTGGCGCAGGCGGTGCGCGAGGCACTGGAGGCCGAGCCGGGTTCGGCCCTGGTCTTTCTGCCCGGCGAGCGCGAGATCCGCGAGGTGGCCGCGCGTCTGGGGGAGACCGTGGAAACGCCAGCCGGGCCCGCGCGGGTGGCGCCATTGTTCGGGCGGTTGTCGGCCGCGGAGCAGAACCGCGCGGTGCGCCCGGCCCCGCAAGGCGAGCGCAAGGTGGTGCTGGCCACCGACATCGCGGAGACCAGCCTGACCATCGAGGGCGTGCGCGTGGTGGTCGACGCGGGACTGTCCCGCGAGCCGCGCTTTGATGCCGCGACCGGGCTGTCGCGGTTGGTGACGGTGCCTGCCTCGAAGGCCGCGGCGGAACAGCGCGCCGGCCGTGCCGGGCGCACCGAACCCGGCGTCGCGTTTCGGCTGTGGGCGCGCGCCGAGGAGGTGCAACGCCCGGACTACGCGATGCCCGGACTGCGACAGGTCGATCTGCTGCCGCTGGCCCTGGAGCTGGCGGGCTGGGGCGAGGCCGTGGCCGAGCTCGACTGGCTGGAGCCGCCACCAGCGAACGGCATGGCCGCCGCTCAGGCAATCCTCGCGGAGCTGGGCGCGGTGGACGCTGAAGGGCGGATCACCGATCACGGTCGCGCCCTGCTGCGGCTGCCGACGCATCCGCGCCTGGCGCACATGCTGCTGCGGGCGCGCGAGCGGGGGCTTGCGCGTCTGGGCTGCGAGCTGGCGGTGGTGGTTGAGGAGCCGGGGATGGCCGGCCCGGATGCCCCGCTGGAGCTGGGGGAGCGGCTGGAGCGGGCGCGGCGCACGGGCGGCCACGCCTGGAAGGCCGGGCTGCGGCGGCTGGAGCAGGCCCTGGCGCGGCTGGGCGACAGCGCCGGAGCAGCGCAATCCGTGCTCGACGAGGCCACGGCGATGGGCGTGCTTGCCGCACTGGCCTGGCCCGAGCGCATCGCCCGGCCACGCGGCAAGCAGGCCGGGCGCTTCGTGATGGGCAATGGCCGCGGAGCGATGCTGCCGGAGCGCGAGCACCTGGCGCGTGCCGAGTACCTGGTGGCCGTGGACTGCACCGATACCGAGCGCGAGGCCCGTATCCGCTGCGCGGTGGCGCTGGACCTGGCCGCGCTGGAGCGCGAGGCGCCGGAGCTTTTCCACCGCGAGACACGTTGCGACTGGGTGGAGGACGGGGCGCGGCTGGAAAACGCGCGCATCCGCCGCGTTGGCACGCTGGTGGTCGAGCGGCAGATGGTCGCGCTGGACGACCCCGCGTCCACGATCCCGCGCTGGTGCGAGCGGCTGCGCCGCGAGGGGCTTGCGCTGCTGCCGTGGGACGACGCGGCGACCCAGCTGCGCGCGCGGATCCAGTTGCTGCATCAGGCGATACCGGAGGCGGGCTTTCCCGACATGGGCGATGCCGCGTTACTGGCCGGTCTCGAGGCCTGGCTGGGGCCGTACCTGGCCGGGATGACGCGGCTGCGCGAGCTGGACCGGCTGGACTTGGCGGCGATCCTGCGCGCCCGGCTGGACTGGGAGCATCAACAGCAGCTGGAGCGCCAGGTGCCGGCCCGCATCGAGGTGCCCTCCGGTTCCGCCCACCGGGTGGACTACACGCAGGATCCGCCGGTGCTGGCGGTGAAGCTGCAGGAGCTGTTCGGCCTGGCGGAAACGCCCGCTGTGGCCAGAGGTCGCGTGGCGCTGATGCTGCACCTGCTCTCGCCGGCGCGGCGCCCGGTGCAGGTCACCCAGGATCTGAAGAGTTTCTGGGAGAACGGCTACCCGGAGATTCGGCGGGAATTAAAGGGTCGCTACCCGAAACACCCGTGGCCGGAAGATCCGTGGAACGCGCCGGCCACGGGGCATGCGAAGCGGCGTGGGTAGGCGGGTCAGGTTTGGCGGGGGCTTCGCCTGCAAGCAAGCTCTCACAGGGGTCAGGAGAACACGGGACGCCGTGCGTTCTTCCCTGTGTCGTCATTCCGGAAACCGCGGAGCGGTTATCCGGGATCTCGGGTCTCGGGGTGGGTCATGGCCGCGGAGATCCCGGCTCTTCGCGGTGCTGCGATCGGGATGATGGGCGTCAGGCAGCACTAGGGGCGCGGGGTGGCGTGGACGATGCGGCGGGTGGCGTTCTCGGGTAGTGTCGCGTTCAGTGCTGTCCGACGGGGATACGAACCGCGATGCTGAAATTTCTGACCGTCATCCTGATCCTGCTGTTTGTCTGGTGGCGGGTCTCGCGCTGGATGGATGTGCGCCGCCGCCGCGCGCGCGGGGAGGATGTGTCCTATCAGGTGGACGTGAAGGGGTTTCGCCCGATCACGGTGCTCAGCGTCATCTTCCTGCTGCTCTATGGCGGCTACGTGATCTGGTTTGCCCTGACCGAGTGGGTGGAGCTGCTGTAGTTCCAGGTTGATCGAGGGCCGGTTATTCGATCCCGAGTTTCTTCAGGCGGTAGCGCAGCTGGCGAAAGCTGAGGCCGAGCAGGCGTGCGGCGGCCGTGCGGTTGCCGCCGGTCTGTTGCAGGGCCGTGGCAATGGCCTGGCGTTCCTGCGCGGCGAGCTGGTCGTCCAGCGCCCGGTCCTTCTCGTCCCGGGTGGTGTCCGCGGGGCTGTCGGAGCCGGCGTCGGTGGCGGGTTCGGTGCCGAGACCGTTGGCCGGAAGGTCGACGTTGTCGGCGTGGATCAGGGGCCCTTCGCACAGCGTGGCGGCGCGTTCCAGGACGTTCTCCAGTTCGCGGACGTTGCCGGGGAAGCTGTGCCCCTCCAGGGCCGCGAGGGCATCGGGCGCCAGCTCCAAGTCGCCGGTTTGCCACTGCTCGCTGATGCGCCGGAGGATGCGCGTGGCCAGGCGCGCGATATCGCCGCGCCGGTTGCGCAGCGGCGGCACCTTCAGTTCGATCACGTTCAGGCGGTAGTAGAGGTCCTGGCGGAAGCGACCCTCGCGCACGGCCTTCTCGAGGTCGTGGTGAGTGGCGCTGAGGATGCGCACGTCCACCGGGGTCTCGCGGGTGCCGCCGACCGGCTTGATGGCGCGTTCCTGGATGGCGCGCAGCAGCTTCACCTGCATCGGCAGCGGCAGGTCGGCGACCTCGTCGAGGAACAGCGTGCCGCCATCCGCGGACTGGAACAGGCCGGTGTGGTCCTGGGTGGCGCCGGTGAAGGCGCCCTTGCGATGGCCGAAGAATTCACTTTCCATCAGCTCGCCGGGGATGGCGCCGCAGTTGACCGGCACGAACGGCCGCTCGGCGCGCGGGCCGAGGCGATGGATTTCGCGGGCGACCAGCTCCTTGCCGGAACCGGACTCGCCGGAGATGAACACCGGTGCCTGGCTGCGGGCCAGCTTGTGAATGGTGGCGCGCAGCCGCTGCATGGGTTCGGACTGGCCCAGCAGGGGGCCGTCGTCGGGGGTGGCCGGGGCGGTGTCGCTATCGGACGCGTCCGGACCCGGGCTTCCGGTCTCCAGGCGCAGGGCCGCGTCGATCAGTTCGCGCAGTTGTTTGAGATCCACCGGTTTGCTGACGAAGTCGAAGGCCCCCAGCTTCAGGGCCTGCACCGCCGTATCCACGCTGCCGTGGGCCGTGATCACGGCCACCGGGAGTTCCGGACGTTCGCACTGGATATGGCGGACGAGATCCAGCCCGTCGCCGTCGGGCAGGCGCATGTCGGTCAGGCACAGGTCGAAGTCACGCTCGGCGATCAGGGCCCGCGCCGGCTCCAGCCGGGTCGCCGTGGTGGCCTCCAGCCCCATGCGGGCCAGGGTGATCTCGAGCAGTTCGCAGATATCGGGCTCGTCGTCCACGACCAGCACGTGGCGGATACTCATGCGCCTTGTTCCTTTGGCGAATTGGCTTCCAGGGGAGCGAACAGGATCCGGAAACAGCCGCCGGTGGGTGTCCGGACGTACTCCAGCGAGGCCCCGTTGTTTTCGCACAGCATGCGCGAGATGTACAGGCCGAGACCGGTGCCCCCCGTGCGCCCGGAGACGAACGGCTCGAACAGATCCTTTTCCTGCTCGGTGGAGATCCCGGGTCCGGCGTCGATGACGTCCAGGCTGACGACGCGCGCGACTTGACCGGCGCCGCCGCGCAGCACGATGGGCGGACTGTCCGGCTCGTCGTGGCCACCGTGGATGCGCGCGTTGGTGCACAGGTTCCACAGGATCTGGTTGAACTGGGAACGGTCGAACTGGATCTCGGAATCCGCCGGTTCCACCCGCGCGTGCAGGGTGTCCCGGGGGAGTTGCAACGCGCCGCAGAACTCTTCGGCAAACCGGTCCAGGGACTCCTGCAGGTTCAGCTGTTCGCGCTCGCCGGTCTCGCGGCGCGACAGGCTGAGGACATTGGAGATCAGTTCGTTCACCCGCTTGCTCTGGTTGTTGATGATGTCGAGCAGGCGCTGGTCGTGGGGCTTGAGGTCCGGCGATTCGCCCAGCAGCTGGGCACTGTGGCTGATGGCGCCCAGCGGATTGCGAATCTCGTGGGCGATGCTGGCGGTCAGCCGACCCAGGGCCTGGAGCTTGCTGGCCTGGGCTTGGCGCTGGAGTTCGCCGGCATCCTCGAGGATCAGCAGGGTGCCCTGATCCCCGCGGTCGCCCAGTGGGGCGAGGCGAATCCGCAGGGCCGGCTGGTCGCGATCGCCCGGTAGTTGCTGGCTGGTATTGGGCATGCCGTTGCGCTGCCACTCGCGGATGACCCGCGCCACGGACGGCGACAGCGACGAAAGGTGCCGGCCCGGCCGGGGCGGCAGCAGCCGGCGCGCCGCCTCGTTGATCGAGCGGATGTAGCCGTCCGGATCGACCGCGATCACGCCGGCGCTCATGCGCGCGATGATCTGCGCATTCAGCTCGGCCAGGTTGGCCAGATCGGCCTCCTGGCGTTCCACCTGGGCTCGGGTTTCGCCGGCGTGGCGGGCGAAATGGCGTGCCAGCAGCCCGGCCGCGAACAGGGTGGCGCCGAGCAGACCCGCCTGGGTGATGGCGCTTTCGCCGGGGTGCAGCAGCAGCGCGCTGACGAGTTCGCCCAGCAACAGCGCCAGGGTTGCGATGGCGGCCAGGCTCAGGGCGAATCGTGCGCTGGAGAGCAGCACGGCGGCGACCAGTGCCGGGACCAGCAGCAGGCCGATGCCGGTCCCGACCCCGCCGGAGACGACCAGCAGCGCGATAAGGCCGACGCCGTCGCCGGCGCCGCCGATCAGGGCGATGCGGCTGAGGCTGGTGGTGTCGGGGTTCTGGGTGCAGCGCCAGGCGAAGGCCGCGGCGGCCAGGGCGAAGGCGAGATACCCGGTGGCGATGACGGCATAGAACTGGGGTGCCACCACCTGCAGGCCGAGCGGGGTATCCGGAAACAGTCCGAGCAGGAGCAGGACCGCAGCGACAAACACCCGGTAGAGAGCGAACAGCCAGGCGGATCGCCGGGTGTCGGCGTCAAGCGGCGTGTTTCCCCCGGTATGGCTACCCATGGGCGGGGATCAGTCGTCGTCGGAGCGGGAATCGGCGTCGGAGCGGCTGCGGTCGACCTCGGCGTGCTGGCGCGAGCAGTACAGGCGGTCCCCGTCGCGGTAGGCCTCGGCCTCCGGCACGTGCACACCGCAGAAGGCGCAGCGGATCACCGCGCCGCCTTCCTTGAGGCGCTCCGGGCGCTCGCCCCGGGGGACCTCCTTGCGGTTGCCGCTGGAGCGCACCAGGGTGCGAACCGCAAGGAATACGGCGACGATGGCAACAATCAGGAGCAGCAGGCGCATGAGGGGATTCTACCCGGTATTGCGCATGCCCGCGGCGATGGCGTTGATCGAGCGCAGCAGGGGCGAGAGCCACGGGTTGTCGGCGTCGTCGTCGGCCTTGGCGTCGAACTGGCGGGACTCGCGCAGCAGGTGGATCTGGATGCTGTTGAGCGGGTCCAGGTACGGGTTGCGCCGTTGCAGCGAACGCGCCAGCAGGGGGGTCTCGTCCATCAGGGCGTCCAGCTGGGCGACCCGCAGCACCTCGGTTACGGTGCGGCTGTGTTCCTCGCGGACCCGGGCATAGATGCGTTCGGCCAGTTCCGGGTCGCTGCACAGGCGGGCGTATTCGGCCGCGGTGCGCATGTCGGCCTTGGTCAGGGCCATCTGGCAGTTGGACAGCAGCGAGCGGAAGAAGGGCCACTCCTGGTACATGCGCTGGAGCCGGGCCAGGCGTTCGGGGTCGTCGCCACGCCAGCGCTCCAGCGCGGTGCCGATGCCGTACCAGGCGGGCAGGGTGTGGCGCGCCTGGGCCCATCCGAAGACCCAGGGGATCGCGCGGATCGAACTCTTGGAGCGGTCGGTCTTGCGCCGGTGCGAAGGGCGCGAGCCGATGTTCAGGAAGCCGATCTCCTGCACCGGGGTGATCTCGTAGAAATAGTCGAGTACGCCGTCGGTGCGGTCGATCAGCTCGCGATAGGCGTCCTCGCCGTACTCCGCGAGGTCCTGCATGGTGGCGCGATAGTCGTCCCGATCCTGGCGCGGCGGCCGGATCAGGCTGCGCGAGGCGAGCATGACGCCGGTCGCCCCCATGCCCAGCTCGTACACCGCGGTTTCCACGTTGGAGTACTTGTACGACAGCACCTCGCCCTGCTCGGTGAACTTGATGCGCCCCTGCACGGTGGCCGGGGGCTGGGCGAGGATGGACTCGTGGGTCGGGCCGCCCCCGCGCCCGACGGTGCCGCCGCGGCCGTGGAACAGCTGGCAGCGCACGCCGAAACGGTCGGTGATGCCGACGATCTTCTTCTGCGCCTCGTAGAGGTTCCAGCTGGAGGCGAGGATGCCGCCGTCCTTGCAGGAGTCCGAGTAGCCGAGCATCACGTCCTGGATGTTGCCGGAGGCGGCCAGCAGCCGCGCGTAGACCGGATTGGACAGCAGGCCCTCGAGGACGTCCTCGACATGCAGCAGGTCCTCGATGGTCTCGAACAGCGGCGAGATGCGCAGGTGGCAGAAGGGCTGGCCCTGCTCGTCGTTGCCCGCGAGACCCGCCAGGCGGCCCAGCAGCAGGACCTCCAGCACGTGCGAGGCAGCGTGGGTCATGGAGATGACGTAGGTGCCGATGCCGTCCGGGCCCACCTCGCGGCGCATGCTCCGGATGACCTCGAACACGCGCAGGGTCTCGAGGGTGGCCGCGCCCAGGGCCTCGCGGTCCAGTTCCGGCAGCTGGTCGGCAGCGACCAGGTCACTCAGGGCCTTCTGGCGTCCGGCCTCGTCCAGCGCGGCGTAACCGATGTCCGGGGCCATCTGGCCGAGGATCTCCGCAACGGCATCGGTGTGGACAGTGGATTCCTGGCGGACGTCCAGGTGGTGCAGGTGGAAGCCGAAGGTCTCGACCAGGCGAATCAGGTCGGTCAGCGCGCCGCTGGTGATATTGCGATCGCCATGGCTGATCAGCGAGTTGCGGATCAGCTTGAGGTCGTTCAGGAAGGCTTGGGCATCGGCATAGGCGCTGTTGGTCGGCAGTACCGCGGCCTCGCCATGCACCCGGCGGACCACGGTGTCCAGGGTTTCGCGCAGGCGGTAGCGCATGATGTAGAGCTTGCGTCGGTAGGGCTCGCTCTCGAAGCGGTCGGAGGCGCCCTGGAACACCGCGTTGGCGATGTTGGCGTCGGATTCCAGGCTGTCGAGGAATTCCTGCGACGGCTGGCACATGAAGGACGAGTGGGTCAGTACGTTGCGCAGGTGGTTGACCCGCTTGATGTACTCGCGCAGCACCTGTTCCATCGCCAGGCGACAGGACAGTTCGGTGACCTCGGGCGTCACGTTCGGGTTGCCGTCGCGGTCGCCGCCGATCCAGGAGCCGAAGTGCAGGAAGGCGGGGATGCGCACCGGCAGGCTGCCGTCGGCGTTGACGCCGTAGATGCGGCGGATGGCCTTCTCGAGGAAACGGTAGGACTGCGGGATGGCCTCGAACAGGCTCTCCTCGAAGTAGAACAGGCCGTACTTGATCTCGTCCTGGACCTGCGGCTTCTTTACCCGCACCTCATTGGTGCGCCAGAGGATCTGGATCTGGGTCTCCAGTTCCTCGGTGATCAGGCGCCGCTCCTCCTCGCCCAGGCCCGGCTGGTTCAGCCGGTCGGCGGTCTCGAACACCCGGCGCTGGTTTTCCATCGTGGTCCGGCGACGGGCCTCGGTGGGATGGGCGGTGAACACGGGCTGGTAGTGTAGTTCGTCGAGCAGCCGCTCCAGCTCCTCGGCGGTGACGCCTTCATCGTGCAGCTCGCGCAGGGTCTGGTCGAAGGAGCCGGTCCACAGCGGCTCGCCGCTGGAGACCTGGGCGCGGCGCCAGCGGTAGAAGAGGTCCTCCTCGGCGATGTTGACCAGGCTGAAATAGATGCTGAATGCGCGGATGACGCGCTCCGTCAGGGAGGCGTCGAAGTCGGTGATATCGGCCATCAACTGGTGGCGCAGCTCCGGATCCTCGTCCTTGCGCAGGCTGACGAAGCCGCGGCGCAGCTTCTCCACCGCATCGAATACAGCCTGGCCTTCCAGCTTGTGGATCACGTTGCCCAGGAGTTCCCCGAACAGGCGCACGCGGGCACGCAGTTCCTTGTCCTTGGGGAGGAATCGGTCGTGTTGATCGCTTCGAGTCATATCGGGCCTGTGCGCGCAGGACGACGATCGCCGCTGCCTGGGCTTGCCGGTTGGGGGCTGGAGGTCGCGAAAAGGACGCGATTATAGCGCAGATGCCGCTTTCGCACGCCGGCCGCGCCGCGGGAGCTGTTCGCGGTACAGGGCAAGATAGGCGTCGGCGCTGGCGTTCCAGCCGAAGTCGCGTGCCATGCCATTGCGCATTAGCTGCTCCCAGCGCCCGTCGCTGCGGGCGGTATGCAGATCAAGGGCCCGCTCCAGGGTGGCGCCGAGCGCGGCGACGCTGTCCGGCGTGAAGCTGAAACCGGTGGCGGTGCCGGCGTCCAGGGTCTCCGGCGTGGCGTCAACCACGGTATCGGCCAGGCCGCCGGTGGCATGGACCACCGGCGGGGTACCGTAGCGCAGGCTGTAGAGCTGGTTGAGCCCGCAGGGCTCGAAGCGCGACGGCATCAGGAACAGGTCGGCGCCGGCCTCGATCTGGTGGGCCAGGGGCTCGTCGTAGCCGATGTGCACGCCAACCCGGCCCGGATAGGTGCGCGCAAGGGAACCGGTGGCGTGTTCCAGATCCTTCTGGCCGGAGCCGACCAGGGCGAGCTGGATACGCCCGGCATCCAGCAGGGGTGTGCAGGCGGCGTGCAGCAGGTCCACGCCCTTTTGCTCCACCATGCGGCCGACGTGCCCCAGCAGCGGGATGTCCGGGTTCGGCTCCAGGCCCAGGCGGGTCTGCAGCGCCTCCTTGTTGGCGGCTTTCCCGGAGAGGTCGTCGGCGCTGTAGCGCGCGGCGATATAACGGTCGCGCGCCGGGTCCCAGTCGCGGTAGTCCACCCCGTTCAGGATGCCGTGCAGATCCTCGCGGCGGGCACGCAGGACGCCGTCCAGGCCCATGCCCGAGGCCGGGTCCTGGATCTCGCGGGCGTAGGTGGGCGAGACCGTGGTGATGGTGTCGGCGAAGACCAGGGCCGCCTTCATGAACGAGAGCTGGTCGTGAAACTCCAGGGCCTCCGGGTGCCACAGTTCCGCGGGCAGGTTCAGCTCCCGCAGGGTGCTCGCCGGAAACAGGCCCTGGTAGGCCAGGTTGTGGATGGTGAACACGGTCTGCGGGCGCTCGACGCCCGTGCGTTCCGGGTCGAGCAGCAACGGCACCAGACCGGTCTGCCAGTCGTTCAGGTGAACCAGATCCGGTGCCCAGTCCAGCCCCGCCTCGTCGCGTGCCAGGGCCACGATGGCGCGGGCGAAGCCGGCGAAGCGCTGGGCGTTGTCCGGCCAGTCCATGCCGTTGCTGGCACTGTAGGGGTTGCCGGCGCGCTGGAAGTATTCCGGCCAGTCGACCAGGTAGACCGGTAGCCGGGTACCCGGCAGACGGCCCTCGAGGAGCTGCCATGGGGCGTCCTCCGGGCCCGGGCGCGGGGTAGCATCCACCAGGTTGCGGCAGGCCTCGGGATAGCCCGGTACTACCAGGCGCACATCCTGGCGGCGGCGGCGCAGGGCGGCCGGCAGGCTGGCGCTGACATCGGCGAGCCCTCCGGTCTTGACCAGACCATAGGCCTCGCTGCTGGTGAACAGGATGCGCATGAAAATTTCCCGGGGTACGGAACCGGCGGCGCCGGATGGCTTTCTATCAATTGTAACGCAGGGGCCGGGGCGGCACTCTGGTGACAGAACAACCGGGGGCATGGAATGAAGTCAGGACGGGACACGGCGATGGACAGTGCCTTGCGGGTCGAGGCCCGCCGCCTGGAAGACGAGATACTGCGCGATCTGTTTGCGCGCGACCCGGACCGCGTGGCGCGGGACGTGCAGGAGATCGCCGGACTGCGCCTGGACTGGTCGCGCCAGCGCCTGGACGGCCCGGCCTGGGATGCGTTGTTCGAACGCGCCGCGGCCTGCGAGGTGCCGGAGGCGCTGCGCGCGCTTTTCGCCGGCGAACGGGTCAATACCACCGAGGGCCGGGCGGCGTTGCACACAGCCCTGCGCCTGCCACGCGAGGCGCACTGCGAGGTGGATGGCCACGACGTCGTGCCCCAGGTTCACGAGCAGCTCGACCGGGTCGAGGCCTTCGTGCGGAAGATCCATGCCGGCACTCACCGGGGCTATGGCGGGCGCCCGATCCGGCGGGTGGTGAACATCGGCATCGGGGGTTCGGACCTGGGGCCGCGCATGGTCTGCCGGGCAATGGCGCCGCATGCGCGGGCGACGACCGAAGGCGCGCCGCTGGTCGTCGAGTTTGTCTCCAACGTGGACGGTGCTGCACTGTCCGCCGTGCTGCGCGAGGCCGATCCGGAAACCACGCTGTTCATCGTTGCCTCGAAGACTTTCGGCACCCAGGAGACCCTGACCAATGCCCGCGCGGCCCGGGCCTGGCTGCTGCGGCATGCGCCGGACGATTCGGCCGTCGCCCGGCATTTCGTCGCGGTGTCCACCGCGCGCGACCGGGTGACCGAGTTCGGTATCGACCCGGACAACATGTTCGGCTTCTGGGACTGGGTCGGCGGGCGTTACTCCGTGTGGTCGACCATCGGGCTGCCGGTGGCACTGCTGCTGGGGATGGACGGCTTTCGCGCCTTCCTCGGCGGGGCGCACGCCATGGACGAGCATGTCCGGCGCACGCCGATCGCCACCAATGCCGCGGTGCGCATGGCCCTGGTGGACCTGTGGAACCAGAACCTGCTGGGCGCGCAGTCGCGTGCGGTGCTGCCCTACGACGAGCGCCTGTCGCTGCTGCCGCCGTATCTGCAGCAGGCGGAGATGGAGAGTCTGGGCAAGCGCGTGGGGCTGGACGGCCAGGTGGTGAGGGACGACACCGGCGCGGTGGTCTGGGGCGCGGTGGGAACCGATGGCCAGCATGCCTTCTTCCAGTTGTTGCACCAGGGCACGCGCTTCATCCCCGCCGAGTTCATCGGGGTAGCCCGGCCGGAACATGATCTGCCGGCGCAGCATCCCCTTCTGATCGCTAATCTGGTCGCCCAGGCCGAGGCGCTGGCGATGGGCAAGGACGAGGATGCGGTGCGGGCGGAGATGGCGGCGGCGGGGCAGTCACCGGGCGCCATCGATGCGCTGGCGCCGCACCGGACCTTCCCCGGCAATCGGCCGAGTACGCTGATCCTGCTGGAGCGCCTGGACCCGGCCACGCTGGGGGCGCTGATCGCGCTGTTCGAGCACAAGATCTACGTGCTGGCGACGCTCTGGGGCATCAACGCCTTCGACCAGTGGGGGGTGGAACTGGGTAAGCAGCTTGCCGGGCAGGTGCTGGCGGACCTGGGGCCGAGGGCGACGTCTGTCGGACACGATCCGGCAACCACCGCCACCCTCGACTGGCTGCGCCCGCTGCTGCCGCCGCGGGATTGACCCGTGTCCGTTCCGGCCCGACTTACACGCTCAGGGCGTCGTCGGATTCCTCGATCGCGGGAACGTCCGTGGGCAGGGTGATCGTCCGGGCCTTGCCGTCCAGCCAGTAGCGGATCTCGGCCCCCTCGTCTTCTGGTGTCGTGGAGACTGCCTCGAGGAAGTCGATCGGGGTCGTGGGCGTGCGACCGTTGACCTCCAGGATCAGCGCCCCGTGGGTCACGCCCGCGCGCGCGGCACGGCCCACCGCGCGACTGACCAGCACGCCGGGGTCATCGGGCAGTTGCAGGGCCTCGCGCAACTCCTCGCGCGCCGCGACCACGGTGATGCCAAGGGCGGTGACGACTTCGTCGTCGCCCGGGGGTGTGTAGTCGAAGGGTACCTGGGCCTCGAGGATCTCCGGGGCAACATGGATGGTGGCGTCGCTGCGAACAGCCAGGGCGAGTCCGTCGCTGGGGCGGGTGTCGATCATCCGGGGCGCGTCCTCGCCGTCGACATGCACCTCTAGCCAGCCGAGATAGGCGCCGTTCTCCAGGCCGTCGACGATCACGCGTTCCAGACGCGCATCCAGTTGCTCCAGCAGGTCGATCATCAGGTCGTGGGTCTGCGGGCGCGACAGCGGGACCTCGTGCATCGCCAGCAGGATTGCGCGGGCCTGGTCGGTGCCGATCACGATGGGCACCACCTCGCCGGAGGCCGGGTGCCGCAGCAATGCGATGGGGGCGTTGGAGTCGGCATCGACTCCGACCGTGGCCAGCTCGACCGGGAGCAGACGATCCGGGTCGGTCGCCATTTCGCGCGCCAGGGCCTCGCCGGGCATGGCGAGCAGCAGGGCGAGCGAGGCGGGCAGGAACAACCGGAGGCGGGGCATCATCGGGGGCGCCTGGAGCGGAGTATCACCCGAGCATGGCAGTGCGGCCACAAGGCGTCCAGAATACAGGGCCTGCTTCTCCTGACGGATTGCCTCGATGACATCCGACAAGCCCTATGCCCCCGCCGCCGAACAGAACCGGGCGGCCATCCTGGCGGTCCTTCGCGAACGTTTCCTTGCCCACGGGCGGGTGCTGGAGATCGGTGCCGGAACGGGGCAGCACGCGGTCCACTTTGCCGCGGCGCTTCCGCACCTGGACTGGCACCCCAGCGACGTCGCGGACAACCTGCCGGGCGTGGAGGCCTGGCGGCGCGAAGCCCCCGTGCCCAACCTGCGGCCGGCGCGGCAACTGGACGTGCTGCACGATGCCTGGCCGGAGGGGCCATTCGAGTATGTCTACAGCGCGAACACCGTGCACATCATGCACTGGCCTGCGGTGGAGGCGCTGTTTGCCGGGGTGGCCCGGGTACTGACGGCGGGCGGGTTGTTCGCGCTGTACGGGCCATTTGCCCACGGCGGTTCGCATACCGCCGAATCCAACGCCCGTTTCGACCGGGCGCTGCGCGCGCAGGACCCCGGGATGGGCGTTCGCGACCGCGCCGACCTGGACGCCCTCGCCGCCCGCCACGCTCTGGAGCTCGAGGCTGCCATCGAGATGCCGGTCAACAACCAGATCCTTCTCTGGCGCAGCACGTAAATCTTTAGGGCGCGACTACCACGAAGCGCACGAAGAAGGGCTGGGTCAACAGCGATTTACAGGAAGATGGGAAGTTTGGAAGAGAAACAGTGATGGGCGCCCGGCGCGCACGGCTGCTCACTGACTAACCGATACACATCGAACCAAGTCAATGGTCCTTTTCCCTCTTCCGACCTTCCTGTCGTCGCTCTTGTTCGTGGTGGGTGGTCAGCAGTCGTCGATGCGCTGGCTGCGCATTTCCATGCGCATGTTCATCGGGCCCATGGGGGTGTCCATCTCGCTGGTCATCTCGCCCTCGGCGCGATCCCCCATGAAGCGCATGCTGCCCTCCATCTGCATGCGGCCGCCCTCGGGGCCGGGGCAGTTCATGGTGTAGTCCATCCGGTCGGCCGTCATGTCCATCTCCTCCAGGGTGCAACCTTCCGGAGCCTCGATGATGTTTTCGCCGCGGTCGATGTCTTCCTGGGTGACGCACTCGGTGCTGCTATGGGTCTGTTCCGGCATGTCGTTCATGCCTTCCACGGTCATGGTGTTCTGGTGTTCCCAAAGGCCGGGCTGCATGTTCGGGGTCTCGGCCTGGACGGCCAGCGGCAGGGCAAGGATTGGCAGGACGGCAAGAAGGGTGCGCAGCATGGCAGTCTCCTGAATCGGGGGTATCCAATGGGTTCAATGGTGCCTTGCCCGTCATGGCGGGGCAAACGCGGGTAGCGCCGCCCGCTGGCTGGTACCTTGGGAGTGTGCGAGGGAGGGAACGTAATGGCAATACCGTTGTGGCTGGTCGGGGGTGTCGGGGCGCTCGCACTCGGCGGTGTCCTGTGGCAGGAGGGGCAATTGCCGGGCGACTCTGCGGGGCATGCGCACCTGGCTGCGCCGCGCTGCGAGCTGCCCATCACCCTGCATCTGGAGGCCGTGGACCCGCGCTTCCAGCTGGAGCGTGACGCGGTGCAGGCAGCCCTGGATGCGGCCGTGAGCACGTGGGACGGACAGACGCCGGAGACACTCTTTCGTCAACGCGAGGGCGGCGGCATGCCGGTGCGGCTGGTGTTCGACGAGCGCCAGGCGGGTGCCGAGAGCCGCGACCGGGACCGCGCGGAGCTGGACCGGCTCAAGCGAAGGATCGCCGAGCGCGAGGAGCGCGTCGATCACCGCCACTCGGCGCTGGCGGCGGATGCAACGGGCTACCAGCGGCGCCTGGAGGATCTGCAGGCGCGCCAGCGCGAGTACGAGGAGGCGGTGGCCGCCTGGAACGCCGGGCGTATAGCGCACAGCGCGGGGAACCGCGATCGGCTGGAACGGCAGCGCCGGGCGCTGGATGGGGCGCGGGACGACCTGGAGCAGCGCCGCCGTGCGCTGGAGCGTCGCCGCGACGAACTCAACCGCGAGATCCGCGCTCTCGAGGGCGAGATCGATGGCTTCAACCAGCGGGTCGCGGATCTGAACCGAGAGATCGGCGCGACCGGTGCCTTCGACATGGCGGTCTACGAGCAGCAGGGCGCACGGCGTTCGATCACCGTGTTCAAGGCGAGTGACGCCGATGAGTTGCGTCTGACGCTGGCGCACGAGTTGGGGCACGCCCTGGGGATCGAGCACGTGGACGACCCGGCCGCGGTGATGTACGCGATCCTGGGGGAGGCCAATGCCGGACGGCGCGACCTGAGTGACGCTGACCGACGCGCGCTGGCAGCGGCCTGTGGGGTCGAACTGGAGCGGTGATGTCCGGGGCAGGGCGGGCGCCCTGCCCCGGGTGGTGGACCTACGGAGCTACGCGGACTAGAAGTGGTAGCGCATGGCGGCCGACAGGACGTGCACGTGGCCCTTGGTCGTGCCCTGCATGTTGATGTCGTTGCCATTGAAGCTGCGCGTGATGTCCAGGTCCTCGCCGGCGATGTGGATGTAGCTGTAGCCGAGATCGAAGGTCAGACGGTCGCTGCGGGCGTAGCTGGCCCCGAAGGAGAACCAGGTGCGGTCGCCATCGGGAGTGCGCGTGCTGCGCCCGTCGGTCCGGGTCGGGGTCTGGTCGTACTGGATGCCGCCACGCAGGGTCCAGCGCGGGTTCATCTCGTACTCCGCCCCCACGGCCAGCGCATGGCTGTTGCGGTAGTTCTGTTCCCGCACCTGCTCGTTGCCCTGGGGTAGCTGGATGCGGATTTCGTCGAAGTTCGACCAGTTGAACCAGGTGTACTGCGCCAGGCCGGTCCAGCGGTCATTGAAGCGGTGACGGATGCCGATCGTGGCGATATCGGGCAGCTTCAGGTCGGCCTGGCCCCCTTGAACGATGGTGTCGCCTCCTTGCGCGCGTCGGGGATCGTTTGTCGATAGCGTGGCGGTGGCGGTGCCCTGGAGCGTATGGGTGATCCCTTCACGGTAATGGATGCCCAGGCGGGTCGCGTCGCTCAGGTCGAACTGCATTCCGATATTGAAGCCGACATCCCAGTTGTCGCCTTCGAGTTCGAATTCCCCGTCGGTGGACGGATTGGGACCGGCCGGATCCGGCGTCGCGCTGCCCAGGGTGGCTTCGGCGTACTGCAGGTCGAGGCCGCCGCCGATGGAGATCCGGTCGGTCAGCTCGAACGCGATGCTGGGCTGCAGGTTCAGCACCTGCAGATCGGATTCCAGCGAGTCGTAACGGGCAAAGAAGTCGTCGTCGTATTGGTTCTTCAGGCCGAACGGGGCACTGAGCCCGAAGCCCAGCCAGACGCGGTCGGAGTACTGTTCCGCCCAGTAGAGGTTTGGCACCGGGCTGGGGTCGTAGGGGTTGCCGCTGTCTCGCCCGGGGATCTGGGTGTCGCGCTGGTTGACCTCCGCGTCGGGCATCAGCAGGTGCACCCCCGCCTGGAGCTCGTTGCTGTCCAGGTGCGTCATGCCGGCCGGGTTGAAGTAGATGGTGCTGGCGTCGGAGGCGATGGCGGCTTCCCCTGCATAGGCACGGCCCAGGCCGGAAACCCCCTGTTCCTGGATGTAGAAGCCGGCGGCCATCAACGTGGCGGGAGCGGCGAACAGGGCGGAACCTGTGGCGATCGAGAGCGCCAGGCGGCGCGACGGTGTCAGTGTCATGCGGTCTCCCCCTTCTTGTCGGTTAACGGGGGCGGCCGCAGCCAGGCCGCGCCTTCTGCGGGACGCGATCCCCCCGGGGCGGACACTACCGTTTCGGGACGATTACGCCAACCGGTTCACGTTTTCAGGTCACCAGGATCAGGCCGACGAGTGCGGCCAGCCCACCACCGACGAGGAGCCCGAGGGTGCGGCGGGTGAAGCGACCAAGGAACAGGCGCGCCGCGCGCTCGCGCATGCCGAAGGCGTCCTGGACACCGACCAGGGCGGCGATCACGCCCCCGACCAGCAGGATGATGCCCAGTATCTGGAGGATGGCATCCACGGGATCGTGACCTCAGGCCTTGTGGATCAGGCGCAACAGGCCCAGCAGGAGAACGGCGCCGACCGTCGCGGCCGCCAGACTGCCGATGAGGCCGCCGGCCTGCACCCCGAGCTGGGTGAACAGCCAGCCGCCAAGGAAGGCGCCGATCACGCCGACCACGATGTTGAGCAGGATCCCCTGACCGGACCCGTGGACCAGCAGGCCGGCGAGCCAGCCGGCGATACCACCGATGAGCAGCAGGAGAAAAAGGGATTCCACGGCCATGCTGTTGCACTCCTTGCAGGTGAGGGGTTTTTGATCGTGCCAGTGCCGGGACGTTCACCGGGGGTGATACGTGTTTTCTCCGCGACCCGGAGTCGACTGTACAGGCCAATCGGTTTCCCTGCCCACCGGCGGCAAGGATCCTCGCGAGACCGCAACCCCATCGGTATGGGTATTTTTGAGAACCATTCCGCAAAACCCTAGTCTCTTTATTGGACATTCATGGATCCGTCATGGAGTCGGCCAGGCATTCGCCGCGGGCTGTCGACGGGAAGGACACCGATATGACCGAACAAGCGAATCCCCGCGCGCCAGGTGTGCGTCCGGCCCGATGCGGGGGGGGCTGTCGTGCGCTGATGCCGGCCGCCCTGCTTGCGCTGCTCGCCGGGTGCGGCCCGGAAAACGGCCAGTCCGAGACGGCCGTGTCCAGCACGTCCGGGGGTGACGGCCTGGCCCCGGTGGAGGAGACGGGGACACTGCGGGTGGTGACCCGCAACGCACCCACCACCTGGTACTTCGACCAGCATCTGGAGACGGCCGGTACGGAACACGACCTGGTCGAGGGCTTTGCCCGCGCGCACGGCTGGCAGGTGGAGTGGGTCATGGCCGATTCGGTCTCCGGGGTGCTCGAGGCGCTTGAGTCCGGGGAGGCACACATGGCGGCGGCGGGGCTGACCCATCTCGCCTCGCGCAACGAGCGCTTCCGCCGCGGCCCCGAATACATGGAGGTCACGGAGCAGGTGGTCTGCCATCGCGATTTCGATCCCATGCCCGGTTCGGCGGGCGAGCTGGAGGACGTCGATCTGGTGGTCTCGGCCGGCAGCAGCTATGTCGAGACCCTGGAGGACGAATTGCCGGAATCGGCCGGTTTCGAGGCACGGGAGATCGGCACCGAGCGCCTGATGGCGCAGGTCGCCCGCCAGGAGATCGACTGCACCGTGGCGGATTCCCATATCGTCCGCTACAATCGACGCTCGTTCCCGCACCTCGACATTGCCTTCGACCTGTCCGAGCCGCTTGCGCTGGGGTGGTACCTGGAGGCCGATCAGGCGGCGCTGGCGGACCTGGCGGCCGAGTGGATGCAGGCCGACGGTGGACGCGACCTGCGCGAACTCGTCGACGAACGCTATTACGCCTACATTGGCCAGTTCGACTTCGTGGACCTGCGGGCGCTGAACCGACGGATCGAGAATCGTCTGCCGCAATATCGGTCGTATTTCGAGGAGGCGGCGGAGCGCACGGATTTCCCTGCCGACCTGCTGGCCGCGCTGGCCTACCAGGAGTCGCACTGGGATCCGGAGGCGCGCAGCCCGACCGGTGTGCGCGGCCTGATGATGCTGACCCGACGCACCGCCGATTCGCTGGGGGTGGACCGACTGGATCCGCTTCAGAGCATCGAGGGCGGCGCCCGCTACCTGCAGCGCCAGCACGAACTGCTGCCGGATGATATCGCCGAACCCGATCGCACCTACCTGGCGCTGGCCGCGTACAACATCGGTCGCGGTCACTTGCTGGACGCTCGGCGCCTGGCACGGGAGCTGGGGCGCGATCCCGACCGCTGGGCGGACATGCGCGAGACCCTGCCGCTGCTGACCGAGGAGCGGTACTACCAGGATCTGCGCTACGGCTATGCCCGCGGCTATCAACCGGTGTACTACGTGCAGCGCATTCGCAACTACCGCGATGTGATCCGCCCGGTCTTCGTGGCCGGAGACGCGCCCGTGGCCGAACGGGTCCTGGTCAGCCGCGACTGACCCGTGGATGGCGGGGACGGCCCGTGACCAGATGATCCAGCGCCTGCTCCCAGCGCGGTTCCAGATGTTCCGGCGTCCAGGCGCGGACGTCGGGCGCCGCCGGGGCCCCATGTTGCAGCCATGCGTGCAGGTGTTCCGTCAGGGCCGCGACGTTGCCGGCCGGGTAGCGGCAGGTGTCGGGGTACTGTTCGCGATAGGCCAGGGCGTCCGGGACCAATGGCGTGGCGCCGGCGGCGGTGGCCTCCAGTACCGCGAGTCCCTGGAACTCGTGCAAGGCGGTGCTCACGACGATGGCCGCCTGTCCCAGAAGGGCTTCGTATTCCCCGCGTGGCAGCTTGCCGTCCGCAACGATGCGGTCGCCCAGGGTTGCGCGCAGCCGTTGCAGGGCCTCCGGGGCCTTGGCGGGCCTGGCCCCCAGCAGGGCCAGGCGGAAGTCCGCACCCACTGCCCGGAGCCGGAGCAGGGCCTCGGTGAAGACCTCCGGCGCCTTGTCGTATTCCCAGCGGTGATTCCAGAGAATCAGCCCCGGGTCACGCGCCCCATTCGGTGTCGCACGGGGTGTGACGGGGACCGGCAGGACCCTGCTGCGCTCCCGCAGGCGGGTCCTCAATCCGTCGGGGGCATGGTCGGGCATCCGCCCGAGCAGGGTCTCCATCCCGTCTAGGAACGAGTCGCGGTTGAAGGCCGAGTTGAACGCCACGCGGTCAGCCGCCAGCGCCGCGTAGATCTGTACCATCTGCGGTTCCACCGAGCGCACCTGATGGTGGCCCACCGGATAGGCGAACTGGTTCTCGTGCACGTAGTAAAGCGTGGGGCGGGCCGCCAGGTGCGGATGCAGGCCGCGCAGGGTGGCGAGGTCCACCATGGAGGTGGCGATGATCGCATCGGCCTCCACCCCCTCCAGGTGGTCCAGCCAGGACAGTGGGTTGCCGCGAATACGCCAGCGGAAGTGGCGCCCGGGCAGTTCCAGGACGCGCCAGTCGAACGCGTCGAAGGTCGCGGTCAGCCAGTCCGTCCACGCCGCGTGGCTGTCGGCGCGATAGGCGGAGAGCAGGAGGATGCGTTTGCGATGGTCCGGCGCGCCCAGGGTTGGCTCCCCCTCAAACAGGGCCGCCCGGGGCGCCCCTCGTGATTACCAGGTGAGGACTTTGCCGGCCGAACCCAGCGAGGGCAAGGCCTGCGATGGCGTCAGCAGCGGGAGATCCTGGTACGCGAGGTCGGATTCGTCCATGCCGTTGAGGTCCAGCGACTGGCGACAACCCATCACCTGGACCCCGTTGTCCATGGCGTTCTTCATGAAGTCGGCAATGCTTTTGCCGCCCTCCATGGGGTAAAGGTTTTCGGCGACCCCCGTTTTCAGCAGTTCGGTGGCCGGTCCGGTGAAGTACATGATGACGTTCTGTTCGGCGGCGGCCGCGGTGGCCGCCAGGAAGAAGGCCGACGGCAGACGGCGCTTGTTCTCCGGACCAGTGATCATGATGACGACAAGATCGGCGGTTTCTTCGCTCATGGGGATTCTCCTCGGGGTGGCTTCGGTGGGGCCGCGGCTACTTCGGCGCGGTCCAGCGTTCGGCGGCCATGGGTTCGTCCACGGGCGTGCCGGCGATGTGGTTGGTGTAGTTGGACAGGGTCTTCAGCCCGATCGCCAGGATCACCTCCAGCATCTGCGCGGGCGTATGGCCGGCATCCAGGAAGGCCTGCTGGGTGGCCGTGTCGACCCAGCCACGCTGTTCGATCATCGCGCGGGCGAACTGGCGCAGGGCCTCCAGCTTCGGGTCATTGATCGGCTCGTCCTCGCGCAGCGCGACGATCACGTCGTCGGGAACGCCGGTCATGCGACCGGTCATGCTGTGGGCGGCCATGCAGTAGTCGCACTCGTGGTAGCGGCTGACGGTCAGCAGCAGCACACCCTGTTCGGTCGGGTTGAGTGAGGTCTTCTGCAGCACGTCGTTGAGGGAGAGGTAGGCCTCGGCCAGGGCAGGGGCGCTGGCCATCTTGCGGATCAGGTTGGGGACCATGCCGAAGGTCTGTTCGGCGTGGTCGAAGGCGCGTTGTGCCTCCGGCGCGCTGCTCGCGTCGTGCAGGGGGAAGTCATCATGGCTCATGGCGGGCCTCCGGGGTTGGGTTGAGGAGTGCGCCCAGCGCGGGGCCCAGGCGCAGGATCGTCGCCGGGTCCTGGTCGGTCTTTGCCATCACCAGGATCCCTTCCATCAGCGCCAGCCACTGTTCGGCCAGCGCGTCGGTGTCGGTGTGTGGTGGCAACTCGCCATCCTGCACGGCGTCGTCCAGCACGGAGCGGAAATGCGCGGTGACGGCGTCAAGGTGTCCCCGGATCGCCTGGCGCAGGGTCGGGTTATGGGTGCCCATCTCCACGGCCAGATTGCCGAATGGGCAGCCGGGGAGCTGTCCGGATTCCGCCTGGATGCTTGCCTCGAAAGCGTGGATCGCGTGGACGAACGCCTTGATCCGGGCGTGGAGTCCATTGGCGCCGGTCAGCCCCGGGATCAGCACCTCGCGTTCGAAGTCCGCGTACAGCGCATCCAGCATCGCCAGAGTGAGCGCCTCCTTGCCGGGAAAGAAGTGATACAGGCTGCCCTTGCGCACGCCCGCGTGCGCACAGATCTCGGCAATGCCGACGGCGCTGTAGCTGCGTCCGACGATCAGTTCGCGGGCGGCCTTCAGCAGGCCTTCGCGGCTGTCGTGGCCAGTGGGGTTGCTGATGGTTGTATCCATGACTTTGCATACTAGTTGACCGGTCGGTAAAGTGCAAGGAGAGACCTTCTCGAAAGGAGCGCGACGATGCCGCGAATACCCGATGCTTGTGACGTGAAGGGTGCCGCTGGCGTGCCCATCCCGGTGCGGTATGCGATGTCCTGGGAGGACGGCTTTGGCGTTCGTGGCTGGAAGCTGGACCTGCCCGGGCAGGGCGCGGACGTGATCGCGGCGACCCCGTTTACCGGCGAGCGCATCCCGACCTCGGTATTCGTGCACGACATCGTGGATCACCACCTGTGCGGGTTTGCCCTGTCCGGCTATGTCGACGAGGCGGGAGCACTGATTCAACTGGCCGAGCGCACGGGCTCCGACCCGGTGGCGGATTTCGTGCAGATCATTGACGAGGATCTATTGCCGGGTTGGTTCCAGAGTGAGGACTGGCGGGTGTTGTTGCCCGGGTCGCTTGTTGCGGTAGTGGAGTCGGCCCCGGACGCGCGCTCCGGCATGGCGCGGTTGCGCGAGCAATGGGGCGATGGCGTGTTGCGGGCGCTGTGGATCGCCGGGTTCGTGGAGACGGGCTGGGAGCTGGCTGCGAGCGCGCGGGACGCCTGGGAACGCCACGGACTGGATTATGCGAACCGTGCCATGACCGCGCGGGCACTGCAGCGGCTCTTCGAGCGGGTCGACGCGACGGTGTACAAGCAGGGCTGGAGCCGGGCGCGGGGCGTGTTCCGGATCGCGCCAACGGGGGTGGATTTCCGCTTCGAGGAACCGGCAGTCGGTCCCGGCGAGTACGAGCCGCTCGCCGACTGAGTCGTTCGCGCGCGGTCGTTCAGGTATCGGTGGCGGGGATCTCCCCGGACGGGCGGTGCAAGTGGTAGCCCTGGGCCATGTCCACGCCCAGTTCTTCCAGCATCTCGAGGGTGGGCGTGTCTTCCACGCACTCGGCCACGGTTTGCTTCTCCAGGCCCCGGGCGACATCGACCATCGCGCGGATGAAGGCCTGGTTGTCGCGGTTGTTGGGGAGGTCGCGCACGAACATGCCGTCGATCTTGAGGATCTGGACACCCAGGTATTTGAGATAGGCGAATGTGGAGAAACCGGAGCCGAAGTCGTCCAGACAGACGGTGCAGCCGGTGTGCTGCAGCGCCTCGATGAAGCGCTGGGCATCCTGCATCTCGGAGACTGCGGCAGTCTCGGTCAGTTCGATGATCAGCCGGCGCGGCTCGACGGCGTGTTGTGCGAGCTGCTGGTCGATGTAGTGCGGGAGCCCGGGTTCGTCGAAGCTGCGCCCGGAGATGTTGATCGCGATGCCGGGGATGGCCGGGTCATCGGCCAGGCGCGCGATGCTCTCGCGGATCACCCAGCGGTCGATGTCGAGGATCTGTCCGGTCTTCTCGGCGATGGGAATGAACTGGCCGGGCATGGTGAGCTCCTCCGGGCTGGCCGGGTCGCGCATGCGGACCAGGGCCTCCATGTGGTGCAGGTGGCGCCCATCGATGGTGTAGATGCCCTGATAGTGCAGCTCGAAGTGGTCCCGTTCCAGCGCGGTGCCGATGCGCTGGCTCCACGACATCCGCTCCAGCATGTGCTCGGCGGTGTTGCGGCTGCGGTCGAACACCGCCCAGGTGTTCTTGCCCAGGTCCTTGGCCTGGTACATCGCGGTGTCGGCACGCGCCACCAGTTCCTCGACGTTGTCGCCGTGCTCGGGGTAGTGGGCGATGCCGATGCTGGCGGTGAGGCGGTAGTTTTGGCCACGGAAGCGGAACGGGATCGCGGAGATCGCGCGGGCGACGCGTTCGGCCAGTTCGATCGGCTCCTGATCCGATTCGCGGTCCACCAGGATCGCGAATTCGTCACCGCCCAGGCGGGCAAAGATGTCCTGGCTGCGCACCAGGGCGGCGATCTCGCCGGCGGCACGCACCAGTACGGTGTCCCCGGCCCGGTGGCCGAAGGTGTCGTTGATGGTCTTGAATTCGTCGAGATCGAAGTACAACAGGGCGAAGCGCCCGTTGCGACGGCGCTCGCTGTGAATCGCGTGTTCCAGGCGCTTCTGGAAGTGATGGCGGTTGTACAGCCCGGTCAGCGCGTCGTGCTCGGCGAGGTAGACCAGTTGCTGGGCGGTCTGGCGCTCGTGGGTCACGTCCTCGTACAGCCACAGGCGTCCGATGGAGCGTTCGTCGGTATCGTGGACCGGGTAGGAGACCTGGGTGAGGATGCGCCCGTCGTACAGGTCGACCTCGAAGCGTTCGCTGATTTCGTGGGTGTCCAGCACGTGCAGGACGTGGCGCGAGGCGTGATCCGGCCGTGCGAAGCGGTGGGTGGAGTGCTCCAGCACCTCGCGCGAGGGGCGGCCGACCAGTTCCACCTCGCTGGCGATGGCCCACATCCGGCGGAAGGCCGGGTTCACGTACTCCACCCGTCCGTCGCGGTCCTCGAACAGGATGCCGATGCTCATGGCCGAGAGCAGCGCGGCCATGCGGCCCTGCTCGCGCCGGGTCAGTTCCAGCAGGCGCGCCTGTTCGTCGCGCGAGGCTTCCAGTTCCGAGAGGGCCTGCAGCAGGGCCTTCTCGTTGCGCTTGCGCTGGGTGATGTCGTGCGAGATGGCCACGTAGCGGGCCGTCTCGCCGCGCGGGGCGACGAGCTGCAGGGAGATCTCGACCGGCACCTCGACGCCATCGCGGTGGCGGTGGCTGGTCTCGAAGCGGAACTGGTCGCGCTCGCCCCGGCGCAGGGGCTCGACCAGTTGGCGAAAGCGCGGCTCGGGGTAGTCCGGCTTGATGTCATAGGGATGTAGTTGCAGCAGTTCCTCGCGCGGGATGCCGGTCTGGTCCACCGCGCCCTGGTTGACGTAGATGAAGCGCAGGGTCTCCACGTCGAACAGGAACACCGCATCCAGGGTCAGGTCCAGGGTCGAGCGGAAGGCCTCCAGTTCGTCGGTCTTGGCTCGCAGGCGCTCGCTGGTGGTGACCAGTTCGTCGGCATCGACCACGTGCCCCTGGAGATACTTTAGCTGGCCGCGCGGGTCGTAGTGGGCGGCCCCGCGCTCGAAGACCCAGCGCAGGCCACCGTCACGCTGGACCAGACGCCACTGGACCTGGAACTGGCCGTCGCGCTGCAGGCCTTCCGAGACCTCCTGCCAGACGCGTTCGCGATCGTCCGGGTGAATCAGGTCGCCGAGGGTTCGGTGTTCCTGGAAGAACCGGGTCTGCGGGTGGCCCGTCAGTTCTTCCAGCGAACCCTCGATGTTGATCACGTCCCACTGCGGATTGTTGCGGCAGCGATAGACGAATCCATTGAGGGTGTCGAGGATGCGCAGCAGGTCATCGCCCTGCTGGGTGCCCAGCGAGCGAGTCAGGGCCATCAGCCCGATGGCGGCGAGGATGGCGGTGAACATGCGCAGCAGCTGCACGGGCAGCCCGCTTGTCTCGAGGAAGTCGCCGTGGGTGGGCAGCCAGCCCGGCAGGGCCGGGTCCACGGTTCCCGGAAACGGGGTGAGCAGCGCGTAACCCAGAAAGGCGAGAGCCAGGACGGTCACGGCCGGATAATGCCGGGCCTGATCGCCGGATTTGACCGCCCGCTGACGGGGTTGCCGCAGTACGAACCAGAAGGCCAGACCGGTCAGCAGTGCCCCCGGGAAGCCGACCAGGTAGCGGCCGCCGTTGGCCAGGCCACGTCCGGGGTCGTCGGCGATGCCGATCACCAGCAGTATCCCGGCGGCGAGGACCGGGTACAACCACAGGGCATCGAGCCGGACGCGAGGCTGGCTCGCGACCAGGGCGCGGCGCCCGAACTCCAGCAGCGGTACGTAGGAGAACAACTGCCAGGTGGCGTTGAGCCACACCCCGCGTGCCGGTGGATAGTGAAAGCCTGCGGCCTGCAGGAACTCGTACGCGCCGTGGGCCAGGCCGAACAGGGCCAGCAGCCAGAAGTGCCGGGCAAACGGCAGTGTGCCGTTACCGCGGGGCAGGACCAGCGCAACCGCCCCCAGCGAAAAGAAGGCCAGGCCGTAAGCCAGGTAGAGAACCGTGAACCCGACGGGCGAGAGATCCATCAGCGGGCCCGCCGCGAGTTGGGGCACGGGTTACCGGCGATGCTGCGGGCAGGCCGGGAGAACGGGTCGGACACGCAGGTTCCTTTCGCCGTACGGGGCGTTTGCCGGGATCGGTCTACGGAATTGGGATTCTAGCTTGCGGGGATGTGCGGCGGGGATGCAAGCAGTGGTTGGGGGGAGGGATGCCCGGCCCGCCGAAGCGGGCCGGACAGGCGTGCCGGGATTAGCCTTCGACGAACTCGTCGCACCAGCCATTGGCGTTGACCTGAACGCCCTGGAAGTCGGCGTGGTAGCACTGGCCCCACTCGGCGTCGCCCCCGCCCCAGAAGGCGCATTTCTTGCACTTGGCGCCTTCCACGTAGTCATCGTGTCCGGCTGCATCCGCGGCATTCTTCACATATTCATGCGCGTGACCGTCCTCGGCCTTTTCATTGGCCTGGGCGGCAGAGATGCCCGCCATGCTGACGACCGGGATGGCGGCCACGGCGGCGGATGCCTGGCGCAGGAATTTACGACGGTTCGCATTCGGTTGATCGGACATGAGGTCCTCCGTTTGCATGTGAATGGATGATCGTTCTTGTTGCTGCTTTTGTACGAACCGCGCACGCCGGGGGCGTGCGCGTTCACTGCTTTCGAGCGCTGCGACCGGCGAGGGTTCCCTCGATTGCTGCCGGGGTCCGGGCAGGATGCCCCCGGCCGAGCTTCGGCAACAGGATGCAATGGCCCCCGGAAAAATTCCATTCCGGGCCGCCGGGTTCTGTGTGCCGTGATGAAGGTCGCGGCACGCTGGTATACCATTAGAGTTTTCTTATTTATTTGGATCAGGAGGTGTCCGATGCAGTACGGAAAAACGATGGTGATGGTCGCCCTGGGGGTGCTGACGGTCATGCCGTTGGCCCAGGCCAGTGCGGTGGAACGAGGCATGGAGCCCAGCGTGGCACTGATGGGCGGGGTGGTTTCGCCGGATCTTTCGGATGCGAGCAGCGAGGGTGCCTACGGCGTCGAGATCGGTGCCAACTGCCAGCTTTTCCAGCCGGCCACGGGCGTTTTGCGCCATCATCTGACTGTGAGCCGCTACAGCGACGACCCGCTGAAGATGACCAGTGCCGAAGTGAACAGCCACTGGATGTTCGAGCCGAACGAGCGGCTGTCGCTGGGGTTCGGGCCGGGCATCGGTTACGTGCGGGGCAAGCTCGATGATGACACCAATGGCCTGTGGGCGGCCCAGCTGGGTGGCAGCCTGAAATACCAGCTGGATCGCCAGTGGTTCCTGGGGCTGGAGGCACGCTATCAGTTCACCGAGAGCGACCGCTTCGACGGCCGCCGCGCGGATGCCGACAACATGCGCGTGATGGGCAAGGTCGGCATGCAGTTCTGATCCGCCGGATCGCCGGGGCTTGCCGGCCCCGGGGACGGGGCGACAAGGAGCGAATCCGGGTACAAGAAGACGTGGCTCATGGCCGCGACCCCCGACCCCACCGGTCAGGGCGAGACCCGACAGTCCCCGCACGGGACGGCCGGAAGGTGGGTGCGGTACGCGAGGCCGGAGCGCGTCCGTCACGAGCGGGACGCGGAGCACGAACTTGCGGTGTGGCGCTGCAAGCGGTCCGAGCGCCGCGCTTTTCCTGCAGGCCGGCGGGCGTCAGTGGCGCTTCTGGCGTGGGTTCTCCAGTAGCGCGCCAGCCCCAGCTGCGTCCACCGGCGGGGAATAGTAAAAGCCTTGCGCGAGAGTGCAGCCGAGGGCCCGCAGCGTTGCGGCATGGGTGTGGCTCTCCACGCCCTCCGCCACGGCCTCCAGTCCGAGATTGCGGGCCATGTGGATCACGGTCTGCACGAGGCGCTGGCTGTATTCGTCGCGATCCAGCCCGGCCACGAAGCTGCGGTCGATCTTGAGGATGTCCAGTGGCAGGCGGTGCAAGTAGCTGAGCGACGAGTAGCCCGTGCCGAAATCGTCCATCGCCAGGCTGACGCCCAGGGCCTTCAGGCGGTGCAGGGTCTCGATCAGTTCGTCCAGGTTGCCGAGTGTCGCCGTCTCGGTGATCTCCAGGCGAACCTGTGCGGCCGGGACGCCCGTGCCCTCGAGTATCGTCTGCACCTCGTCGACCAGCTCCGGCCGCGTGAGCTGGCGGGCGGAGAGGTTGGTGCTGATGGTCAGCGGGGTGTCCGGGAATTCGGTGTTCCACTGCATCAGCTGGCGGCAGGCGGTGTAGAACACCAGCATGTCGATCAGGTGGACCTGCCCGGTGTCCTCGGCGATCGGGATGAAGTGGTCGGGCGGTACCCGTTCGCCATTGCGCTCCCAGCGCACCAGGGCCTCGAAGCCGGTGATGCAGTCCTCGGCGAGGGACATGATCGGCTGGAAGTGGACGATAAAATCGCCGCGCTCCACCGCCTGGCGCAGGTCGGTCTCCAGCGCCAGGCTTTGCAGTGCCTGGGTCTGCATGCCCGGATCGCAGAATTCGCAACGGGCCTTGCCCAGTGACTTTGCGCGATACATCGCCATGTCCGCCTCGCGCATCAGGTCGTCGGGCTTGGCCGGTCGGGCCGGGTCATCCGCCTCGCCATTCGCCCGGATGGGGCAGCTTTGACCATAGGGGCGGGTTGCGATGCCGATGCTGACGGTCACGTAGACATCCTGCCCGGAGAGGGAGAAAGGCTCGTGCAACACGGCCTGCAGGCGTTCGGCCACACGCAGGGCATCCACGGGTTCGTGCAGGCCCTCCAGCAGGATGGTGAATTCGTCGCCGCCCAGGCGCGCGAGGGTGTCGTCCGGGCGATTCCCGTCGTCTCCCTTGGGACGCGAGACGGTGTCGTTCTGGCGCAGGGCGTTCAGCAGGCGCCGCCCGACCCGCACCAGCAGTTCGTCGCCAGCCGGGTGCCCCAGGCTGTCGTTGACCACCTTGAAGCGGTCGATGTCCACGAACAGGACCGCGAACAGGGTGAAGGGCTCGCGCGTGGCGCGTGCAATGGCGTGCGCCAGCCGGTCGTGAAACAGGCGCCGGTTGGGGAGCCCGGTCAGCTGGTCGTGGGACGCGTTGTGCAGCAGGCGCTCCTCGTGGCGGTTGCGCTCGATGACGCGGCCAAGTTGCACGCCGATCTGCCACATCAGCCACAGCAGATCGGGGTCGGTGGTGGTGGGCTCCGTGGCGAAGAACTCGAGGACGCAGGCGACCTCCTGGCCGACCATGACCGGGAAGGCGAACCCGGAGCGCAGGCCACTCGCCGCGGCCTGCGGCGCGCGCGGGAAGTTGCCGTCCGTGCCCAGGTCCTCGATCCAGGCGGGTTCCCCGTTGTCCAGTACGCGGCCGGGCAGGCCCTCTCCGCTGGCAAATGCCGTGTTCTCGGTGCTGTCGCGGAACGCGGTGACTGGCTCTGCGGAGGCGATATGCCAGATGCCGGTCGGGGCCAGCTGGTTGTGGCCGGTTTTGTTGTTATGCCGGGTCAGGTAGGCATGTCCCACGGGCCAGTCGAGAAACCGTCCAATCGCTGCCAGCGCCTCGCGCAGTACATGGGCGATGGAGTCCGACTGGTTGGCCGTGGAGGCAATGGTGTTGAGCAGCTCGATCTGCTGCTGCTTCGCGTAGACGTCCTGCAGACGGGTTTCGGCCAGGATCTCGGCCTGGCGGCGTGCCGCACGCTCCTGCTCGATCAGGATCTGCAGGCGGTCCCGTTCGCTGTCCGCCGCGAAGTCGCGCGCGCGTCGATTCACACGCGCCCCCGGCGAGCGATACGGAGCCTGCACTTCTGGGTGTCCTGCATGGGCCACTCCCGGCCGTCATGATTGCGCTGCGTTCCCTGCCAGCCGGTCGGCGCGGTGGCGTCTCATCCGGAAGACGCTGGCGCGGGCCGTGCCATTCCGTGGCTATTGTAGGGGCACGGCGGGAGGTCCGCATCAATCGTCGGCGTGGGTCACCCAGGCTTCGTCCATGGCCTCCTCCCAGTCCGCCTGGGTCGGGTGGTTGCGGTCGTAGCGTGTCCAGGCCTCGAAGATCTCGTCCGGCCAGTGCGATTGCAGCCAGGCGATGATTGACTCGACGTCGTCCTCCGAGAGCGTGTCCTCGAAACTGGGCATGGCCCCGCCGCGCGCCTCGGCCCCATAGCGGATGATGTCCTTCAGCTGCCAGTAGGGGTGGTGCCAAGTGTGGGCACTGCCATCCAGCGGGGGCGGTGGCAGCGTGCCATCGGAGTTGCGCTGGCGCCAGTCCTCGGCGCCCTCGCGCTGGGCCCCGTGGCAGGCGATGCAGTGCTCCTGGTAAAGGCGTTCCCCGCGTTGCAGGACCTCCGGGTCGGTGGTGCGCTCGAGGTGGTCGGGTGTCCCGGAAACCCCGTCGAACCCGTCGCATCCCGCCAGTCCGGCGACGGACAGGAGCAGCATCGCGCCGGCGAAGCCGCCGCGGATCGGATGCTGGCCCGGCATCAGTCCTGAACGTCCGGTTCGCCGGTACCGTCAGCTGGCTCGTCGTCCGCGCGGAAGGCATCGCGCACCGAGCCCCAGGCCTTGCGCGAGCCGTCACGGATGCCGCCCCAGGCATCGAGGGCGCCCTCGCGGATGCCGCCCCAGGCGCTGGAGGACCGCTCGCGCATCTCGCCGGACCACTCGGCCAGGCGGTCACGTTCCTCGACCAGGTCGTCATAGGCCCGTTCGCGGCGTTCGCGGGTCGCCTCGCTCAGGTCGTCCCAGCCTTTGCGGATGTTGTTACCCAGCCGGTGCAGCTCGCGGTCCATCGCGTCCAGGGTCTCGCGGGTGCGCGAGCGGGTCGCCTCGCCCACGTCTTCGCCTTCCTCCTGAAGCTCCTCGCGGGTTTCGGCCCACGCCTCGCGCAGTTCCTCCATCTCGCTGGCGGTGGCGTCGTCCTCCATCGCCGTATCCTGTTCATTGCTGACCGCCGTGCCGTCCTCCGTGTGGGTGTCGTTGTCGGTGGCGTACAGGGGGGCCGCGGCCAGCATCAGGCCGCATAGGCCGGTCAGCAGGACAGGGCGCAGTAGGAAGTCTTTCATGACGGGATCCTCCGGGGTCACCGCGGGGCGGCCGACCGATGATGTATATCTGCCATGGTAGGACGTTTCTGGCTTCGGTATGTTTCCCGCCAGGTTGTTTTTGCGAGAGGGGCCACGTGATGCGTCGGGGATGGCAAGCGACATGGGTATTTCCGGTGAGCCTGCTGGCGGGGTGTGCCACATCGGCTTCGGCCCCCGATGACCGTACCGCGCCGGAGGGCTGGGACCCGGCCCCCACGGCCTTCGAGGCACGCGCGGTGCCGTCGCTGGAGCCCATGGTCGTGCCGGGTGCCGCCGTGATGGAGTGGCTGGCGGCCAGCCGCTGGGCTTCCGGCCTGGCGATCGACTATGCGGGGCTGGAGATCGACCAGCCGCGCCCGGAACATGCGGAGGTCCGCCTGACCGGGCTGCGCGACGACGCCGTCAGTGCCTACGAGTTTCGCCTGGGCCTGGACGAGACGGAGGCAGGCTGGGTGGTGCGGTCGGTAGAACGTCGCGCCATCTGCCGCCGCGGCCTTGGCGACAGCGGCCTTTGCCTGTAAGGCTTCGTGGTCGATGAGCCGGCCATTGAACCCCCTGCCTTGCATCCCTTCTCCGTCGTCTCTGTGTCCTCTGTGGTGAATCCAGAGCAGCCTCTGCTTCAACGGCGGCGGGCCAGGGTCAGGCCGTCGCCGATGGGGGCCAGCGAGAGGTCGATGCGCTCGTCGTGGTGCAGGGCGTCATTGAAGGCGCGGATCGCGCAGGTGTCGTCGCGCTGGTTGTCCGGGTCGGCGACGGTACCGTGCCACAGGGTGTTGTCGATCAGGATGAGCCCGCCCCGGCGTACCAGGCGCAGGCAGTGTTCGAAATAGTCGGGGTAGCCGGTCTTGTCGGCGTCGATGAAGGCCAGATCGAAGGGGCCAGTCTCGCCGGCCGCCTCCAGGGCCTGCAATGTGTTGCGGGCCTCGCCGAGCTCGAGCCGGATGCGTCCGGCAACCCCGGCGCGTTCCCAGTAATGGCGGGCCGTGGCGGCCCAGCTTGCGCTCTTGTCCAGGGTGACGACTTCGCCCTCCTCCGGCAGGACGAGGGCGATGGCCAGCGCGCTGTAGCCGGTGAAGGTGCCGATCTCCAGATAGCGCCGTGCCCCCATGAGCCGCGCCAGCAGCGCCATGAACTGCCCCTGTTCCGGGGCGATCTGCATGTTCGCCTCGGGCAGGCTTGCCGTTTCGGCGCGCAGCTGCGCCAGTACGTCGGGCTCGCGCAGCGAGTGCTCCAGAAGGTAGCGGTACAGCGGTTCATCGAGTCCGATGGAACGATTGGACATTCACGCGCTCCGCGGCTGTGGATGGGGGATCAGGCGGTCCAGCCACCGGCGCAGGACCGGTGTGGCCAGCACGCTCAGGATGATCAGGGTGCTCCATTCGAGCCAGGCGGGCAGCAGTTCACCGGCAGCGCCCATCTGGGTGGTGACGTCGACCCCGGTACGGGCCAGTCCGGCGTCGAGGGCGAGCCCCAGCGCAATGGTGGTAGCTGCGATTCCGGTCAGGTAGAGCACCAGCGCCGGGGTACCGAGTTCGCGGCGGAACACGCCCAGCGTCGCCAGGCTGGTGATCGGCGCCGCCAGCAGGAAAACCAGCACGGTGCCGGGCGAGACCCCGGCCGTGATCAGGCCCACGGCGATGGGCGTGGCGGCGGTCGCGCAAAGGTACATCGGGATGCCGATGACGGCCATCACCAGCATCGCTGCCAGGCCCGAGCCCCAGGCGGCCAGTGTGGCCGGCGGCACCAGGGCGAGCAGGGCGCCGGCGACCAGCAGGCCGATCACCAGCCACAGGCGGATATCGTCGAGGACGTCGTGGAAGGCATAGTGCAGTCCGCTGCGAAGCCGTGCGGCGAGGCGTTCCGGGGTTTCGGGAGTAGCGCAGCCCGTGTCGGTCGCGCAACATCCCCCGCAGGTGTCCGCGTCGGTCGCCCCGGAGTGGTCCGTCGCGCCGTGCGTGCGCCCCACCAGTAGTCCCGTGGTGATAGCCGTGACGATGGCGCCGAGGGCGCGCGCAATGGCCATTACGGGGCCCAGCAGGGCGTAGCTGATGGCGAGCGAGTCCACGCCGACACCCGGCGTCCCGATCAGGAAGGCGGTGGTGGGCCCGCGCCCGGCGCCGCCGCGATGCAGGGCCAGGGCGGTGGGGATGGCCCCGCAGGAACAAAGCGGCAACGGTGCCCCGACCACGGCGGCGCGGGCGGTGGCCGCCAGACCGGCGCCGCCGAGCCAGCGCTGCAGGGCCGCTTCCGGGATCAGGGCCTTGACCGCGCCGGCGGCCAGCAGACCCAGCAACAGCCAGGGGGCCGCGGCGAGCGCGACGCCCAGTGTTTCATTGAGGATGTCGACGATCATGCCGTGATCTTCCGCTGCGCAGGGGGTGTCTGCAAGAAGCCCGCCCGCCGGGTGGCGGATCGACCAACGGGCGTAATCCGGCTCAGCCGCGCTGACGCGAGATGCGCAGGACGTCGGACAGCCGGCGCAGGCCCCGCATGATCTGGGCCAGATGCTGGCGGTCGCGCACGGTCAGCAGGAAGGTCATCGCCGTGGAATGGCCGTCCTGCTCGTTGAACGAGATGTGCTCGATATTGGAGCCATGGTCTGCGATGACTGCGGCCATGTCGGCGAGAGCCCCGCGGCGGTTGGCGGTACGGGTGCGCACGGCGGCGGTGAACTGCAACTGGGGCTCGTGGGACCATTCCAGCGCAATCGTGCGGTCGCCGCGATCGCGGCTTTCGTGCAGCACGTTGCGGCAGTTCTCGCGGTGGACCACCAGGCCGCGTCCGGCACTCAGCTGGCCGATGATCGGGTCGCCGGGGATCGGGTGACAGCAGCGAGCGTAATTCAGTACCAGCCCCTCGGTGCCCTTGACCGCCAGCGTCGCGGGGGGGGCGTCGGTCGCGGGCTCGGGCGTTTCCTTGCCCACCATCTGGCGGGCCACCAGCGAGGCCATGCGGTTGCCCAGGCCGATGTCGATCAGCAGGGCGTCCAGATCCTCCAGCTGCATCGCGTCCAGCATCTGATCCAGGCGCGCCGGCGAGACGCGGGCAAGGCTGGTCTCCAGGGATTCCAGGGCCTTCTCCAGCAGGCGTTCGCCAAGCGTGCGGGCCTCCTCGGACTGCATGGACTTCAGGCAGTGGCGGATGCCGGTGCGGGCCTTGCCGGTGACCACGAACGACAGCCAGGCCGGGTTGGGGCGGGCGCCGGCCGATGTGACGATCTCCACCGTCTGGCCACTTTGCAGGCGCACCGAAAGGGGTGCCAGCTGGCGGTCGATCTTGGCCGCCACGCAGCGGTTGCCAATGTCCGAGTGCACGGCGTACGCGAAGTCGATCGGGGTGGCGTCGCGCGGCAGGACGAGGATGTCGCCCCCGGGGGTAAAGGTGTAGACCTCGTCGGGGAAGAGGTCGACCTTCACGTTCTCCAGGAACTCGATGGAATTGCCCACGCTGTTCTGGATCTCGAGCACATCCTTGAGCCACTCGCGAGCCCGGCTCTGGGCGGTGCGGGTGGACTCGCCGCCAGCCTTGTACTGCCAGTGCGCGGCAATGCCGCTCTCGGCCACCCGATCCATCTCGGTGGAGCGGATCTGGACCTCGATGGGGATGCCCTGCGGACCGAACAGGATGGTGTGCAGCGACTGGTATCCGTTGGATTTGGGGATCGCGATGTAATCCTTGAAGCGCCCCGGTACCGGCTTGTAGAGGTTGTGCACCACGCCCAGGGAGCGGTAGCAGGTGTCGACGTCGTCGACGATGATGCGGATGGCGAAGACGTCGAATACGTCCTCGAACGAGTGGTGCTTGTCGCGCATCTTGCGGTAGATGCTGTACAGGCCCTTCTCGCGCCCGGAGATGCGCCCTACGATGCCGGCGGCCTCCATGCGCGAGCAGATCGCCTGCTCGATGTTCCGCATCGGCTCCCGGCGATTGCCGCCGGCGCGGTGAACGGCGCGTTCCAGCACCGCGGCACGCCAGGGGTGCTTGGCGGAAAACCCGAGTGTCTCCAGTTCGCGGCGGATGGCGTTCATGCCCAGGCGCTGCGCGATCGGGGCATAGATCTCGAGGGTTTCCTTGGCGATGCGGCGGCGCTTGTCCGGGCGCATGACGCCAAGGGTGCGCATGTTGTGCAGGCGGTCGGCCAGCTTGATCAGGATCACCCGGATGTCGCGGGTGATCGCCAGCATCATCTTGCGGAAGTTTTCCGCCTGGGCTTCGGCCCTGGACTGGAACTGCAGATGGGTCAGCTTGGACACGCCATCCACCAGTTCCGCGACCTCCTCGCCGAACTCGGTATAGATGCGGTCCTTGCTGGTGGCGGTGTCCTCCATCACGTCATGCAGGATGGCGGCGCTGATGGCCTGGTGGTCCATCCGCATCTCGGCCATGGTGCGGGCCACGGCAAGCGGGTGATAGATGTAGGGTTCGCCGGTCTTGCGGGTCTGGCCTTCGTGGGATTCCGCGCCCAGGAGATAGGCGCGATAGACCTCCTCGATCTCGTCCGGCTCGAGATAGGCCTCGAGTTCGGCACACAAATCGCTGATCAGGAATCGGGTCGAGTCGCCCGTTGCCGTCGAGACGGCCCCGGGCGCGGCTGGCTGCCCAGCGGCCATTGAAAACCCTCTCCTAGCGTTCGTCGGCTTCCAGCTGTTCCAGATGGCGGATGGTGCTGAAGTCCAGCATCTGGTTCTGGGGCCGTTCATCGTGTTCGTCGAACACCTCGGTGCCGACCACGCCAGCGGCGATCTCGCGCAGGGCGATTACCGTGGGCTTGTCGTTGTCCTCGGGGACACGCGCTTCCTTGCCGTGGGCGATGTGACGGGCCCGGCGGGCGGCCATCAGCACCAGCTGAAAGCGGTTTTCGACATTTTCGAGGCAGTCCTCGACGGTGACGCGTGCCATCGGATACTCCGGTCAGTAAGTTCTTGAAACGAGTGTAGCGGACTACACTCCAGCATGTTACGCCGACCCCGGCGCGCCCGCCAACAGATTCCCGATCGTCGGTGCGGATCGGACCTCCTGTTCCACGGTGCGCAGGCGATTGGCGCGGAAGATGCAGGCCAGATCGCGCACGGCCTGGTCAAAATCGGCGTTGACCACGGTGTGGTCGTATTCGCGGAAATGCGTGCAGTCGGATTCGGCGTCGCGCAGGCGGCGCTGGATCACGTCTTCCTCGTCCTGGCCGCGGCCGCGCAGGCGGCGTTCCAGCTCGTCGCGCGAGGGCGGCAGGATGAAGATGGAGTGGGCGTCCGGCACGGCCGCGCGCACCTGGCGCGCGCCCTGCCAGTCGATCTCCAGGATCACGTCCATGCCGGCGTCCAGGCGTTCGTCGACACTGGCCCGTGCGGTCCCGTAAAAGTTGTCGAAGACCTTGGCGTGTTCCAGCAGCTGTCCGTCCTCGATCATCCCGAGGAAGGTTTCGGCGGTGACGAAGTGGTAGTGCTGTCCGTCGACCTCGCTCGCGCGTGGCTTGCGTGTGGTGTGCGAGACCGAGACTTCCACGGCTTCCACCGATTCCAGCAGGGCGGCGACGAGGCTGGTCTTGCCGGCGCCGGACGGGGCGGAAACGATGTAGAGAGTGCCGCGAGCGGCCGGGGCATTGGCGGTCATGGACGTGTCCGCGGGATCTGTATGTGATCGGGACTTGGCGGTCTCCGGGGCGGGCCGTTTGCAGTGGGCCACAGGCCGGAGATCCAGGGTCAAGAAGAAGGTTGGTCGGAGTGAAAGGATTCGAACCTTCGACCCCTGCCTCCCGAAGGCAGTGCTCTACCAAGCTGAGCTACACTCCGAACCGAGCCCGCTATTATGCCGGGCCTCTTCGGGGCTGTCCATGCCCTCGGGCAGTGAAAATGGTTCGACCGTCCGGATCAGTGGTTGCGGCCGACGGCGAACCGGGCCAGGTCGATCAGGGCCTGACGGTGCGGGGACTCGGGGAGCGTGGAGATTGCCTCGATCGCGGCGTCGGTTTCGGCCTCGGCGCGCGAGCGGGTGTAGGCCAGGCCGTCTGTTGCGTGCACCACCTGCAGGACGGCATCGACCTGGTCGCGGCCGCCGTCCTCGATCGCGCCACGTACGATGGCCGCCTGATCGGGCGTGCCCACGCGCAGCGCATGAATCAGCGGCAGCGTGGGCTTGCCCTCGGCGAGGTCGTCGCCCATGCGCTTGCCGGTCACCGCGTCATCGGAGGAATAGTCGAGCACGTCGTCGACGAGCTGGAAGGCCGTGCCCAGATGCATGCCGTAATGAGCCAGCGCTTGCTCGTCGGTCTCCGAGCGCTCGCCCAGGATGGCACCCAGCTGGCAGGCGGCCTCGAACAGCTTGGCGGTCTTCGACTGGATCACGTGCATGTAGCGCTGCTCGTCGACCCCGGCGTCGTGGCAGTTCATCAGCTGCATCACCTCGCCCTCCGCGATCACGTTGGTCGCGTGGGAGAGGATCTCCATGACGCGCATCGAGCCGACCTCGACCATCATTTCGAACGCGCGCGAGTAGAGGAAGTCGCCGACCAGGACGGCGGCCTCGTTGCCGAAGATATGGTTGGCGGTCTCGTTGCCGCGGCGCATCTCGGAGGCGTCCACCACGTCGTCGTGCAGCAGTGTCGCGGTGTGGATGAACTCCACCACCGCCGCCAGCGTGACCGGATCCTGCCCCTGTACCCGGCAGGCGCGCGCCGACAGGGTGGCCAGCAGGGGACGCAGGCGCTTCCCGCCCGAGTGGATGATGTAGTGCCCGAGCTGGTTGATCAGTACCACCGGCGAGCTGAGGCGTTCGCGGATGCACTGGTCGACGGCCTGCATGTCGTCGGCCGCCAGTTCTCGGATCGCATCAATGGACATGGGGGTAGGCAAGCAGGCTCTAGGGAAACACTGATCCATGTACACACGCGCGCTCGAGTCGCTTTTGCGTGCGAACAAGGCGCGGCGACGGCCGTGCAGTCGTTCTGCACAAGGGAGCCGCAACGCCGTGCGCGCGTCCGCTTTCGTCAACAACGGGCGACCGAGCCCCTGCATTCAATCGCTTGTGGGGTTGGCAGCCCAGGTTCCCCGATCCTGCCTTGCGGCCCTTGCCGGTAGAGCCACTACCGGCTGCGCACCGCGCCTTGTCTCGGAAAACCTGGGGTTCCAGCGCGAGTGTGTACATGGATCAGTGTTTCCCTAGAGGTGGTCGGGAGGGGCGAAGGCATGCTAGGGAAACGCTGCCGAATGTACAAGTTCGTGCACGAGCGGGTCTCCGGATGTCGATTGGACCCGCGCCCGGGCCGCTACGGCTTGGACCGGGGCGCCGGGAGTTCGCGTGAGTCCCGGCTCCACCGCGTGCGGGCCCGCACGCGTGGCGCCCGTCCTGGTGTCTCGTCGGCATTGACCCGCGAGGGAAGCGCTGCTAGCATTTCCGCCCTTTCGCGAGACCAGTCCCAGTCGGCTGGTCCACACAAGGTATCGCAACGGAGTCCCAGGGAAATGTACGCGATCATCGCAACAGGTGGTAAACAGTACCGCGTCGCCGAAGGCGACGTGATTCGCATCGAAAAGCTCGAGGCCGAGGCCGGTTCCGAGGTCGAGTTCGACCAGGTGCTGATGGTCGGTGCGGGTGACGATGTCCGCGTCGGGGCCCCGCTGGTGGACGGTGGCAAGGTCACGGCCAAGGTCGAAGACCATGGCCGTGCCAAGAAGATCCACATCATGAAATTCCGGCGACGCAAGCACTCCCAGAAGCAGATGGGGCATCGCCAGCACTACACCACCGTGCGCATCACCGGCATCGCCGGCTGATCGGGCGCAGGCATTCAGGAGAGCTGAACCATGGCACATAAGAAGGCAGGCGGGAGTACCCGCAACGGGCGCGATTCCGAGAGCAAACGCCTGGGCGTGAAGCGCTTTGGCGGTCAGGTCGTGCGCGCCGGCAACATCCTCGTTCGTCAACGCGGGACGCAGTATCATCCCGGCGAGGGCGTGGGTTGCGGCAAGGACCATACGCTGTTCGCCAAGGTTGACGGCCAGGTCGTCTTCAAGGTGGGTGGCCCGCACAACCGCCGTTTCGTGAGCATCCAGCCGCAGCAGTAAGCCGGCCGGACAGCGAAGCGTTCGCGAAAAGCCCCGTTCGACGGGGCTTTTTTTGTTCTGTACTGCGGGAAGCAAGCAATGAAGTTCATCGACGAGGCCACCATTACCATAAAGGCCGGCGACGGCGGAAACGGCTGTGTCAGCTTCCGCCGCGAGAAGTACATCCCCTTTGGCGGACCCGACGGGGGTGACGGGGGCGATGGCGGATCGGTGTGGCTGGTGGGCGACGAGGGTTTGAATACCCTGGCCGATTTTCGCTACCAGCGCCGGTTTGATGCCCAGCGCGGCGAGAACGGCATGGGGCGGCAGCGTACCGGGTCCTCCGGCGAGGATCTGGAGATCCCCGTGCCGGTCGGCACCCAGGTACGCGATGCCGAGACCGACGAGATCCTGGGTGACGTGACCCACGAGGGCCAGCGCCTGCTGGTCGCGCAGGGTGGCTTCCACGGACTGGGCAACACGCGCTACAAGTCCTCCACCAACCAGGCGCCACGCCAGAGCAAGCCGGGCACTCCCGGCGAGCTGCGCAAGCTGTCGCTGGAGTTGATGGTGCTGGCCGATGTCGGCCTGCTGGGCCTGCCGAACGCCGGAAAGTCCACGTTGCTGGCGCGGGCCTCGGCGGCGCGGCCGAAGATCGCCGACTACCCGTTCACCACCCTGATCCCGCAACTGGGCGTGGTGCGCATCGGCGTGAACCAGAGCTTCGTGATCGCCGATATCCCCGGACTGATCGAGGGAGCGGCCGAGGGCGCGGGGCTGGGTACGCGCTTTCTCAAGCACCTGGCCCGCACCCGGTTGCTGCTGCACGTGGTGGACGTGGCCCCGCCGGATCCGGAGGCCGACCCGCTGGTGGACCTGCGCACCGCGATCACCGAACTGGAACGCCACAGTGACAATCTGGCGGCGCTGCCGCGCTGGATCGTGCTGAACAAGAAGGAGCTGCTGGATCCGGAGGACCTCGAGGCCCTGGTGGAACGCGTGCGTGCGGACCAGGGCGGGGGGCATCCGGTGTTCACGATCTCCGCGGCGACCGGCGATGGCGTGGATGTCCTGCTGCAGGCGGTCATGCGCCACATCGAGGAGACGGTGCAGGCGGCCGCCGACGCCGGCCGGCGCGACGCGATCGCCAACCCGGAGGACCCCGCGTGACAGCGCCGGGCCTGCGCGACCTCCCGGCGATCCGCCGGGTGGTGGTGAAGATCGGTAGTGCCCTGATCACGGCCGACGGCGCCGGGCTGGACCGCCCGGCGCTCGAGTCCTGGGCGCACCAGATCGCGGCGCTGCGCCGGCGCGGCCTGGAGGTGATCCTGGTCTCCAGCGGCGCAGTCGCCGAGGGCATGCGCCGGCTGGACATGGCCGAACGCCCGCACCAGCTGCACCACGTGCAGGCGGCCGCGGCAGTCGGGCAGATGGGGCTGGTGCAGGCCTACGAACGCGAGTTCGCCAGCCACGACCTGCACGCCGCGCAGGTCCTGCTGACCCACGACGACCTGGCCGATCGCTCGCGTTACCTGAATGCCCGCAGCACCATCCAGGCGTTGCTGGAGATGGGCACCATCCCGGTGGTCAACGAAAACGACACGGTCGCCTACGAGGAGATCCGGCTGGGTGACAACGACACCCTGGCCGCACTGGTGGCGAACCTGGTGGTGGCCGACCTGCTGCTGATCCTGACCGACCAGGATGGGTTGTTCGACCGCGATCCGCGCAAACATGCCGATGCGCGACTGATCCACGAGGGCCGGGCGTCGGACGCCGAGTTGCACCGCTATGTCGCGGCCGACTTCGGGCGCCTGGGGCGCGGTGGGATGGCCACCAAGCTGCTGGCCGCCGAGCGCGCGGCGCGGTCCGGCACGCATACCGTGATCGCCTCCGGTCGCGAGGCGCAGGTGATGGGGCGGGTGCTCAAGGGCGAGCCCCTGGGGACCTGGCTCAAGCCGGACCGCGAACCCCTGGCGGCGCGCAAGCGCTGGCTGGCGGATCAGCTGCATTCGCGCGGGCAGTTGCAGCTGGACGCCGGGGCCGCACGCGTGCTGCGCGAGTCGGGCAGCAGCCTGCTGCCGGTGGGGGTGGTCGGCGTCGAGGGAGATTTCCGCCGTGGCGAGGTCGTGACCTGCGTGGATCCGGATGGGGTTGCGGTGGCGCGTGGGCTCACCAATTACGCGGCCAGCGAGATCCAGCGCATCCACGGCCAGCGCGCCGATCGCATCGAGGCCGAGCTCGGCTACCTGCTGGAGCCGGAGCTGATCCACCGCGACAACCTCGTCCTGCTCTCCTGACCGACGCCGGGTGCTGCTGTCCTGCGTGGGTCTGTGGAACCACAGTTGTGGGAGCGTGCTTGCACGCGAAGCCCCTGCCAGAGTCGGACGCGGGCAGGGGCTTCGCGTGCAAGCACGCTCCCGCGGGATTTGGGGTGTGCTGAACAGGTATCCGGGTTCCCGGCGGTGGGGGCGGGCATGTTGGTGGGGTGTGCGTGACGCAGGAGATCCCGGCTCTCCGCTGCGCTGCGGCCGGGATGGCCTTGCAGGTGCTGACCCCAGGCTACCCACTTCCTTGCCCCTTCGCGCGCTTCCCGTCTTCCTGTTACACGCGATTGTCTGGGTGCCGTCGGTGGTTAGAGACCAGGAGACCGCGCCTCAGTCGTCGGTGTGGGTGCCGGTGACTTCGAGATCCAGGCGGCCACGCGCGAGGCGGGCGTTCAGGGGCTCGCCCTGGGCGGTCTGGTCCGCGCCGCGCAGGACTTCGCCCTCCGGGGTCTGCAGGATCGCGTAGCCGCGTTCCAGCACGGCCTCCGGGTCTAGCGAGCGCAGCTGGCGCGCGGTGGCCTCCAGCTGCCGCTGACGTGTCGCCAGGGCCTGATGAGCGGCGGTTTGCAGCTGGCGCTGCAGCCGCGCGAGGGCCTCGCGCCGTTGGGCGATGTCGTGGTCCGGGCACACGCGCGCGAGGCGCTGGTGCAGGTGTTCCAGGCGCATGCGCGCGGATGCCAGGCGGTTGCCGGGCGAGGCCCCGGCCAGGCGCAGCTGGGCGCGCTGCAGCCGTGCCCGGGCGCGTTCCTCGAGGCGCGACCAGGCGCGGTACATGCGTTCGCGGTGATCGTCGAGGCGCTGGGCATTGCGCTCCAGGAGCTGGCGCGGGTGGCGGCGCTCCAGGCGCGTGTGCAGGGCGGTCAGGGCCTGCTGGTGGCGTGCGATGCGCTGGCCCAGCAGTCCGGTCAGGCGTTCGCGGGCCCGTGCGAGCTGGTGGCGCAGTGTGGCGGCATCCGGGCTGACGGCCTCCGCGGCCGCGGTGGGCGTGGAGGCGCGCAGGTCGGCGACGAAGTCGGCGATGGTGGTGTCGGTCTCGTGTCCCACGCCGCTGACCACCGGGATCGGGCAGGCGGCGATGGCGCGCGCGACACTTTCCTCGTTGAACGCCTGCAGGTCCTCCAGCGAGCCGCCGCCGCGGGCGAGGATGAGTACGTCGACCCGGCCCTCGGCCGCGGCCTGTTCGAGCGCGGCGATGATCTGGGCGGCGGCCTGGGCACCCTGTACCGCGGTGGGGTAGAGCGTGACCGGGAGCAGCAACGGAAAGCGCCGTGCCAGGGTGCGCTCGATGTCGTGGCGCACGTCGCCCTGGGTGGAGGTGATGACGCCGAGGCGGTGGGTCCAGGCGGGCAGCGGCTGCTTGCGCCCCGCGTCGAACAGGCCCTCGGCGGCAAGCTTTTCCTTGAGCCGCTGGAAGGCGGCCAGCAGGCGGCCCTCGCCCGCCGGTTGCAGGGCCTCGACGATGATCTGGAACTGCCCGCGGGCGCCGTAGACCCCGGCGCGCCCGCGGATCTGGACTGCGTCGCCGTCGGCAAAGCGCGCGGCCTGGCGCGCCTTGCCGCGAAACAGCACGCAGTTCACCGAGGCGCTCTCGTCCTTCAGCGAGAAGTACTGGTGTCCCGAGGCGTACTGGCGCAGGTTGGAGACCTCGCCTTCCACGCGCACCACGCCGAGCCCGTCGCGCAGCAGCCCGTCGGCGCACTGGTTGAGCTCGGTAACGGAAAAGACGGGGGTCTCGCTCACGGTTTTCTCGGTCAAAGGCGGCTGAAGACGCGCTGGAAGACATCCGTGCCGCGCCCGATCGGATCGACCCGCAGGCGAGCCTCTTCCTCGGCCATGGCGTGGAACAGACCATTCATGGTGTGTTCCAGCACGTGGCCGGTCAGGTCCAGGCGAACGTTCGCAAGGAACGGAATGTCGCGCATGCGCGACTCCAGCTCGCGGTAGGTCGTCATGGCCTCCACGGCATCCAGGCTCTGTTCCACTTCGGGGCGCATGGCATCGGTCAGGCGCGGGCGCATGTGGGTTTTCAGGTGGCGGGTGGCGGCGTCCTCGTCGCCCAGCAGGATGCCGCGGGCGTCGCCCAGGTCCAGTGCGAAGATGGCCCGGATAAAGGGTTCCCGCGCCTGCCATACAGCGTCCTCGGCGGCGCGATTCATGCGCTCCTCCAGGGTGTCCAGCGGCGCCGCCATGCCCAGGCGTCCCAGCGAGCGGCGGGTGGTGGCGAGCACCTCGGGCAGGGGGATGCGGACGTCCGGATTGCCGAAGTAGCCGTTGCGCCGGCTGAGGGTCTCGGAGGCGGCGTGAGTCGCGATGACCAGCGCCTCGTGAACGGCCTCGATCAGCTCCGCGGTCGAGAGCCCCGAGAATTCCGGTGGGCGGGTGATGAGGGAGCGGAACATCTCCTGGCCGAAGCGCCACCAGTCGGCCCGTGCGCTCGACGCCGTGGCCAGGCCGAGGCCAGGGGCCAGCAACAGGGCGAGTGCGGTGCGTCGGGTGATGCGGGCCGGGGGCGCGCGATCGGGCATGGGGTTTCGCCTGGCGAAGGGTTCCGGGTGAACCGGCATCCTATCAGGGTGCTCCCGTAGCGTCTGCGATACGGCCCCCGGACGCGTGGGCGTGCTTGTCGCGGGAGGGTGCGAATTCTATACTGAAGGGCTATTTATCTCCCCCGGGATTTCCTTCCCCCTGCGTCCCGGCGGGTCTGTCCTGGAGTGGTGCATGCGGATACTCGGTGAAGCCCTTACCTTTGATGACGTGCTGCTGATCCCGGGGCATTCGGACGTCGTTCCGCGTGATGTCGACCTGAGTACCCGGATCACCCGCGAGATCACCCTGTCGGCGCCGGTGGTGTCGGCGGCCATGGACACGGTCACCGAGGCCAACCTGGCGATCGCCATGGCCCAGGAGGGCGGGCTCGGTATCGTGCACAAGAACATGTCGGTGGAGGCTCAGGCGGCCGAGGTCCGGCAGGTGAAGAAGTACGAAAGCGGCGTGATCAGCGAGCCGATCACCATCGGCCCGGATGCCAGCATCGGCGACGTGGTCGCGCTGACCGACGCCAATCACATCTCTGGCGTGCCGATCGTCTCCGGCAACGACCTGGTGGGCATCGTGACCTCCCGTGACCTGCGCTTCGAGACGCGCATGAATGCCCCGGTCTCGGAGATCATGACCCCGCGCGACCGGTTGGTGACCGTGCCCGAGGGGGCCGACCGCGCGCTGGTGCTGGAGCTGTTGCACAAGCACCGCATCGAGAAGGTACTGGTGGTCAACGATGACTTCCAGCTGCGCGGGATGATCACGGTCAAGGACATCCAGAAGTCCACCGAGCACCCGAATGCCTCGAAGGACGAGCGCGGCCGCCTGCGTGTAGGCGCCGCCGTCGGTGTGGGTGACGGTACGGACGAGCGCGTGGCCGCGCTGGTCGAGGCCGGGGTGGACGTGCTGGTGGTGGATACCGCCCACGGCCATTCCCAGGGCGTGCTGGACCGTGTCGCTTGGGTGAAGAAGCATTACCCGGACGTTCAGGTGATCGGTGGCAATATCGCCACTGCCGACGCCGCGAAGGCACTGGTTGCGGCGGGGGCCGATGGCGTGAAGGTTGGTATCGGGCCGGGTTCGATCTGTACCACCCGCATCGTGGCCGGTGTGGGTGTGCCGCAGATCACGGCCATTGCCGAGGTCTCCGAAGCACTGAAGGGCACCGGCGTGCCGATGATCGCCGATGGCGGCGTGCGCTTCTCCGGGGACCTGGCCAAGGCGATCGCCGCGGGCGCCGACTGCGTGATGCTGGGCTCGATGTTCGCCGGCACCGAGGAGGCCCCGGGTGAAGTCGAGCTGTACCAGGGCCGCTCCTACAAGATCTATCGCGGCATGGGATCGCTGGGTGCGATGCAGCAGGGTTCGTCGGATCGCTACTTCCAGGATCCGAACAGCTCCGCCGACAAGTTCGTGCCCGAGGGCATCGAGGGTCGCGTGCCGTACAAGGGCTCGATCGTCGCGATCATCTACCAACTGATGGGCGGGCTGCGCTCGTCCATGGGCTATGTCGGCGCGCACAACATCGAGGAGATGCGGACCAAGCCGCATTTCGTCCGCGTGACCGCCGCCGGCATGCGTGAGAGCCACGTGCACGACGTGGCGATTACCAAGGAAGCCCCGAACTACCGCATGGACTGATCCGGCCCTTGGCCGGGTCTCCGACCCTCTCCCGCCCCGCAAGCCTGGATACCGGATGACCTCATGACCCAGGATCTTCACGCCCACCGCATTCTGGTGCTGGACTTCGGCTCCCAGTACACCCAACTCATCGCCCGCCGTGTGCGCGAGGCCGGGGTCTACTCCGAGGTGCATGCCTGGGACATGCCGGCGACCGACATCCGCGCCTTCAACCCGACCGGGGTGATCCTGTCCGGCGGCCCGGAGTCGGTGAATGTCGACAACCCGCCGCGGGCCGAGGATGCGGTGTTCGAGCTCGGTGTTCCGGTGCTCGGCATCTGCTACGGGATGCAGACCATGGCGGCACAGCTGGGTGGCCGGGTCGAGCCGTCGGAGCGTCGCGAATTCGGCTACGCCCAGGTGCGCGCCCGCGGCCACACACCGCTGCTGCGTGACATCGAGGATCACACCACGCCGGAAGGCTACGGCCTGCTGGACGTGTGGATGTCGCACGGGGACCACGTGACCGCACTGCCGGAGGGCTTCCGCCTGATGGCCTCCACCGACGCCGCGCCGATCGCCGGCATGGCCGATCCGGAGCGCGGCTTCTATGGCGTGCAGTTCCACCCGGAGGTGACCCATACCACCCAGGGCCAGCGCATTATCGAGCGCTTCCTGCACGACATCTGCGGCTGCGAGGCCCTGTGGACCGCCGACAACATCATCGATGACATGGCCGCGCGGGTGCGCGAGCAGGTGGGGGACGACCACGTGGTGCTGGGCCTGTCCGGGGGCGTGGACTCCTCGGTGGTGGGCGCGCTGCTGCACAAGGCGATCGGTGACCAGCTGACCTGCGTGTTCGTGGACACGGGCCTGCTGCGCGAGGGCGAGGGCGATCAGGTGATGGCGACCTTCGCCCGCCACATGGGTGTCAATGTCATTCGCGTGGGTGCCGAGGACCGCTTCATGAATGCACTGGCCGGTATTGCGGACCCGGAGGCCAAGCGCAAGGTTATTGGCGGGCTGTTCATCGACGTGTTCGACGAGGAGGCCGCGAAGCTGAACAACGTGCAGTGGCTGGCCCAGGGCACGATCTACCCGGACGTGATCGAGTCGGCCGACTCCAGGACCGGCAAGGCCCAGGTGATCAAGTCGCACCACAACGTGGGCGGCCTGCCGGAAAACATGAAGCTGGGGCTGGTCGAGCCGCTGCGCGAGTTGTTCAAGGACGAGGTGCGCAAGATCGGCGTCGAGCTCGGCCTGCCCACCGAGATGGTCTATCGCCACCCGTTCCCCGGGCCGGGCCTGGGCGTGCGCATCCTCGGCGAGGTCAAGAAGGAATATGCCGACCTGCTGCGCCGGGCGGACGCCATCTTCATCGAGGAGCTGCGCAAGGCCGACCTGTACGACCAGACCTCGCAGGCCTTCGCGGTCTTCCTGCCGGTGAAGTCGGTGGGCGTGATGGGCGACGGCCGGCGCTACGACTACGTGGTCGCGCTGCGCGCGGTGGAGACGATCGACTTCATGACCGCCCGCTGGGCCCACCTGCCGTACGATTTCCTCGACCACGTCTCGCGCCGCATCATCAACGAGATCCCCGGCATCTCGCGCGTCACCTACGATATCTCCGGCAAGCCCCCTGCCACCATCGAGTGGGAGTGACCGGTACGAACTGGTATTCCCGGATCCAGCAGCCTGCCCAGGGGTGACCTCGTGCAACTCCACCCCCGGGCTGTTCCGGTGCGGCTTGCCCCGATGCAGCGGATCCCGTGTTCAGACCTTTCGGAACGGGGTCTTGATCGTTGCGGTGTTGCTGCTGCCGCTTCTGGTCGTACGGCCGCGTCCGTGGTCGCCGCCACGCTGGAACAGTATCGGATCGGACAACTGGCCGATGCGCCGGCACCTCCGGCACAACCCGAGGCACCGGCACACGTGCCCGATCCCGCGGCCCGCCCGTCGGGCAGGGTATTGCTCGGCCTGCCGCTCGCCACGTACCTGGACGGGCGCTATCGAGGCGTGTTTTCGGACCGGGGTGCGATGCCGGTCAATGTCCAGTTCGAACGGCGGGATCATCATTTCCACAACGTCCGTTTCCGGTCCCTGAGTTCCCGCGATGGGGGCTATCGGGCACTGGTGGAACACGAGGAACTCCATGCCGTGATGCGCCAGCACCGTCAGGCCGTCGAATACTCGAGGGCCGGCTCCTGTCGGCCATCGCCGGAGGACGTGGTGGACGACATCAATGCCTTTAACCGGCGCGACCCTTAACGGCAGCTAAAGGCAGCAAGCTGGTCTCGGCCATCCGGGACGCGCTCAATCGCGGTGTCCATCAGTGGCCGTGACATCCATGCGCGAGTACTGTTCAGCCCGGGCACATTACCATGATATGGGAAAGGGTATTCGTTCCTTGCATACCGCCCGGCTAGCTTTCTGATAGCGGATGGTCGTCAGGTAAAAGATTCATACAACATGCCGGGAAGTCCCATCAAATTGATCACTTTCAACGGGCCTGCCTGACATGTCTGCGGGGTCCGGATCCTTAGATGAGCTGCAGCGTCGGTTTGCCGAAGCGCTTCCCGACAAGCTGGAGAACCTTCGCAGCCAGTACCAGAGGCTCGACCCGTCCGACTGGGAGCCCTCCCTGGCGGAGAGCCTGCTCCATCAGCTCCATAGCCTGACCGGCAGTGCCGGTACCTTCGGCCTGGCCGCGATGTCGGCCGCTTCGCGAGAACTGGAAACCCGTATCAAGAACATTGTGGAGGCGGGCACCCCGCCAGGGCATGAGGCGTGGGCGGCCATTGGCCCCGAGCTCGTGCGCCTCGGGGATCTCGCGCACGGCCAGGCTCATGGTGTCTCCCACGGCCCGGACCCGTTTGTACTCCCCGCAAACCCGAGCCGCACGCCGGTCGTCCATTTGGTCGAGGATGACCTCGAACAGGCCGAGTATCTGGCTCGG
>NZ_JAWLFK010000008.1:60010-63792 GCF_041685615.1 Thioalkalivibrio sp.
CACGGCCCGGACCCGTTTGTACTCCCCGCAAACCCGAGCCGCACGCCGGTCGTCCATTTGGTCGAGGATGACCTCGAACAGGCCGAGTATCTGGCTCGGGTTCTGCGCGATGATGGCTATCAGGTCAAGGTCTTTACCATTCTGGAGGACTTTCGCACGGCGTTCGCAGAAGACGACTTGCCCGCCGTGGTCGTGCTGGACATGGTCTTCCCCGAGGGCGACAACGCCGGGGCCGAGCTGCTGGCGGAACTCCAGGCGCAGCAGGAACATTGTCCGCCGGTGGTGTTCGCCTCGCTGCGGGACGATCTGGACGCACGTCTGGCCGCCTACCGGGCCGGGGCCAGCCGTTACCTCCTCAAGCCGCTGGACCCGCGGGTGCTCGTCGACGTGCTGGATATCCTCACCGCCCGTGTTCCCGTGGAACCCTATCGGGTGCTGCTGGTCGACGACGATCCCTTGCTGCTGGAGGCCGAGGCGGCCGTGCTGCGGGCCGCCGGCATGACCGTGCAGGCGCTGACACAGCCGCGCGATGCCCTCGATGTCCTGGATGACTTCCGACCGGACGTGGTGGTGCTGGATGTCTATATGCCCGATGTCAGCGGCCCCGAGGTGGCCGCCATCCTGCGCGAGCGCGATGATTCTCTGACGCTTCCGATCCTGTTCCTGTCTGCGGAGACGGACAAGGACAAGCAATTAGCGGCCCTTGGCCTTGGCGGCGACGATTTCCTGGTCAAACCGATTCAGGCTGAACATCTGGTTGCCGCCGTCACCGCCCGGGCGCGGAGGGTTCGCCAGAGCGCATCGCTGCAACGTCGACAGCAGGACTTGTCGTACGAACGGGAACGCGAACACCTTGCCCTGGATCAGCACGCCATCGTGAGTATCGCGGATGTCGCGGGCAACATCATCTATGCCAACGACAAGTTCTGCGAGATCAGTGGCTACGAGCGCGCAGAACTGATGGGCCAGGACCACCGCATGCTCAAGTCGCAGGAGCACCCGCCGGCGTTCTACGAGGCCATGTGGGAGACGATCTCGTCGGGACAGGTCTGGCATGGCGAGATCTGCAACCGGGCGAAGGATGGTTCGTCTTACTGGGTGGAATCGACCATTACCCCGTTTCTGGACAAGCACGGGCTGCCCTACCAGTACGTCTCGATCCGTACCGACATCACGCGCATCAAGGCGGCCGAAGCCGCGCAGCGCGCGCAGAATGCCATGCGCACAGTGGTCGGCGAGGCCGCGGCCGACTTGCTGGCGGCTGGCGCCGAATCGCTGGATGCAGCCATCGATCAGACCCTGTGCCGGATCGGCATGCATCTGGGCGCCGACTGCGCCTATTTATTCCAGTTCTCGGAAGATGGTGCGCGCATGAGCAGCAGCCACGAATGGTGCGCTCCCGGTGTGGACCGCAAGAAGGAGGATCTGCAGGACATCCCGCTGACGGCGGTTCCCTGGTGGCGGGATCGGCTCCTGCGCGACGAGCCGGTGATTGTTTCCGACGTGGCCGCACTGCCGCCCGAGGCGGCGGCGGAGAAGGCCATGTTCGAGTCCATGGGCATCCGGTCCTTTACGGGGTTTCCGATCCGGCGCGGCGGGAAGAGCCTGGGATCCATCTGCTTCCATCATCGGGTTGGCACCCATCTGGAATCGATGAGCCAAGATCTGCTGGGTCTGCTCGCCGGACTGGTGGGCAGCGCACTGCTTCGTGCCGCGGTCGATCGGGAGATCCGGGAGCAGCAGCGTTTCACCCAGGATGTGCTGGATTCGGTATCCGCACACATCGCCGTGCTGGACCGGGAGGGCGTGATCGTCGCGGTCAACGAACCCTGGCGGCGCTATGCAGCGGAGAACGCACCCGAGGCAGCTGACGCGGATCGCGGTGACGATGTCGGTACCAACTACCTCGCTATCTGTCGGCAGGCCGAGGACACCACGGAGCCGAAGGCCAGTGACGTGGCCAGAGGGATCGAGGGCGTCATCGAAGGGTGCTTGCCCCATTTTCGGCTCGAGTATCCCTGCCATTCGCCCACCCGGGCTCAGTGGTACGAAATGACGGTGCTGCCATTGACGCACAATGGTGGTGGCGTCGTGGTGAGTCACGCCAATATAACCGAGCGGAAATTGGCCGAGCAGGCGGCGGAGACCGCGAAGGAGCGCCTGCGCCGGGGGCAGGTGTTCGCCAATGTCGGCACCTGGGAATGGAACATGGTTACGGACGAGTTGTACTGGACCGAGCGCATCCCGCCGTTGTTTGGCTATTCCGAAGGCGAGCTTGAGACCTCCTACGACAATTTTCTTGCCGCCATCCATCCGGAAGACCGCGACGCGGTGAGTGCCGCGGTAAACGCCTGTGTGGCGGACGACGTGCCCTACGACATCGAGCATCGCGTGGTGTGGCCGGACGGCACCGTGCGCTGGCTCCTGGAGCGCGGTGCCGTGGTGCGCGACGCCGGTGGCAAGCCGTTGCGCATGCTGGGGGTGGTCCAGGACATCGATGGCCGCAAGCGTGCCGAAACGGCCCTGGCGGAGCGCGAGCGGCAACTCCTGGAGGCGCAAGCCCTGGCATCGCTCGGAAACTGGCGGGCCGATCTGGTCAGCGGCGAGTTGTTCTGGTCCGACGAGATCTACCGTATCTTCGGCCATGAACCCGGCGGCATTACCCCGAGCATCGAGGTGTTTCATGCAGCCGTTCATCCGGATGACCGCCAGTTGGTTCGCGACAGCGAACTGGAAGCCGAAAGAACTGGCCGCCACGATATCGTGCACCGTATCGTCCGGCCCGACGGCGCCATCCGCCACGTTCACGAACTCGCGCAAGCGGAATTCGATGCCGATGGCCACCTGATTCGCCTGACGGGGACAGTGCAGGACGTGACCGATCGGGTCGAGGCCGAACAGCGCGTGCGCGAGAGCGAACAGCGTTTCGCCTTCGCCGTGGAGGGGGCTGGCGATGGCGTCTGGGACTGGGACGTCGCAACAGGCCGCCTGCTGTTGTCGGGCTATTACGAGCCCATGCTGGGCTACGAGACTGGCGAGATGGAGCCCCGTATCGAGGCCTGGAAAACCACGGTTCATCCCGATGACCTGGAGCGGGTGCTCCAACGGCTCAACGACTACCTCGAGGGTCGCAGCGATCGATACAGCGCGGAGTTGCGGCTGCGCTGCAAGGACGGCAGCTATAAATGGGTGCTGTGCCGGGGCACGGTGGTGGAACGCGATGCCCGGGGTAATCCGGCCCGCCTGATCGGTATCCACAGCGACATTGACGCGCGCAAGTCCGCCGAGGAGACCCTGCAGATCTTCAAGCATGTGGTCAATTCCGTGCTGGATGGCGTGCTGGTGATCGACCCGGAGGGCGTGATCCGGCTGGCCAGTCCCGCGGTCAGGGCCATCTTTGGTTACGACCCGCAGGATGTGGTGGGCAACAATGTGTCCATGCTCATGCCGGAACCGGTGCGCTCGGAACACGATGGCTACCTGCAGCGGTATCTGGCCAGCCGTGAAGCGCACATCATCAATCGAATCGTTGAAGTGACCGGACAAAGGGCCGATGGCGCCGAGTTTCCGCTCGAGGTCTCGGTCAGCGAAATTGATATCGCGGAGCAGCAGTACTTCGTTGGCCTGCTCCGCGATATCAGCGACCGCAAGCGCTCTGAAGAGGCGTTGATCGCCGCGCGCGAGGAAGCCGACCGTGCCAATCAGGCCAAGTCCGAGTTTCTCTCGAGCATGAGCCACGAACTCCGGACGCCAATGAACGCGATCCTCGGGTTCGGCCAGTT
>NZ_JAWLFK010000085.1:0-5228 GCF_041685615.1 Thioalkalivibrio sp.
TGCGCCCGCAGGTGTACATCGGCGAGTCGGATGATGTCGGCAAGCGGCTCAAGCAGCACAACCGCACCGAGGAGCAGGGCGGCAAGGACTTCTGGGAGAAGGTCTGCCTGATCACCAGCAAGGACCAGAACCTGACCAAGGCGCACGTGAAGGTTTTGGAGAGTCTGCTGATCCAACAGGCCCAGCGCGTGGGCCGCTGCACCCTGCTCAACGGCACCCGCAACGACTACATCGGCCTGCCCGAGGCCGACCAGGCTGACATGGCCTTCTTCCTGGACCAGATCCGCACCGTGTTGCCCGTGCTCGGCTTCGAATTCCTGCGTGATGCCAGCCGCCCGCCTTCGCGGGATGCGGTGGTAGGGGCCGACGGTTCCGGATCTCAGATTCCGGAATCGCCAAGGTTCCGCCTGACGCTTCCCAAGCACGCCATTACGGCGTACGGGCAGGAGGTGGAGGGCGAGTTTTTCGTCCTGAAGGGTTCGCACGCGCGCGGGGAGTGGGCAGCGCGGGGCCACCACTACGAGCGCCTGCACCAGCAACTGTGCGAGGAAGGCGTACTGGTCGAGGACGAGAAAGGTCTGCTGCGATTCTCGCGCGACTACGCATTCTCGAGCCCCAGCGCTGCGGCGGCCATGGTTGTCGGTAGAGCGGCCAACGGCCGTACCGAATGGAAGCGCGAGGGCTCGGGCCAGACCTATGCGGAATGGCAGGAACAGGTGGTGGATGCAGCCGCCAAGGATACGGAAGCGAGAGGGTAATGGGCGCTGTGGGGGAGAGAAGCAGGCAGTTCAGCGATTACATCGTCTACGTGGACGAGAGTGGCGACCACGGGTTGCGCCATATCAATCCCGAGTATCCCGTCTTCGTGCTGGCATTCTGCCTGCTGCACAAACAGATGTACCTCGAGCAAGTCGTCCCGAAGCTCCAGGAGCTGAAGTTCCGATATTTCGGCCACGACATGGTGGTGTTCCACGAAGCAGAGATCCGGAAATCCAAGGGTCCTTTCAACATCCTGCTTAATGCCGAGGTGCGGCGGTCTTTTCTAACGGATCTTTCTCGGGTGATGGAAGAGTCACCATTCACGCTGGTTGCGAGCTGCATTGACAAGCGGCGGTTCAGGGATCGGCATGGCGATGGCGAGAACCCTTACCATGTGGCCATGGAGTTCGGGCTCGAGCGCGTCTACATGGAATTGCAGGCGCAAAGTCAACGCGGGCGGCCGACGCATGTGGTGTTCGAGCAACGTGGGCGCGAGGAGGACGCGGCGCTGGAATTGGAATTTCGCCGGATCCTTGATCGCTCGCGACTTGAGGGACTGGGGGAGAGCCTGGATTTGGTGTTGGCGAACAAACTGACGAACTCGGCGGGCTTGCAGCTCGCCGACATGGTCGCGCGTCCGATCGGCCGGCATCTGCTGGCTCCAGAACAGGCCAACCGAGCCTACGAGACACTGAGTCGGAAGTTCCGTCGTGACCGGGGCGGAAACATCGATGGTTGGGGTCTGAAGGTCTATCCGTAGCACAAAGCAAGAGGCCCCGACGCGTTCGCCGAGGCCCCTTGTCGATCGAGCATTCCCGATCCATTGGCCTTAGGGTAGGCGCTGGCGGGCCTGGATTTCAAGTTTGCGGATGGCTCGAGCAATTACGACAGACGACAGGACGGATTCATGGCGGACAGCAGGGAAACCCGGTTCCAGCAGGACATCATCGACGCGATGACCGCCGATGGCTGGTTGACCGGTCCGGCGATCGGCTTTGACACCGCCAACGCCCTGTACACCGAGGACCTGATCGGCTACCTGCAGGAGGCCTGGCCGGAGCGCTGGGAGAAGTTCGCCGCGAAGAACCCGCAGGACCCGCAACGGGCCCTGGTGCGCGCGGTCACGCGCGAGTTGGATAGGGGCGGCGCGCTGGATGTACTGCGCCATGGCATCAAGACGCCGGGGGTGAAGCTGGATCTGTGCAGCTTCAAGCCCGACCACGGCATGAATCCCGAGTCTCTGGCCCGCTACCGCGCCAACCGACTGCGCGTGGTGCCGGAGGTGCCGTACTCTCCGCATGCACGCAGCGGGGAGTACAACCCGCGACTGGACCTCGTGCTGTTTGTCAACGGCATCCCCTCCGCGACGCTGGAGCTGAAGAGCGAGTTCAAGCAGTCGGTGGAGAACGCCAAGCGCCAGTACCGCCGCGACCGCCCGGTAAAGGACCCGATCACACGCAAACCCGAGCCGCTGCTGAGCTTCAAGCGCGGGGCGTTGGTGCACTTCGCGGTAAGCCAGTACGAAGTGGCGATGACCACCCGCCTGGCCGGCAGGGACACTCTCTTCCTGCCCTTTAACCAGGGAGCCGAAGACGGCGGGGCTGGCAACCCGGCACCCCCCGATGCGGATTCCTACGCGACCGGCTACCTGTGGCAACGAGTCTTCCAACCCGATGCCTGGCTGAAGGTAGTGGGGCGCTTCCTGCATCTGGAACAGAAGACGGTCGAGGACTTCCACGGCAAGCGCAGTAAGAAGGAGGCCCTGATCTTCCCGCGCTTTCACCAGTGGGATGTGGTGAACCAGCTGATCGAGGCCACACGCGAGGAGGGCGCCGGACAGCGCTACCTGATCCAGCACAGCGCGGGTTCCGGCAAGTCCAACTCCATCGCCTGGATCGCGCACCAGCTCGCCTCGCTGTACGACGAGAACGGCCAGAAGCTCTTCAACTCCGTGGTGGTGGTCACCGACCGTACGGTGCTGGACAGCCAGCTCCAGGAGACCATCTACCAGTTCGAGCACGCCCATGGGGTGGTGCGGCCGATCACCCGCGATTTCGGCAACCAGAGCAAGTCAGAGCAACTGGCCGAGGCGCTGGCCGCGCAGACGCGCATCATCATCGTGACCATCCAGACCTTTCCGGCGCTATTCGATGCATTGGACAAGCGTCCGGATCTGGCCGCCGGGCGCTACGCGGTGATCGCCGACGAGGCGCATTCCTCGCAGACCGGCTCATCCGCGACCAAGCTGAAGGCGATCCTGGGCGCGGATAAGTTGGAGAGCGAAGAGATCAGTGCCGAAGAGCTCATGGATGCGGCGGTCGCCGCGCGCAGGCCCTCCGACCGCATCAGCTACTACGCCTTCACCGCCACCCCCAAGGCGAAGACCCTGGAGCTGTTCGGGCGCCCGCCAAACTCCGATCTCCCGCTCTCGGCCGACAACAAGCCCGAGCCGTTCCACCTGTATTCGATGCGCCAGGCCATCGAGGAAGGCTTCATTCTCGACGTGCTGAAGAACTACACCACCTATGCCACCGCCTGGAAGCTCGCGCACCCCCATGGCGATGACCAGGAAGTGGAATCGCGTAAGGCCGCGACCAAGCTCGCCCGCTGGGTGCGACTGCACCCGTACAACATCTCGCAACGGGTGGAGGTCATCGTTGAGCACTTTTGCGCCAACGTGCGCCACCTCCTTGACGGGCAGGCAAAGGCAATGGTGGTGACCGGCAGCCGGCAGGAGGCGGTGCGCTACGCACTGGCCATGCGTGCGTACATCCAGGAGAAGTGCTATCGCGGTGTGTATGCCTTGGTGGCGTTCTCCGGCTCCGTGCCGCCGGATGGTGTGATTCCCCAGGAAGTGACCGAATACAGCACGCTACTGAACCCGGATTTGCAGGGCCGCGACTTGGCCGAGGCCTTCAACACCGCTGAGTTTAATGTGATGATCGTCGCCAACAAGTTCCAGACCGGGTTCGACCAGCCCAAGCTCTGCGCGATGTACGTGGACAAGAAGCTGCAAGGCGTGGAATGCGTGCAGACGCTCTCGCGCCTGAACCGGACCTTCCCCGGCAAGGAGAACACCTTCGTCCTCGATTTCTTCAACGATGCAGAGGATATCCTCGAAGCCTTCCGCCCGTATTACAACAAGGCCGAGCTGGCCGACATTTCTGACCCAAATGTGGTGTACGACCTGCAGCGCAGCCTGAATGCCTCAGGCATCTATCACTGGGATGAGGTCGAGAACTTCGCACGCGCCTTCTTCAACCCCAACGTGAATGCCAGCCAGCTTAGCTACTACTGCCAGCCCGCGAAGGAACGCTATACCAGCCGCTACAAGGCCGTGCTGGAACAGACCCGGACATGGAAGGCCGCCCACGCGCAGGCCGAGCGCGACGGCGACAAGACTGGCCTGCACCGCGCCGAGCAGGAGCTGAAAGAGGCCCACACCACCCGCGACGAGCTCGACCTGTTTCGCAAGAACCTGCAGAGCTTCGTGCGCAGCTACGAGTTCCTCTCCCAGATCGTCGACTTCGAGGACCGTGAGCTGGAGGAACTGTGCGTGTACGCCCGCGCAATGCATCCGCTGCTGCGCGTGGAGAACCTCGAAGAAGACGAGCTCGACGTCTCGGAACTGGAACTGACCCATTACCGCCTGAACAAGCGCGCCGAACAACAACTGAACCTCAGGGAAGAAGAGGGCGACTTTGACGGCCTGAGACCTGTGTCCGATGTCGGATCCGGCAAGCCCCACGACCCGGAAAAGAAGCGCCTCTCCGAGATCATCGAACAGCTTAACGACCTCTTCGGCGCCGAAGTGAGCGACAAGGATAAGCTCCACTTCGCCCATGGCGTGGCCGATCGAATCCGGCGCGACGAGTCCGTGATGGCCCAAGTCCAGAACCACAGCCCCGAACAGGTGATGCACGGCCTGTTCCCCAAACGCGTCACCGATACCGTCCTCGACGCTATGACCGACCATGAAAAACTCGCCATGCAGGTCTTGGAAGATCCCAAGCGCGGCCGCGATTTTGCGCTACTGATCCTGCGCCTGCTGACTCCTGATGCAGGTGATGGACGAACCACGGTTATGACAAACAACCCATGAGAGGTGGTCCCAGTCGAGTGGCCTATTTGCCGCAACCATGTGCAAGGGACGGGGTCAGGTCTCACAATCCAACGCTTTGTTGATGCGCTGTGTTGGAATGTGAGACCTGACCACCGTTTCCTTGACGCCTGCGAAGCGCTGAATTGGGTCTAACGGAGTTGCTTTCAATGGCCGAGATGCCGCCCATGGATTTCACAACTCCGATTTTCCAGGCCTTCGCTCAGGCTTGGTGGCTGTTTGCGATTCCTGCGGTCCTGGGGCTTCTGTTCGCGTTACTGGCTCTTCCAGCCGTGAAAGGTTATCTGGGAGAGTTGGTGGTGCGCGTTTCGGCCCCGAGGCTGCTGGATCCCGACACCTATGTGCCGCT
>NZ_JAWLFK010000040.1:0-21098 GCF_041685615.1 Thioalkalivibrio sp.
GCGTATCTCCTCTGGCTGGCTGGTTGGTCGCACTCCCATTCCAGCCGGATACGCCGCCTTCCTCAATCCCCCCCGTACACCACTTTCGACAGTAACTCGTATCGGGGCACAGGTGCCCGTAGTGGTTTTCGATCATCGCGGCGGATTTGTGCCCAGCCAGCTTGGCGACCGTTAGCAGGGGCACCCCAGCGGCCACCAGCGTCGATATGAAGTGATGCCGCAGTGCGTAGAAGGTCAGGTTATCGGGGAGCCCCCCGAGACGTTTTACGCGGCGCCAGGGCTTGCCGTGTGCCTTCTTGTCCATCCTGCGGCCCGTGACCGGTGACGGGAACACTAGACCATCCGTGGGTTTGCCCTGTTGGTCCCACCACGCGCGAACGACGGTCATAGCCTCCGGCGGCAGATCCATCTCCACACGCGCGGGCTCCGGGTGGTGGCGGGTTTTCTGCGGCACTTTCACCAGTCGCCCGAAGGACGGATTCAGTTCCAGCCAGGTCAGCGAATACAGGTCCCCCGGGCGCAGGCCGCTGTACAGACTCAGGTAGGCGAGCGGGATGAACCAGTGGGGATAGGCGAGCACATCCAGGTCGGGTAGGTCGGGCTTGCCGTGGGCCCGGCTGTTGCGGCGCTGTTGCCGGAGTTCGGCAGCGAAGGATTCCAGCCCGGCATGAAGGCGACGGATCTCGTCATCCGTCAGCAGCCGGCGGGTCGCGGCCCGGCGCTCCCTCAGTTCCTCGGTCCGCTCGGTCTCCGCGTGCTTGTCGAGGGCCACGTCCCGCAGCGGGTCATCCTCGATTGAGCCGTCCCGCACCGCCTGGCGCAACAGTGTCCGCAGGGCGCCGTATGCCCGCTTGATCGTGGCCGGGGCGCGTCCAATCTCTTCGCGCCAGGACTGCCATGTCAGCACGTCATTACGGCTCAGTGTCGCGAGGTCCCGGTCATACCAGTGTGCGAAGTTGGTTCGTAGAATCGCGAGCGTCTCGTCACCGGCTGTCCGGCGGGCCTGGTAACGGGCATACGGGCCTTCCAGGTATCCGCGCAGGGTGCGGGTGCTGGCGCTGGCCTTTTCTTCCAATGCCTGGCGTTTCCGTTGTTCCTTGTCCGCCAGCACGTCCGCGCCTTCGGTACGCCAGGCGAGCGCCTTTTCCGCCGCCTGTTGCGGCTTGAGCGCGGGGTAACGGCCGATGGTGGCGGTTCGGCGCTTGCCGGTCGGGTCGGTGTATCGGTAGCGCCAGCTTCCGCCCTTCGTCGTGCGGATCAGGTGTAGGCCGGTCACACGGTCACACCACAGGGTGGCGCGATTGCTGGCGGAATCGAGGAACCGCCGGGCGGCGGCATCCGTGATGCTGGTATCAAGGGCCTTCGCAGCCATCGGGTCACCCGTTTCGTGTCACCAATATGTGACCATGAAGGTAACACAAACGGGAACGAACGTGCCCTACCTTGCACAACGGAGGCGCGTAAGACTATGATTATAGGGGTGTTGCCCTTGGTAGGGCTGGGTATTGGTTGCCTTCACACGGCAGGGGTCACTAGTTCGAACCTAGTACCGCCCACCAGTTTCGGATCATGGAAAAGCGGCTGCGGGAAACCGGGCCGCTTTTTTTGTGCCCGGAGTGCGGCGCCAGGAACGGACGGTGACGACGTTGGCGGGCTGACTCGGTTCGCCGGGCCCGTGCTCCGGACCGGATTCTGCCGCGATGTTCTGGCGTCTCAATCCGTTGCCGCGGCCCCCAATCTTGTTCGATTTCTCGAGTTCGAATCCCTGGATCGCTGGGGCTGGAAATGCAAAAGGGGCCACTCGGGCCCCTTTGCTTCTGATCTGGCGGAGAGGGAGGGATTCGAACCCTCGGTACTCGCGAGAGTACAACGGTTTTCGAGACCGCCCCGTTCGACCGCTCCGGCACCTCTCCGTTTTTCACACCGGGCGGGGTCGAGCCGCCACGGCGGAGCGAATCCTAGCAGATTCGGTTGCCGGAGCGGTAGCGGCCCCGGAGGCTGGTTACGGCATCAGTCGGGTGATTTCCCAGTCGTTTCCGACGCGGTGATACTGGAAGCGGTCGTGCAGCCGACTGGGGCGGCCCTGCCAGAACTCGAACAGTTCCGGCCGCAGGCGGTAGCCGATCCAGGCGGGATCGCGCGGGATGTCGCCTTCCGGGTACTGTTGTTCCAGCTCGCGGACGCGTTGTTCCAGTGCGTTGCGGTCCGCCACGGGGTGGCTCTGGGTGGAGGCTGCGGCGGCCAGCTGACTCCCCCGCGGACGCTGGTGGAAATATGCGTCGGCGAGTTCGCCCGGCAGGGCGGTGACCGGCCCCTCAATGCGAATCTGGCGTTCCGTTTCGGGCCAGTAGAACAGGAGCGCGGCCCGGGCATTTTCATTGAGGTCCTGTCCCTTGCGGCTGCGCGAATCGGTGTACCACGCGAGACCTTCGGCATCGACGTGCTTGAGCAAAACAGTGCGCGCGGAGGGCTGACCATCCGCGTCGGCCGTGGCGAGGATCATGGCCGTGGGATCCGGGTTACCCGCCTCGCGGGCCGCTTCCAGCCATTCGTTGAGAAGCCCGAGCGGGTTGTCCCGGAGATCGCTGCGCCGCAGTTCCGCGTGGGTGTAGTCACGGCGGGTGTGACGATGGTCGGCAGTGGTCATGCGGTTCCCCAGGGTTGCACAAGATATTGCCATCATACGGCCGCGCGGTGGTTTCGGAAATTTGTACGACTTTCGCTGTCACAGTTGTGAGCGAACGCAACGAACGCAAGGAGCATTCGATGGCCGAACCGATTATCGCCGCTGTGGAACCCCGGGGCGTGGAGCTGAAAAAGGGCGAGGAGTACGCCTTCTGCCGCTGTGGACGTTCGCAGAACCAGCCGTTCTGCGATGGCTCGCACCAGGGTTCGGGGATCGAGCCCCTGGTGTTCACCGCGGAAGAGGACGGCGAGGCCTATCTGTGCCAGTGCAAGCAGTCCGGCAACCTTCCTTATTGTGACGGAACGCATGCGCAGTTCGACGCGGATGCCGTGGGCTCGCCGGCGAGCGAGGCGGATGCGGCCCCTGACGACGCGGATACCCAGGAGGCGGCGCCGACCCCGCGGAACAGCGAGACGGAGCCGCACGTCGAGTGGATTCACGCACTGGCCCGGGACGGTCTGGAAGGCGTGGGTCGCCATGGGACCACGGTGGCGATGGGTGTGCCGCGGGATCGCCTGCCGGGCTGGGATGGCCTGCAACTTCTGGCGGCGCAACTGGCCACGCGTCCGCTGGACGAGGACGCCGGCGTCGGTACGTCCCTGGTGATCGGGCCCGAGGCTCGGCGCCCGCTGGAGCTCAAGATCCCGCTGCTGGTGTCGGACATGAGCTTCGGGGCGCTTTCGCGCGAGGCCAAGATTGCATTGGCCCGGGGGGCCGAACGGGCCGGAACCGGCATCTGCTCGGGCGAGGGCGGGATGCTGGATGCCGAGCAGGCGGAGAACTCGCGGTACCTGTTCGAGCTGGGGCCGGCGGGGTTTGGCTACTCCGAAGGGGTCCTGGACAAGATCCAGGCGTTCCACTTCAAGGCGGGCCAGGCCGCGAAGACCGGGGTGGGGGGCGTGCTGCCGCGCAGCAAGGTCAGCGACGAGATCGCGCATGTGCGCGGGATCGAGGCCGGGCAGGATGCCCATTCGCCGGCCGCCAGTGCCGAGTTGCAGACTCCGGCCGACTTCCGCCGCTTCGCCGACGAGGTCCGCGAGAAGACGGGAGGCGTTCCCGTTGGCTTCAAGCTGTCGGCGAACCATATCGAGGCGGATCTCGCATTTGCCCTGGAGGCCGGGGCCGATTACCTGATCCTGGATGGGCGCGGCGGTGGCACGGGGGCTGCGCCGGCCCTGCTGCGCGATCACATCAGCGTGCCGACGATCCCGGCGCTGGCCCGCGCACGGCGTTTCCTGGATGCCAACGGGGCATCCGGGCGGGTCACACTGCTGGTGACTGGCGGTTTGCGCACGCCGGCGGATTTCGTGAAGGCCCTCGCGCTGGGCGCGGACGGTATCGCGCTCGCGAATTCGGCGATTCAGGCTGTGGGCTGCGTCGGGGCCCGGATATGTCATACCAACCAGTGCCCCAGCGGCGTTGCGACGCAGGATCCGAAACTGCGCCGTCGCCTCGAGCCGCAGGAAGGTGCCGAGCGGCTCGGACGCTTCCTGGACGGTTCCACGGAACTGATGAAGGTTCTGGCGCGCGCCTGCGGTCACGCCAGCCTGGAGGACTTTGGCCCCAACGACCTGACGACCTTCGACCGCGATCTGGCGCGCCTGGCCGGGATTCAGTATGCGGGCGTGCTTGGCGATACGTGACCGCTCCGGAATTCATGATGCTTGATGTACGATTGGAAGGTGGGCCGGTCCGCACCTTCCGGAGGTTCAAACTCTGACGCATCTTGATGTTCGGCAAAGCTACAAGCGCTGCCGCATGCACGAAGCCTTCCTGGCCAGGTTTCTTGCCCGGTTTCTTTCCGCGGATGTCCGTGTGGCCGAAACGCTGGGGTGTTACTCCGCCGAGCGCCAGCGGGTGATCCTCGACCAGTCCGTCCATGCGGTCCTGCATCACGAGGGGGCCGGATCGGGTGCTGCCGCCGGGATCCATCGGGTGATTCAGGTCCACAGCCAGCACGGCGAGGTCCCGATCGACCCATCGCTGTATCCGGTCTGGGTGGAGAGCCTGATTGAATCCCTGCGGGAAACCGGCCCGGACTGGAACGCGGCCCTTGAAAAGCAATGGCGCGCGGTGATTGCCCCCGTGGTGGATATCCTGGCCGAGTTGCACCTGGCCGGACCTCGCGGTTGCGGCAGAGGAGGTCTCGGCGACGTTTGATCTGGATCACGCGGTCCCGGGACAATCCCGTTAGACTCGCGATTTTTCGAAAATGGGGGACGGGATGAGCTACGCCGACGTGCACCAGAGCTACGGACGTTGCCGGCGGGCCGGCCACTTCGTGGATCGCTTTTACGAGCGCTTCCTCGCGGCTGACGAGCGAGTGGCGCAGGCATTCCGGACCACCAACTGGTCGCAGCAGAAGCGGGCCCTGGGCCAGGCGATCTCCACCGCCATCAGTTATGCGGAGGGCGAAAGCTTCGTGGCGCCGACGATGGAAAAAATGGCCGAGGTGCACAGTCGTCATGGCCGGGTGCCGGTCGAGCCGGAGCTGTACGGGATCTGGCTGAACTGCATGGTGGAGACGGCCCGCGAGGTGGACCCCCGCTGGGACGAATCCCTGGCCCAGCGCTGGCGCGGGGCACTGAGCCCTGCCATCGACCTGTTCATCGAGCGCTACTGACACAAGTCCTGCCATGAGGGGCGGCCGGGGGGCTCCGGTCCCGGTCGCGTGAAACCCCGCCCGCGGGCGTGCCCTGTTGATCTCGGGATGCGCCGGGCGTGTAATGCGCGCATTTCCTGTTGCCGGCGCCCGCCGGAAGAAGCCTGGTCATGTCCGCAGCACCCGATTCCCTGTTCGCCCGCAAGCCCTACTGGGCCAAGCGCTTCGGCACGGCGCCGTTTCTGCCGACCACGCGCGAGGAGATGGACGATCTCGGCTGGGACAGCTGCGACATCGTACTGGTGACCGGCGATGCCTACGTGGACCACCCGAGCTTCGGCATGGCAATCATCGGCCGGCTGCTGGAGGCGCAGGGCTTTCGGGTGGGCATCCTGGCCCAGCCGGACTGGACGTCGGCCGAGCCTTTCCGGGCCCTGGGCCGGCCGAACCTGTTCTTCGGCGTAACCGCCGGGAACATGGACTCGATGGTCAACCACTACACGGCGGAGCGAAAGATCCGTTCCAACGATGCGTATACGCCGGGGGACGTGCACGGCAAGCGCCCCGACCGCGCGGTGATCGTCTACGCCCAGCGCGCCCGCGAGGCGTACAAGGACGTGCCGGTCGTGGCCGGCGGGATCGAGGCGAGCCTGCGCCGGATCGCGCACTACGACTACTGGCAGGACAAGGTGCGCCGCTCCGTCTTGCTGGATTCGCGCGCCGACATCCTGCTGTTCGGCAACGCCGAGCGTGCCCTGGTGGAGCTGGCGCATCGGGTCGCGGCGGGCGAGCACCCGCGCGAAATCACGGACCTGCGCGGGACGGCCTTCCTGCGCGATGCGGTGCCCGCCGGATACGTGGAGCTGGATTCCAGCGAGGTCGATACCCCCGGACCGGTGGATGCCAACCCCGACCCCTACGCGATGGTCTCGCCGGCAGCCTGCGCCGATGCCGAGGCGCAGGATTCGCAGGCCGTCGAGGGCGGGGCAGAGGGGGGCGCGAAGGTTGTGCGCTTTCAGCGCCAGATCCCGCGTGGTACGCCGCGCGAAGAGACGGTCATCCGTATCCCCGCGTTCGAGCAGGTGAAGGGGGACGCGGTGCTGTACGCCCATGCCTCGCGGGTACTGCACCTGGAGACCAATCCCGGCAACGCGCGTGCGATCGTGCAGCGCCATGGCGACAAGGAGGTGTGGCTCAATCCGCCGCCGATCCCGTTGTCGACGCCCGAGATGGACGCGGTGTTCGATCTGCCCTATGCGCGTGCGCCGCACCCGTCCTATGGCGACGCCCGCATCCCGGCCTGGGAGATGATCCGCTTCTCGGTGAACATCATGCGCGGCTGTTTCGGCGGCTGTACGTTCTGTTCGATCACCGAACACGAAGGGCGAATCATCCAGAGCCGGTCCGAGGACAGCGTGCTGCGCGAGATCGAAGAGATCCGCGACAAGGTCGACGGGTTTACCGGGGTGATCTCGGACCTGGGCGGGCCGACCGCCAACATGTACCGGCTGGCCTGCAAGGACCCGAAGATCGAGCAGAGCTGTCGGCGGCTGTCCTGTGTGTACCCGGGCATCTGCAGCAACCTGGACACCGACCATGCACCGCTCATCCGGCTGTACCGCAAGGCGCGGGCCCTGCCGGGGATCAAGAAGATCCTGATCGCCTCGGGGCTGCGCTACGACCTTGCCATCGAGTCCCCGGAATACGTGAAGGAGCTGGTGACCCACCATGTGGGTGGCTACTTGAAGATTGCGCCGGAACATACTGAAACTGGCCCACTGTCCCGCATGATGAAGCCGGGAATGGGTACCTATGACCGGTTCAAGGCCATGTTCGAGAAGTACTCGAAGGCGGCCGGGAAGGAGCAGTACCTGATCCCGTATTTCATCGCCGCGCATCCCGGTACCACGGATCAGGACATGCTGCAGTTGGCGTTGTGGCTCAAGCGCAATGACTTTCGCGCCGACCAGGTACAGGCATTCCTGCCCAGCCCCATGGCGCTGGCCACAGCCATGTGGCACTCCGGGCGGGATCCGTTGCGGGGGATCCGGCGCAAGGCCAGCGAACGGGTCCCGGTGGCGCGGGGGGTGCGTGCGCGGCGCCTGCACAAGGCGTTCCTGCGTTACCACGACCCGAACAACTGGCCACTGCTGCGCGATGCCCTGCAACGGATGGGAAGGGCCGACCTGATCGGCAACGGGAAGCACCATCTGGTGCCGACGTGGCAGCCGGCCGGGACGGGTCAGGGATCGGCGAGGCCGTCCGCGGGTGGGCGGATTACCCGGGGCGGCAAGGCGTTGAAGAAGCGCGGTCAGACCTTCCAGACCCAGCACAATGGCGTAGAGGCTGCGGCTCGTCCGGGTGGCAAGCCGCGGGCGGCGGCGGGCAAGGTTCGCCGGAAGGGCCGTCCGGCAGGCAAACCGCCGCGGGTCCGCGGGTGAGCGGCCTCAGGACGCGGTTGGCTCGGGGGCCGGTACCTGGCCGTCCAGGCTGATGTTCAGGCCGGTGGTCGTTCGATCGCCGGGGTCGAGGAAGTACAGGTAGGGGCCGACCACCGCCTCGGGCTCCGGCAGTTGCTCCGCGTTTTCCCCCGGGTAGTGGCCGGCCCGGAAGCGGGTGCGCACGGGGCCCGTGTCGACGCCGTTGACGTGGATGAAGCGGGGCTCATTGCGATGTTCGTGCGAAAGGATGTCGATCAGGGCGTCCTGGGCCGCCTTGGCCATCCCGAAGGCACCCCAGAAGGCCTTGCGCGCGTTCTGGGTCGAGACCACGAGACTTCCGGTGGGGCTGTCCTCCAGCAGCGGGAGCACGGCCTGGGTCAGGAAGAACGGGCCGTGCAGGTTGCTGTTGATGACCTTGAACCACAGCTCCGGGTCGTAGTTCTTCATCGGCATCAGGGCACCGGCCCAGCCCGCGTTCAGCACCAGCCCGTCGAGGCGGCCCAGCGAGTCGCGGATGTTCTCCGCCAGGTCGCCGTAGTCCTTGACCGTGGCGCCTTCGAGATTCAGGGGATAGATCGCGGGTTGCGGATGGCCGGCCTGTTCGATGCGGTCGTAGACCGCCTCCAGGCCCTTGAGGTCCTTGTCCAGCAGGACGACCGTGGCACCGGCCGCGGCGCAGGCCTCGGCGACCGCGCGGCCGATGCCGTCGGCGGCCCCGGTGACGAGGATCACGCGCTGGTCAAAGGCGCCCGGCTCGGGACGATGGGCGAGGAGGCGGGGGATATCGAGGTCGGTCAAGGATGGTCCTCCAGGAACAGGTGCGCCGATTCTAGTCCAGATTGTACGGCCGCTTCGAGCGTGGACGGCAGTGCGTGGGTCAGGTAATCCCCCGCCAGATAGCAGCCGGGCCACGGCGTGCGGGCTGGCGGCCGCTGGTGATCCAGATCCACCCGGGCGTCCACCGTGGCGCGGCGCTCGCAGACGCTGTGGCCGGTTTCGGGTTTCCCCAGTTCGGGGAAGGTCCGCTCCAGCGAGCGGGCGACGGTGCGCCATCGGGCGTCCGCCGTCAACGGTTCGAGGTCTTCGGCGGTGGAGATCACGATGGCCAGCCAGTGGGGCGCGCCCGCCACGTGCCGGGGGATCAGCCACTGGCCGTGCTGGTCGAGCAGGCCCTGCAGGGCCGGGCGGTCCGCCACCGGGTGCGGGTAGCGCAGGTAAACGGTGCAGATGCTGCGGGCCCCCATGGCCGCGAGACCGTGGTGTGTGGTGTCCCAGCCGGGTTCCGACGGCAACAGGCTGGCGGTCGCGGTGGGTGGGATGGCCAGGATCAGGGCGCGTGCAGTGCTGGTCCGGCCCTGACGGTCGTGCAGTCGATAGGGGGCTTCCGGGTGTGTCGCGTCGCGCTCGATGGCCGTGATACGGCGGCCGAGTTCCACGCGCGCATCGTGCTGGCGCAGTTCGCGCAAAGCGGGTTGCGGGAACAGCTCGCCCAGGGGACACGCCGGGATCAGGAGCCGGGCCGCCTGGGGGCCGTGATTCAGGGCCAGGCGCAGGACGTTCTGGAAGATCCGGGCCGAGGCCAAACGGGTCGGGGTGTTCATCACGGCTAGGCACAGTGGATCCCACAGGCGCTGGACGAGGGCCTCGGGCTGGTGCCGCTGTCGCAGCCAGTCGAGCACCGGAAGGTCGTGCCGAACGGGGCGGTGGAGAATCGCCGCGGCGCCGATCAGAGCACGCAGCCGCATGGCGGGCGAGTGCCCGGGGAGGGACCGATAAAGGGCCGAGGCCAGGGCCGGCATCCGGGGCGAGCGTGGCTCGAGGACGAACGCCGGTGCCTGCGTCTGGCCGCGGGGGTCGAACATCCGCAGGCCGAAGGGAACGGCGTGGAAGGCCGCTGCGGGATCGATCCCGACCGCGCGGATCTGCTGCAGGGTCTGCTGGCAGGCCCCCACGAGGACGTGCTGGCCGTTGTCGAGGGCCGTGTTGTCCAGCTCCAGGCTGCGGGCGCGGCCGCCCGCGGTCCTGCCGGCCTCGATCAGGTGCACGGGCTGTCCGGCCCGCGCGAGGGCGAGTGCGGCGGTGAGACCGGCCCAGCCGGCGCCGACCACCGCGACGGGCGCTGCGGAAGAACCGGAGGCCATGGCGTCAGGCCGCGCGGCGTCGCTGCTCGCGCTTCAGACGCCGCGCGGTGCGCCAGGCGATCCAGAGCTTGCGGATCGGCGTCAGGCGCACCCGGTGCTCGAGTACACGAAACCCGTCATCCTCGATCTCGTCGAGCAGGGTACGGTAGATCGCCGCCATGATCAGGCCCGGGCGCTGGGCATAGCGGTCGCCATCGGGGAGATGTTCCTCGGCCCGGTCGTAATAGCGCCGTGCGCGTTCCGCCTGTTCGGCGAACAGGGCGCGATGGCGGTCGGCGGTGATGTTGACCTGGAATTCCTCCGGCTTGACCCCGTGCTTGCCCAGCTCATCCATCGGGATGTACACCCGGCCGCGCATGGCGTCCTCGTGCACGTCCCTCAGGATGTTGGTGAGCTGCAGCGCCATGCCGAGGTCGTGGGCGTATTTGAGCGTGCGGCGGTCGCGGTAGCCGAAGATGTGGGCGGACAGGATGCCCACGACGCTGGCCGCGCGATAGCAGTACAGCGACAGCGTGGTGAAGTCCGGATAACTGTCGTAGTCGAGATCCATCTGCATGCCGTCGATGATCTCGTCGAAATACTCGCGCCCGAGGTCGAAGGGGGCAATATGGGGCTGCAGTGCCTGGGTGATGGGGTGGCGGGGTTCGCCGGCGAACAGGCGTTCGATCTCCTGGCGCCACCAGTCCAGCTTGGTGCGGGCGATGCTTTCCTCGCTGACCTCGTCGACGATGTCGTCCACCTCCCGGCAGAAGGCGTAGAGCGCGGTGATCGCGCGACGGCGGTCCGGCTCCAGGAAGCGGAAGGCGTAGTAGAAGCTGGAGCCGCTCCGGGCGGCCTTCTCCTCGCAATACTCGTCGGGGGACATGCGCTCTCGCGTGGCGGCTGTCGTACAGGGAGGGAAGGCTAGCACAGGCAACGCGAAGGGCGGGATATGGCCCCCGAAAGCGGATTGTTGACCTGTATCAAGCCGGGTATCGGGGTCTGGCCGTAGCCTGTGGGAATCTGAAGCCGTAGGGCGGCGTATGGCCGAGGGGAACCCGATGGAACAACGCCTGGTATTTGATCCGGAGATCCTGCGTCGATACGACGTGAGCGGGCCCCGCTACACGTCGTATCCCACGGCCCCCCAGTTTCACGAGGGCCTCGACGACCGGGCGTATGCCGAGGCGGCGCAGTCGACCAACGGGGCGGAACCGGCGCGCCCGCTGTCGCTGTACGTGCATGTCCCGTTCTGCGACACGGTCTGCTTCTATTGCGCCTGCAACAAGGTGGTCACCGGCAATTACCAGCGCGCGCAGCGCTATCTTCACTATCTGGAGCGCGAAGCCGAGTTGCAGGGCGAGCTGTTCGATTGGGATCGCAGGGTGGGTCAGCTGCATTTTGGCGGTGGCACGCCGACCTATCTCGGGGACGAGGATCTGCGTCGGGTCATGGAGATACTGGGCCGCCACTTCCGGCTCGATGACAGCGACGCGCGCGAATTCTCCATCGAGATCGATCCGCGCGCAGTCCGCCCCGGCACGATCCCCCTCCTGGGCGAGCTGGGGTTCAACCGCATCAGTCTCGGGGTGCAGGATTTCGATCCGGACGTGCAGCGGGCGGTGAACCGCATTCAGCCCTTCGAGGTGACGGCGAAGGCCGTTGAACAGGCCCGGGCCAATGGTTTCGAGTCCACCAACTTCGACCTGATCTACGGCCTGCCGCTGCAGACGGTGGAGACCTACACCCGCACCCTGGAACGCGCCCTCGAGCTGCGACCGGAGCGCCTGGCGATCTACAACTACGCCCACCTGCCGCAGATGTTCAAGACCCAGCGCCAGATCCGCGAGGCCGACCTACCCGATGCCGCGGAAAAGCTCGCCATCCTCGAGACCACGATCGAGCGGCTGACCGATGTCGGCTATGTCTACATTGGCATGGATCACTTCGCCCTGCCGGACGACGAACTGGCCGAGGCCCAGCGTGCCGGTACGCTGCAGCGGAATTTCCAGGGGTACTCCACGCGCGCGGAGTACGACCTGGTGGCCCTGGGGCCGACCGCCATCGGGAAGGTCGGCGCGACCTACAGCCAGAACCTGCGCGAGCTGGACGCCTACTACGCGCGCCTGGATGCCGGGCGCCTCCCGGTCTTTCGCGGGCTGGCGCTGAGCGCCGACGACCGTTTGCGCCGCGACGTTATCAGTGAACTGATGTGCCACTCGCGCGTTGATTTTGCCGCGATCGAGGCGCGTCACGGCATCGTATTCGGCGAGGTGTTCGGCGATGCGCTGCGACGGCTGCAGGGCATGGAGGCCGACGGCCTCGTGCGCATCGCAAGGGGCCGTCTGGATGTGCTGCCGCGCGGCCGCCTGCTTCTGCGCAACGTGGCCATGGCCTTCGACGCCTACCTGGCCACCGAAGGCCAGCAGCGGTACAGCAAGGTGGTCTAGCGTGTCCGTGCGCGCCGGCGCGGACGCAGGCTGTGGCTCAGGATGATCCAGGCGTCGCGGGTGCGCAGGCGCGGGCGGGCGAAGACGTCATTCTGTTGGCGCAGGCGCCAGAGGATGCGCGCGCCACCGTTGATGATGGCCCGGATTTCCAGTCCCATGCGCCCGCGCAGCATGCTGCCCAGGGGGGCGCCGGCCCGCAGCAGGCGGTCCGCGCGGGCGTACTGGAACTGCATCAGGTTGCGTAGCTGGAAGGTGGTCTGTCCGGCCGCGATCATCGCCTCGGTGATGCCGTACTGGTCCATCTCCTCCTGCGGCAGGTAGATCCGGTTGTTCTCCTGAAGGTCCTGCTGCAGGTCCTGGTAGAAGTTGATCAGCTGCAGGGCGGAGCAAATCGCATCCGAATGGCCCAGCATCTCCTCGGTGGGATCACCATTGAGGTGCAGCAGCAACCGGCCGACGGGGTTGGCCGAACGCCGGCAGTAGTCGATCACCTCACCGAAGGTGGCGTAACGGGATTGTTCGAGGTCCTGCAGAAAGGCGTCGATCAGGTCGGAGAACGGTGCCGCCGGGAGGTTGAAGCGGGCGCGGGCGTCGGCCAGTGCGATCCACTCCGGCTCGTGTTCGGCGGTCGGGTCCTCCAGGATCTGGACGTGTTCCTGCATCGCCAGCAGGGCCTGGCGCCGTTCGGCGACCGGACGCGGGTCCTCGTCGGCCAGGTCGTCGGCATCGCGGGCAAAGCAGTAGACCGCCGCGATCGGCCCGCGCAGGCGTCCGGGCAGCAGCCAGGAGGCGACGGGGAAGTTCTCGTAATGCGCCGCGGCGCGCTGGCGGCAGTGGCGGTAGGCCGAACGGACATGCGGCGACATCGCGACTCAGGCCTCCTGGCCGCCGCGCGGGAGGGCGGGGCCGGCCGACTCAGCCTGCAAGGCTGTGCTCCGGGGCGGGGGCGCCGGTGTACCAGGCCCAGAAGTCTCCGGGTTCCTCCAGGGCGGCGTCGGCGCCCCATTGATCCGGATGTTGGTCGGCATTGATGTAGCCCCAGTTGGCGATCAGCGTGGGCATGCCGGCGGCCCGTCCGGCGGCGATGTCGCGTTCGGCGTCGCCCCAGTAGCAGTGGTGTTCCGGGGGCAGTCCGGTCTGGCGCGCAGCCAGCCACATGGGTTCAGGCTCGGGCTTGCGCTGCGGCAGGGTGTCGCCGCTGACGACGGCCGCCATGCGCGTATGGAGCCCGAGGGCCTCGAGCAGCGGATCGGTGAGCCAGCCCGGCTTGTTGGTAACGACCCCGACGGACCAGCCGCGCGCGTCGCAGGCCTCCAGCAGCTCGGCGAGCCCGGGAAACAGGGCCGTGGCTCGGCACAGGTCGCGGGCGTAGATCTCCAGGTAGCGTTTCTTTAGATGCTCCGTGAAGCGGGGGTCGGCATCGGGGAACGCGAGTGCCACCAGGGCCTGCGAGCCGTGGGAGACATGGTTCCGCACGGCGTGGAACGGGAGCGGCGCGCGATCGTGCTCGGCCATCAACGTGACCAGCGCTGCATGCATGTCCGGGGCGGTATCCAGCAGGGTCCCGTCGAGGTCGAACAGGACCGATCCGAGTTCGCGGGTCATTCGTCGCTGCCGGCGTCGCCGCGGCGGGCGGCCATCAGGTAATTCACGTCGGTGCGGGCGACCAGGCGATAACGCCCGCTCAGGGGCGAATAGGTCAGGCCGGTCATCGCGGTGACCTCGAAGCCGTGACGGCGCAGGGCGGCGCCCAGTTCGGAGGGGCGGATGAAGCGGCCGTATTCATGGGTGCCGGTGGGCAGCATGTGCAGGATGTATTCCGCCCCCAGGATTGCCTCGGCGAAGGCGCGTGGCGTGCGGTTGATGGTGGACAGGAACAGCCACCCGCCGGGGCGCACGAGCTTCACCAGCGCGTCGATGACCGCGTCCGGATCGGGTACGTGTTCCAGCATCTCCAGGCAGGTCACCACATCGTAGTCACCGGCGTGATGTTCGGCGTGTTCCTCGGCGGTGGTGTGGAGGTAGGGGATCTCCAGCCCGGCCCCCGTCGCGTGTTCGCGGGCGACCTCAAGGTGTTCGGCGCCGGCGTCCAGTGCGGTGACTTGCGCGCCGCGCACGGCCATTGCCTCGGAGAGGATGCCGGCGCCGCAGCCAACGTCCAGTACCTTCTTGCCGGCGAGGTCCGCCTGACCGTCGATCCACTCCAGGCGCAGCGGGTTGATCGCGTGCAGCGTGGCGAACGGGCCCTGAGGGTCCCACCACTCGTGCGCCCGGTGCGTGAACTTGTGGATCTCGGCACTATCGACGTTCGTGTGCGCCTGGGACTGCGGCTCGGAATGGGATTCGGGGCTCATGGGGTCGGTCTCGCTCAGGCAGTGGGCGGCTGGGTTGCCAGCACCCGGATGCGCCAGTCATCGGCTTCGGCGCGGAGGTCCTGCGGGTCCAGCGTAAGCAGTTCGCGGTTGCGGAGCAACGGCCGGCCGGCCACGTAGACATCGCGCACGGCATCGCGGGTTGCCGCGTACACGATCTGCGCGCTGGGATCGTGTGCGGGCTGCAGTTCCAGGGCCTGTAGGTCCACGGCGACCACATCGGCCTGCTTGCCGGGCTCCAGCGACCCGATCCGATCCCCCAGACCCAGGGCCCTGGCACTCCCGAGGGTGGCCATTTCCAGTGCGGCGGTGGCGGGCAGGGCGGCCGCATCCCCGCTGACGCCCTTGGCGAGCAGGGCGGCGGTGCGCATCTCCCCGATCATGTCGAGGTCGTTGTTCGAGGCGGTGCCGTCGGTGCCCAGGGCCATGTTGATGCCGGCGTCCTGCAGGCGCGTGACCGGACAGAAGCCGGAGGCCAGTTTCAGGTTCGACTCCGGGCAGTGGGCGATGGACACCGGGCGGTCGCGCAGCAGGTCCAGGTCAGACGCGTCCACCTGGGTCATGTGCACAGCGATGAAAGGCTGGTCCAGCATGCCGAGGCGCGCCAGGCGTGTGAGGGGGCGTTCGCCCTGCTCGCGCAGGGCGTCGGCCACCTCGCTGGCCGTCTCGTGGATGTGGATATGGATGGGCGCGTTCAGCTCGCGAGCCCGTTCGGCGACACGCTCCAGGCTCGCGTCGCCAACGGTGTAGGGCGCGTGCGGGGCCACGTTGAAGGCGATCCTGTCATGCTGCCCCCATGTGGCCACCACATCGGCGCCCCGCTGGAAGTACTCGTCGGCGGTGCAGGCCCAGGGGGTGGGGAAATCGAAAACGGTCAGGCCCAGCGAGGCGCGGATCCCGGTCTCGTCGACCACCCGCGCGGCATCCTCCACGAACAGGTACATGTCGCTGAAGCAGGTCGTGCCACCACGCAGCATCTCGGCGATGGAGAGCCGGGTGCCGGCGCGCACGAACTCGGGCGAGAGCAGCTTCCCCTCGGCCGGCCAGATAAAGCCCTTGAGCCATTCCATCAACGGGCGGTCGCTGCCGATGCCGCGCAGCAGACTCATCCCGGAGTGGGTGTGGGCGTTCACCAGGCCGGGGATCAGGATCTGTCCGGGGTGATCGCGGTACTCGGCATCGGGATGGTTGGCGCGCGCGGTCGCCTGTGGTTCGATCGCGTGGATCGTTCCGTCGCGGATGATCAGGGCGTGGTCTTGCAGGAGGGTGTCGCGGGGGACAACCGGAAGGATCTGTGGGGCAGCGAGGATCAGCGTCTGGGTATTGCTCATGGCGGACGGTCTGCGCGGGGATCAGGGTCGCGCATGGTACCCGAAAGGGGCGGCATTGCGCCGCCCCGGGTTGCCGTGATGACTACAGGCGATTGATCGCGAACCGGCCGGGACCAGCCAGGGCCAGGGCGATCGCCGCGAACAGGAACATGCCCTGCAGTTCAAGGGCCCAGCCGCCGGTGCCGGTGAGCTGGAAGATCTCGTGGGTATGCGCCAGACCGATGGCGAAGACCATGTTGATGGCAATGATCACGGCGCCAATGCGGGAATACAGGCCGATGATCACGAGGATCGGGGCGAGAATCTCGCCGATGTAGACGCCATAGGCAAGGATTGCAGGGAGCCCCGCATCGGTCAGCATGCCTTCGATACCGCTGACGCCGCCGCTGAGCTTGGCGATACCGTGCAGCAGGATCATGATGCCGAGGGCGAGGCGCAGGATGAGCTTGCCGCTGTCGTCGAGGGTGTGGTCCATGTCGATACTCTCCTTGTAGCAGGCGGGCCGGGCCCGCGTTGTGACCCGGGGAAAGCGACCCCGGGTTGGGTTCAGCATAGGCTACCAGCCGGCGGACACGCGGCGACCACCGGCTGCTGGACCGGCTCGGTCAGCCGGCCTCGCGCCCCAGGCGCTGGGCCCGTGCAACCTCGGCCACGTGACGCCCCTGGGAGGCGGCCATGCCCAGTTCGTTTTCGCTCGGCTGGCGCGAGCCGTCGCCGTCGGCCAGGGTGGTCGCCCCGTAAGGTGTGCCGCCGGAGACCTCACTGACATCGAGCAGGCGCTTCTCGGTGTAGGGTAGACCAACCACGGTCATGCCGAAGTGCAGGAGATTGACGATGGTGGAGACCAGTGTCGTCTCCTGGCCCCCGTGTTGCGACGCGGTGGAACCGAAGACGCTGCCGACCTTCCCGACCAGCTTGTCGCCGAACCACAGGGCCCCGGTCTGGTCGAGGAAGTTCGCCATCTGCGCGGCCATGCGGCCGAAACGGGTCGGGGTGCCGATAATGATGGCGTCGTAGTCCGCCAGTTCTTCCGGTCTGGCGATGGGCGCGGCCTGGTCGAGCTTGGCGCCCGCGTTGCGGGCCACCTCGTCCGGCATCAGCTCGGGTACGCGCTTGATGGTGACCACGGTATCCGGGACCTCCCGGGCGCCCTGGGCGACGGCTTCGGCCATTTGCTCGATGTGGCCCCAGGTGGAGTAGTACAGGATCAGGATCTTGGTGTTCATGGGTCGACGTGCCTCCGCTCGTCAGGAATGGAATACCCGGTAGCCTAGATCCGATTTATACGAATGAAAATGCCGAAAATCGGCCCTTCATATTCGATTAAATCGAACAGTCAGCGATTCGCGGCCGGGTGGCCATTACCGGATTGGCGCAGCACCAGCGCCTCGAACGTTGCCAGGGTGTCGGGGTGGCCGTACAGGTAGCCCTGGAAGTGGCGACAGCCAAGGCCGAAGAGGAAGGCGCGCTGCTGGTCGTTCTCCACGCCCTCGGCGATCACGTCGAGGTCGAGGGTGTGGGCGAGATTGACCACCATCTGCGCGATGGCGGCGTCATTCGGGTCGTCCAGCACATCGCGGACGAAGGACTGGTCGATCTTGAGCTGCGCCAGAGGGAGGCGCTTGAGGTAGGCAAGCGATGAGTACCCGGTGCCGAAGTCGTCGAGAGAGAACTCGACCCCCAGGGTGCGCAGCTCCTCGATGTGGGCGATCACGGTCTCCACGTTTTCCAGAAGCATGCTCTCGGTCAGTTCGAGCTTCAGGCGGTTCCCGGGGGCGCCGGTCTCTTCGAGGATATGGGCCAGGTCGCGCACGAAGTGGCGGTGGCGGAACTGGCGGGCGCTGACGTTGACCGACAGTGTCAGGTCGCGGAACGCGGACTGGTGGCGCCAGGCGGCCAGTTGCTGGCAGGCGGCGCGCATCACCTGGCGTCCGATCGGGACGATCAGGCCGGTCTGTTCGGCCACCGGGATGAATTCGCCGGGCGAGATCGCCCCGCGGGTGGCATGAATCCAGCGGAGCAGGAGCTCGGCGCCGATGACGCGGCCGGAGGCGTCCACCTGGGGCTGGAAGTGCACGCTGAAGTCGTCGCCGTCGAGGGCATGGCGCAGCTCGCTTTCGAGTTCGAAGCGGGCCTCCACGGCCCGGTGAAGTTCGGGGTCGTAGAAACGCACGGTGTTGCGACCGGCGTTCTTCGCCCGATACATCGCGAGGTCGGCCTGCTTCAGGATCTCCTCCACGCCGAGGCTGCGCCCGCTGAACAGGGTGGCCCCGATACTCGGGGTGATGTGGCGTTTCTGGCCGGCCAGCTCGAAGGGTTCGTGCAGGATGTCGATCAGCTTGCGCCCGACCGCCTCGGCCTGGGTGGCGGCGCGGGCCGGGTCGGCGTGGAGATCGTTGAGGATGACCACGAACTCGTCGCCGCCGAGCCGGGCCAGAGTGTCCGCCTCGCGGACCGAGTCCTGCATGCGCTCGGCGACCTGGCGCAGCAGGTCGTCGCCCACGGCGTGTCCGAGGGTGTCGTTGATGTCCTTGAAATTGTCGAGATCGATAAACAGCAAGGCACCGTGTAGGTGGCTGCGCTCCGTGTTGCCGAGGGCCTGGCCCAGGCGGTCGTGCAGCAGGGTGCGGTTGGGCAGGTGGGTCAGCCCGTCGAAGAAGGCCAGACGACGGATTTCGTCCTCGGCCTGCTTGCGATCGGAGATGTCGGTCATCGTGCCGAATGTGGCCATGACCTGCCCGTGATCGTCGAAACGGGCGCTGGCGTAGACGCTGACCCAGCGGATATCCCCATCCAGGGTTTGCAGACGAATCTCGTCGGACTGGGCGTCGGAACCGCCCTCCAGCAGCGTGGTGCAGAAGCTGCGCGCGTCGTCGTGGTCCTCGGGTGCGACGAAGTCGCACATCGGGCGCCCCAGGGTCTCTTCCACGCTGAAGCCCGTCAGATTTTCCCAGGCCGGGTTGAGCAGGGTCCAGCGGCCATTCGCGTCGGTCCGGAAGATCACCTCGGAGATATGGTCCACCACGTCCCGGTAGCGATTCTCGCTCTCGGCCAGGGCATCCGTGGTGCGCCGGTGGCTGGTGATGTCCAGTGTCAGCCCGCGCAGACTCGCGCGGCCGTCGTCATCCGTGGCCCAGGAGAGAATGTCGCGCAGCCAGATCCACTGGCCGTCGCGATGGGCAAAGCGGTAGTCCACGGTACGCGACTGGTTCCGGCTCTCCCGGGTGGCGTTCTGTACTCGCGGCAGATCGCTCGGATGGATGTGGCGGGTCCGCAGTTCGCCGCGGCTCAGGCTCCGGGCGGGGAAGCCCAGCAGGCGCCGGGTATCACCGGCCACGAATTCCCATTCGTGCGTGGCGGGGTTGGACTCCCACAGGATGGCGTTGGCGCCCCCCAGCATGGACTCCAGGCGCGCGACCGAGCGGTTGAGCTGCTGGTTCTGCTGTTCCAGTGTCGCCTGGGTGGTGCCCAGATGGGCCGCGACATCGTTGAAGGTGCGCGCCAGATCCCCGAACTCGTCGTGCGACCGTACCCGGATGCGGTGGTCCAGGCGGCCGGCTTCCAGGGCCTTGCCGCCCAGGTTCAGCAGGCGCAGGCGGTGAGTGACGATCAGGCTGAAGATGACGGCGGCGAGCATCGATAGCAGCAGGACCACAAGCGCGAGCAGGACATTGCGCTCCAGCAGGTCGGCGGAGAGGGTGTCGATGGCGTCGGTGGAATAGCCGACCGCCAGGGTGCCGAGAGGCTGGTCGGCCAGTTCGATGTCGCGGAGGATCTCGATCTGTCCGGGAGTGGTATGGATTCCGTCGGCACGGTCCGGCATCGCATCCGGCGAGATGCCTACCGAGGCCATGGGCTGGTCCTGGGTGTCGAGCACCACGGCGTAGAGGACGTGGGAATCGTCCGCGACCAGGTCCAGAAGGTCCTGCAGCATGGCCGGGTCGGCGTAGGCCAGCCCGGGGGTCAGCGCGCTGGACAGCAGGCGGCCCTGCTGTTCGGCAAAACGCTCGAGCATCTGCGACTGATTCTGCTGCACCTGGGAGATGCCGCTGAACATCAGTACTGCCACCATCGCGACCTGGATCGCGACCGTGCCGATAATGATCTGCCAGGCGAAATTCAGGCGCATGCAGGCCTGGTTCCGCCTCGGCCGGGCGAAACGGTTATGGACGGGCCGAAATCGGTGGGATCCAGGCCGGGCAGGGTCATGGAGTATCCGGGGCGCGTGCGCGCCCGTCTCTTGTGGTGCGACGGGAATCGGGGCCAACGCTCGTGATTCTACCGGACCCGGCAGTCGATGCCCATACGCAGGCGTGTTGGGCCGGGTTACGGCGGTCAATCATCCGTGGTTCCGAGCGATGGAAGTTTCCGGTGGTACGCCTTCTGGGCAAAAGCTCGAAAGTCGGTTTCCTCGACGGCCATGAAGCCCCGGTGCCGTATGCCGCGCAGTACCTGCTGGCCCCGGGTCGTGTCCTGCAGAGCGCGTAGACGTTCCGTCAGGTCCGGGGCTTTCGCAAGCAACTCCTGGCGGGCCAGCAGGGTCATTCCCGGAAAGCTGGGCGAGGCTGAAATGACCCGTACAAGTGTCCCGTCGCCGAGCGACATCGAAGGCGTCGCGGCGCGACGTTGCGTGTCGACCAGGTCGCCATCCGTGACCAGAACCAGGCCTTCCGCCTCGCCACGGAGGAAGGTCGTGACGGCGGCGCTGTGATGGTGATGGTGGCGGACGTTCGGCGGGTCAGATCCTTCTGGCCACACAATTTCCGAGAGCGTCTGACTCAGGAAGGCCGCAGCAAGGCTCTCCTCGAAAGGCGCCGCGATGCGGACGTTCGCGAGGTCCTCGACGGTGTGGATGTTTGACTCGGGAGGCACGGCAATCAGGATTGCCAATCGATCCCGGGTCGCGGCCACGGGACGATAGTCTGTCTCTTCCTCAAGGATGGGTACCACGTGCGGTGACGTAAAGACCAGGTCGTAGCGTTCGGCGGAGAGCCTGCGGTGAAATACATCGCGTGTGCGCGCCGACTCAATCCGGACGGGGACTCCAAGCTCCGTGGCGAGCCAGTCACGCAGTGGGGCATAGCGTTCAAACAGTG